>CAITIX010000376.1 GCA_903892565.1 uncultured Acidobacteriia bacterium
AGCAATGGCCGTCCCTACAAGATGCTGACGTTGCTTGATGAATACAGTCACTACGCCCTCGACATCGTGGCGAGCCACTGGATGGGCAGTCGCGAAGTCGTAGCGGCCCTCCAGGAGGCGGTTGCAGTGCACGGCGCGCCACGCCACTTGCGCTGCGACAACGGCGGTGAGTTTATCGCCAAACACCTCCAAAGGTGGCTGCTTGAGACGGGTATCACGATCCGCTTCATCGAACCAGGCAGTCCCTGGCAAAATGGCGTCAACGAAAGCTTCAACGGCCGCTTCCGCGACGAATGTTTAAACCGTGAACTGCTCGCCAGCGTACTTGAAGCTCAATGTGTCGCCCGGTCCTTCCGCGACGACTACAACAACAGCCGTCCCCACAGCTCGATCGATTATCGTACACCGGCAGAATATCGCGCTGAACTTTTGCGGCAAGCTCCAGACTCCGGTCAGGCCCGCCAAGCCGGGCCTTCCCTCCGTCTGAAGCTTGCCTTGAGTCCCCAACCAACACACACCCTCAGTAGTAACCAACAACCCGTTCAGTCTCTTATCGCTAGTGGTCCAAGAACGTGAGTCCGGTCATATTCAGGATTGGGTAAACACGAAGAAGTGTTGTACGGATTTTTTTTCCTCATATAGGGAAAATGGTCCGCGAAAACGTTAAGTAATGAATGTACTTTCTGTACCAATCAAAAGTGCCACTGCTTCGTAGTTGTCGCTAGTTCCCCTTTGTAGCATCGTTCACCAATTGCACCTGTAGGCGTTACGCTGTGCCATTATTTAAATAACATTTAGGAGTAAGCTATGAAATCCTATCGCCAGGAACTTTGGTTTGAAGTGCCTCACCGTCGCGCCTTCATCAACATCACGTCACAAGTAGAGGATGCGTTGCGCGAGAGTGGAATCAAGGAAGGTTTTGTACTTGTTAACGCGATGCATATTTCAGCTTCTGTTTTTATCAACGACAACGAATCCGGGCTGCACGCCGATTTCGAAAAGTGGTTGGAGAAACTTGCGCCCGAAAAGCCGCATTCGCAGTACGCGCACAATCACGGAGAGGACAATGCCGACGCCCATCTGAAACGAACCATCATGGGCCGTGAAACTGTCGTTGCCGTGACAAATGGCGAATTAGATTTTGGTCCTTGGGAATAGATATTTTACGGTGAGTTTGACGGACTGCGTAGAAAGCGCGTGCTCATAAAAATCATCGGGGAGTGAGTGCAGTTAGCGTTTGTCTCGTTGTAATGCATCGATGGATACACGGTAGCCCGCCTACCAAGCATTTTGTTCGCGTAAGCGCCCAAGTGTAATGGGACGTAGTAGAAAACGGACGATAAGCGGGCTACCGTGAAGAGCAATGGTGTGTACGTTACCCGCTTTGTTTTCATCTCCGCTGCTGCGAGGCCGCCCGCGCTCGCTTAGCTGGCCTTCAGTCGACATCGTTCGCCCAGCTGATAGCCTAAGCCTTAGCGGTCTTGCTATCAGGGTCCACATCATTGCTAAGTTGCACCTGCAAAGACGTGATTTTCTGACGGAGGATGTTTACGAAATGCGTTAGCAACGGCGATTGGTTGCTTGAGCGCCAGACGGCACCGAATTCGATCGGCGGGCAATCCGTTCTAACGAGGCATAGCGGCAGCCCAGAACTCGGGCGAACGTGATCCGGGGATGCTGTGATGCCGTAGCCACTGGCCACGTGGCCATACATTCCGTCGAGCGTGCTGGCGGTAATAACCATGCGCGGAGCGAAGCCACTGAGTCGACATTGCTGGATGAAATACGCGCGGAACCCGGCGGCTCCTTTTTCGGCCAAGTCAATCCACGCTTCCTTCGCCAGATCGGCCAATCGCACGCGCTTGCGTTTCGCAAACGGGTGACCGACGGGAAGGATCGCGTTGATATAGACGCGCTGGATCGACAAAAACTCCAACTCGCTCTGTTTGCCAATGTACTCATGCGCGATAAAGCCCACGTGGGCCTCTCCCGAGCGGAGCATCGCGATTTGCTCCTTGAACCCTGCGTCACGCACAGCGGTTTCGACGCGGGGATGCTCCCGTCGAAATTCTTCGAGTGCGGTGGATACGAAGTGGGCGTCCACCCGCCAGTCGGTGCCGACCACGAGTTCGCCGGTCGACCCGCGCGCGATCTGCCGAGCGTCAGTCACCGCGACGTCTACATGCAAGAGCAGCTTGCAGGTGTGCTCATAAAACGACTTCCCCGCGTCCGTGAGCGAAACGCGCGACCGATCACGATCGAACAACTTGACACCGACATCGTGCTCCAGCGACTGAATCTGGCGGCTGAGGGCCGATTGCGCGAGATGGAGCTGCTCCGCCGCTCGGCTGAAGTTGAGCAGCTCGGCTACCGCCTTGAAGGAGCGGAGTTGGTGCAGTTCCATGCGGTGCACAGAACTAGCGCGCGAAGGACTATTTGCCAGTTTTTCTTTCCCGTTGTGCATCGCCAATGCGCTGGCCGGACGAATGGGCGGTCAGGGGCAAGCGGATCATTC
>CAITIX010000377.1 GCA_903892565.1 uncultured Acidobacteriia bacterium
CACATCGGCCACCAAGAGCCTTGCGCGACGCAGCGGTCAGACGGCGCTATATAAGGTTCATTACGCGCTGACGCGGCTGGCGGCACCGCTGCTTTCGTTCACCACGGAAGAAGTGTGGAGCTATACGCAGAAGCCCGCGGGCGCCCCGGAAAGCGTGCATCTTTCCACGTTGCCGGATCCCGAAGAATTGGCGTCGGGCCTGAGCCCGGCGAAGCTCGAAACATGGTCGCAGTTGCTCGAAGCACGCGAAGTCGTGCTGAAGTCTCTCGAAGAAGCTCGGCAAGCCAAGTTGATCGGCACGTCGCTCGAAGCGAAGGTCACCATCGCAGGATTTCCGTTGCCGGAATTTGCGGCGGATCTGCCAGCGCTGTTCATCGTTTCGCAAGTTGTTTTGGTTGCGGGCACCGAACTCAAGGTCACAGTGGAACGCGCCGACGGCGAAAAGTGCGAACGCTGCTGGAAGTATTCCACGAAGATCGGCGAGAACGCGAAATATCCCACGGTATGCGATACGTGCGCGGAGGCATTGACCGAGATGGGCGTGTAGAACGACCCAGATTGGGATAAGAGCCGCCTTGCGACATCGCATCAATCCGCGAATCCGTTCGACGATCGCCGTCGTGCTGGTGGTGATCCTCGATCAAGCGACGAAGCTATACATCCGCGACACTTTTTCAGAAACGGATCTGGTGCCCGTGATTCGCGGCATTTTCAACATCGTGCACGCGGAGAACGCGGGAGCGGCGTTCAGCATGCTCGCCGGCGCGTCGTCCCTCATCCGGCAAGTGGTGCTATTGGGGTTGCCTGCATTCGTGCTCTCGGTGATCGCGCTGCTCTTGTGGAGCTCGCCGGATTCGAAACGCAGCATTGCCTGGGGCATGAATAGTCCGCTGATGCGTCCGGGACTGACGCTCATTTTCGCGGGAGCGCTCGGGAATTTGATCGATCGCGCATTTCGCGGCACGGTGACAGACTTCATCCAGGTCTTTATCGGCACCTACGAGTTCCCGTCGTTCAACGTGGCCGATACGGTGATCAACATCGGTGCGGGGTTACTGTTGATCGATTTGTTGCGGACGCGCAAAACCATCACCTGACAGCCTGTCTGCGCGTGGCCTTCGTATACTTGATCTTGAATGTCCGGCGGATCCCTAAAACGCAATCTTGCTTACGTCGCGGTATTGGGCGCATGCATTGTCGTCGGCACGCTGGCCGGGTGGCTGGGATCGCGCATTGATAATTACGCGTACGATACGCTGACGCGCGTCACGCCTTCGAACGTTCGTCCGCCGCAATCCGTCGTGGTTGCTATTGACGAGGAGACGCTCGGCGCCGAGGGCGGCATGCGCAAGATCCGGCCGATCCTGACAGACGCACTATTCCAATTGGCCGCTGTACGTCCGAAAACTGTGGCGCTCGACGTGATCCTGAGCGACAAGGGCGATGAGGCGGAAGACGCGCGGCTCGAAGCGGCACTGCGCGGCACCCAGAACCTCATCCTGCCGTGCGAACTCATCGGCGACGCGGCGTCATCGGGCACGACCAGTAAGTGGGAAGATCCCCTGCCCCGCTTCGCGAGCTCGGCGGTTGCGCTGGGGCATGTGCATCCGGAGCAGGATCGCGCCGATGGCGTCTCGCGCGAAGTGTCGTTGGAGGAAACAGGACTGAGCGCAACAGACAAGGGTAGTCCCCTTTCAATCCGGCGCTGGGCTCTGTCGCTTGAAGCATTCCGCGTGTTCCAGGGTCAGGAGATTACCGAATCGCCGCAAGACCTGCAGATCGGCACGACGACAATTCCCGCTGCGCGCGGAGATCGCGGACGCGCGATGCTGGTGCGCTATTTGCAAGCCGGCGTGCCGATTGTTTCGGCGACGAAGATACGTGACAATGCGGCGATGCTCGAGGGCAAGGCAGTCTTCCTCGGCGTGACGGCTCTTTCTGCGGCACGCGATAGGCTGGTGAATCCGTATGGAGAGAATGTTCCCGGCGTCGCGGTGCATGCGCATGCATTCGAGACGATGGCGGGCGGGAAGTTTTTGCAAGCGGCGTCGAACGTGAACGTGCTCGGCGTGTCCTTGTTGTATGCGGCAGTGGCGGGCGTGGCGTTCGCGTTGCTGGCGGGATGGATGTCGTACGCGGTTGCGATCGCGCTGCTGCTGTTCGCGCACGCGTTGCCGGTGATGCTATTTCGGCAAGGCGCCGTATTCCCGTACTTCGGACCTGTCGCAGTGGCGTGGCTGAGCTGCGCGGCGGCCGCAACATTTCAAGTGTTCTTCGTGCGGCGGCAACTGAGCCGCTCGGAATCCGAAAAATCGCGCTACCAGCAGGCGATCCATTGGGCGGCGCACGAAATGCGGACGCCGCTAACGGCGATTCAAGGATCGAGCGAGATCATGACCAACTACGCGCTGCCCGAAGCGAAGCAGAAGCAGTTGAGCGAGATGATCAACTCGGAATCGAAAAGGCTCGCCCGGTTGATCCAAACGTTTCTCGATGTGGAGCGGCTCGCCGACGGCCACATGGAAATAAAACGCGAGGAATTCACGGCAGCATCGGTTGTGGATACCTGCATGACGCGCGTGAAGCCGCTGGCGGAGCGCAAGGGCATCGCACTGACGCTGGATTCGCCGGTCGAAGGCACCCTGGTTGGCGATCGCGAATTGATGGAGTATGCTTTCTACAATCTATTGACGAATGCCGTGAAGTACTCGCCGGCCGATACGCATGTGCGCGTGACGGCGGACGCGCGCGGGACAGACCTGCGACTCTCGGTACAGGACCAAGGCATCGGGATGGATGCGAAGGAACTCAAGAGCATTTTCCAAAAGTTCTATCGCACGAAGAAAGCCGAAGCGTCGGGTGAAGTGGGCACGGGCATCGGGCTATCGATTGTAGAGCAAATCGTCACCAGCCACAGTGGACGCATGGAAGTGACGAGCGAGCCGGGAAAGGGCTCGTGCTTTACCATGGTATTGAAGCGTCATTCGTGACGTTCGGTTCGTAAAACACATGCAAAAGTTGTTGATCGTGGAAGATGATCCATCGGTGCGCAACACGATGGTGACGGTGCTGGAACTGGAAGGCTACACGCCGGAAGCCGTGTCGTCGACGCGCGAGGCCATAGCGCGGCTCTCCGCCGAGTCCTATCCGATCGTGATTTCGGATATTTACTTGGATGAGCGCACGGGTATTGATGTGCTGCGCGCAGCTCGCGAAAACAATCCGGCGTGCGTCGTGATCCTGATGACGGGACGCGGCAGCATGGAAACGGTGATGGCCGCGACCGAGAACGGCGCGTTCGAATATCTGGCGAAGCCCTTCGAGATGGCGCAGATGATCGAGACGATTAAGCGGGCCGAGAAATCGCTGGCGGGCGCGGCGGAAGAAGATGAAGACGCACCGTCGATCGACGATCTTCCTCCCACGGAGATGATCGGAAGTTCTGCGCGCATGGTGGATATTTACAAGACGCTTTCGCGCGTGGCGCCGACCGATGCCACCGTGTTGATCGAAGGCGAAACGGGAACCGGCAAAGAGCTGATCGCGCATATGATCCATCGCAACAGCAAGCGCGTGCAGCAGCCGTTTGTTCCCGTGGATTGCGGCGCGATTGCGCCATCGCTACTGGAGAGCGAACTTTTCGGAACGCTGAAAGGCGCGTACACGGGAGCGGATCGTGATCGCATGGGCGTGTTTGAAGCCGCGCATAACGGCACCGTGTTTCTGGATGAAATCGGCGATATCGATCTTGGGTTCCAGTTGAAGCTGCTGCGCTTCATGCAGGAGCGCGAAGTTCGTCCGCTGGGTTCTGCGAAAGCGCGCAAGGTCGACGTGCGCGTGATCGCGGCGACGAATCGCGACGTGCAAAAGATGGTGGAAGAGGGCAAGTTCCGCGAGGATTTGTGGTATCGCCTGAACGTAGTTCGATTAAACGTGCCGCCGCTCTGTGAGCGCGTGGCCGATATTCCGCTGCTGGCACATTTTTTCCTGAAACGCTACAACGAGCGCTATAACTTGGATACGAAGCTCACCGAGTCCGGGCTGAAGGCGATGGAAGGCTATAGCTGGCCGGGCAACATTCGCCAATTGCAGCACATGATGGAGCGGTTGACGATCCTCGCACCAGGCGGACGGATCGATGCCGCAGCCGTGCAGAATGCGATTGAACAGATGGATTCGCGCGATCACGCCACGGAGACGCTGGCCGATACCGAAACCGATCAGATCCGCCGCGTGATGATCGCGACCAATGGAAATAAGACGCGCGCGGCGAAGATCCTGGGAATCGAACGAAAAACACTTTATCGCAAACTTGAGAAGATGACGCTATGAGATTCAACAATCGCCTGGTCCTGATGTGCGCCGCCGCTGCGCTCGGCGCGAACGCGGCACACGCCGAGGAAAAGCTCATGAAGTTCATGGTCGATGGCGTAGAACGCCATGCGATTGTTTTCGCGCCATCGAAAGCGGCCGGCAGCGCACCGCTGATCCTGGCGTTTCACGGGCATGGCGATTCGGCGGACAACTACGTGGGCGTGGATTTTCAGAAGGTTTGGCCTGAGGCCGTGATCGCGTATTTCGATGGGCTCCCCACACGCGACGGCTTGTCCGGTTGGCAAACCGAGCCGGGCATGGACGGCGATCGCGACTTGAAGATGGTGGATGTCGCGCTGGCCTCGCTCAAGAAAACGTACAAGATCGACGATGCGCGCATTTATGCATCGGGATTTTCCAACGGCGGTCACTTCACGTATTTGCTGTGGGCGCAGCGTCCCAGTTTGTTTGCCGCGTATGGAGTGGTCGCTGGACGCATCCGTCCGACAGCCGTGCCGGTGCAGCCCAAGCCGCTGTTGCACATCGGCGGGAAGAACGACCATCAGGTGGCCTTCGCGGATCAGACAGCCGCGATGGAAACATCTCGAAGGATTAACGGCGTTTCCGCGAGCGTGACACCTTGCGCATCGCAGATTACGGGAGCGATGTGTTCGTTGTATGCGACGTCTATGAACGGAACTCCCGTGGGAACGCCGGTGATGACCGAAGTGCATCCGGGCGGACACGCGTATCCGGAGGGGACGTCGGAAGAGATCGTGAAATTCTTCCAGCGGTTCACGCTGGATCGCGGGAAGACAGCGTCACGCTAAGGAAGCACGAACTAGTACGTGCTTCTGTCGAACGATTCGTTCGCGACGCGCTGCAGGCGGCGCATGCCGGGCCATTCCAGGCGCATATCCTGGCAGACTTCATCCAGCATTTCCCGCGTACAGACTTTCAGTTCCTGCGCGAACGCTGTCAGCAGGAGGTTGTCGCAAATCGCATTGATGATACGCGGAATGCCGCGTGAGCGCAGGTGGATATCGGCAATCAGTTCTTCGGGGAAAACCGTCTGTTCCGACATGCCTGCCTTTTCCAGACGCGTTTCCATGTACTCGGTGGCATCGGCCAGGGTGAACGGTTCGAGCTCACAACGCAGCACCACGCGCTGCTTCAATTGACGAAGATTGGGAGCATCCAACTTGCGATCAAATTCCGGCTGCCCCGCCAAAATGATCTGCAGCAGCTTGCCGTGGCGATTTTCCAAATTCCCCAGCAGGCGAATCTCTTCCAGCACTTCCCATTCCAGGTTGTGGGCTTCGTCGACGATCAGAACAACGGTGCGGCCTTCCTGCGCTTGCTCCACCAGCAGCTGGTTGAGCGCAAACAACACTTCCGTCTTGGAAGTGCGCGCGCAGGGCAAGTTCAGATCGTAGGCGATCATCTCGAAGAACTGATCGGAGTTGATGCGGGAATTGAAGAGAAAAGCGAATTCGTAGTATTGCGTTTCGAGGTAATCGCGCAGGCATTCCAGCATGGTGGTTTTGCCGGTGCCGACCTCGCCCGTCAGGACGATAAACCCCTTGCGAGCCTGCACACCGTACACCAGGTTCGCCAACGCTTCTTCGTGCTGTTCGCTGCGATAGAAGAAGGCAGGGTCTGGACTTAAGCTAAACGGCGCCTCCGAAAATCCGAAATAGGCATTGTACATAGTGGTTAACTTGTCCGCCTCGAAGAACTGTGCATCCGTCGCGCTACCGGGGCCTGAGGCCCTCTCCTAATAATCCATCTCGATGATAGCATGATTGGGCGTTAGAATTATATAGTTCGAACCGCCTACGCAAGAGCGAGGATCGGCACGGGCAAAACGAGGCAAAATATTACATATGGCAGCCTATCTTATTGCAGATATTGAAATTCTTGATGCGGCGGCATACGAACCGTACAAGGCCGCCGTGCCGCCCATTATCCAGAAACATGGCGGCGAATACATCGTTCGCGGTGGCGCCTGCGCTGCGCTCGAAGGGGACTGGAAGCCAGCCAGACTGGTCGTCTTCCGGTTTCCCAGCATGGAAGCGCTGCGGGCGTTCCATGAGGATCCCGAATATAAACCCTGGAAAGAGCTCCGCCAGAGAGTCTCGCGCGGAAGC
>CAITIX010000378.1 GCA_903892565.1 uncultured Acidobacteriia bacterium
GTGAAGTTGAACTGGAGTCCGCTCGCGCTGCTGAACGTGGTGGTGATTGTCGTGCTGGCCGCGACGTTGTTTTCCACCTTTTCGCTCCTGATCGCGTGCATCGTGAAAACGCGCGAACGTTTCATGGGCGTCGGCCAGGTTCTCACCATGCCCCTGTTTTTTGCGAGCAACGCGATTTATCCGACCGCCATCATGCCCGGCTGGCTGCAAGCCATTTCGCACCTGAATCCGCTGACCTACGTCGTGGATGCCCTGCGCACCTGCATGCTGGCCGGTGGCGCGAGTAGCTTCGGCCTGCCGCTCGACTATACGGTAATGCTCCTGACGACGATCTTGTTGGTCTTAATCGCCGCGCGCTTGTATCCCCGTCTCGCAACGTAAAGCGTCCGGCGAGTTGTCCAACCTGCTCTCCCACCGCACTGCCAAAAACATTCCCCATCGGCAGTGCTCTTTGGGCGCTCGGCACCCGCCCGCCGGAAGCATCAGTAAACAATGTTCACGCGGTAGAAGCCTTCGTGCTCGATCTTGATGTTGTTCACGGTACCCACCGGCAAAGAAGCGTTACCCGTCGCGGAGACCATCGGAGCTGCGATCAAATCCGTGAAGCCACCCGACACGGTCAAACTACTCTGGAGTTGATATTCCGCCCCCAGTACTCCCGGGACACTGAATTGAACGCCATTGCCAATGGTTTGTAACATCAAAGGAACGTTTTGCAGATGGTCAGTTATGGCAAAATCATCACCCACCTCAGCCCCGCCTAGCGAACTCTTAGTTACCGTGAATGAACCGGCCGGAGTGTAGCCGCTGACGATCACACTTTCAAAGGCCGAGGCCAGGTATTCATTGCGCAGGACTGTGTTGTTGAGCGAGAATGTGCCGCCGTTTACGGTGAGCCGCGTGGTGTCGGCCACCGAGTTGTTGTCGTCGAGTCCGCCCCGAAGTTCGTCCGCGGAGAAATCCAGTGATCCCCGGTCACTCGCCTGCGTATAATCCGCGGGCGAGAACCGGAAGGTGGTGCCAGTCAGGGTATGATTCGCAATGGTCAGGCTCATCGCGGAACTGAACATCACCGCCAATGCGGGCCGGCCATACGCCGTGGCATTGAAGTGAATCGGATTGCCCGTGCCGGTAAAACTGCCCGAAGCGGATACGTCGAAGGTGGTCTTGCCCACAAAACCGTTGGGGCCATACACCTGGACCCGCATCGGGAACGGCGTCGGTGTGGCGGACGGCAGTGCGTCTGGCGGCTCGATCACCGGCAGAGTGCTGTTAAAAGTCAGCACGCCGTTGGTGCGCCAAATGCGGATGCCGCCCAGGACGGCCAGCGTCTGGTTGGTACCATGATAGCCTCGGGAGCGCAGGTAAATGCCACTCCCATCGGAGCTCGTGTCCATGCCACCAAGATCCACGTCCACGTTCTGGAGAGCGTTGGTGTACCAGCAAGCATTGGTCTTGGGGAGGTCGCCGCAGTCCTCGACGTGCATATAGGCACCATCCTGACCGCTGGATCCCAGATTTGAAACCGTTACGGTATTACCGTTGACTGAAAGCAAAGCCTGGCCCCGGCCGGCGATGGAAAGCGACTTGCCATTCGCCGAGGTGCTTTTCAGCGGGGCCAATA
>CAITIX010000379.1 GCA_903892565.1 uncultured Acidobacteriia bacterium
CGCTCCTCTCGTCGACATGTCCGGACTGACGCCAATCGTCGAAGGGCCGCAAGAGCTCGAGAAGCAGACGGCGGAGGATAATGACCGCTGGGGCCCGATAGCCGCTAAGGCACGCGGTGATTAGTTTTGACATCCATATCACTTCGAACCAGTAGCATCGGTGACTGAAATGGCGAGTTCCGTACAAGATATAGCGGCCCAAAGTGTAATGTGGAATTTCAAGCTATTGGCTCATCACGAGCTCGACGGCTTCGGCAGCCTCGGCGAAGGCATGTCGATTCAGGTCACAGACGATGGACGCCGCATTCTGTGGCTTGCGCACTGGCAGGCGCCAAAAAATTACACGGCCGTAGATGTCACCGACCCGCGTCAGCCCAAGGTGATATTGCAAACGGAACTGCCGACGAAGGATATGAGATCCAATTCGTTGGAGATATGCGGCAATGTGATGGCGGTTGCGTATCAAACGAAGGTGGGTCAACAGCCCGCAGGATTCGAACTGTTGGATATTTCAAAGCCAGAGAACCCTAAGCGCATTTCTTTTTTCGATGCTTCTGGTCCTTATTCGCGCGGCGTTCATCAGCTGTGGTTTTGCGACGGGCGCTACGTGCATATGAGTTCAGGCGCTCCGGATTATCAGCCTCGGAATCCTAACGACGATCAGATCTATCGCATCATTGATGTACAAAATCCGTCCAAGCCGACCGAAGTCGGCCGTTGGTGGTTGCCGGGGCTGCGCGAGGGCGATGCGGAGGCACCGCCGGAGAGACATCCAGACCATATGAACACTAAGCAAAGTGGCTTTCGCGTGCATAACACCAATGTATATCCGCAGCGCCCGGACCGCGCTTATATCGGCTATCTCGACGCAGGAATGATCATTCTCGATATCTCAGACATGTCGAAGCCCAAAATGGTTTCGCGTTGGGATAATTCGCCACCGTTCTATGGGTTCACTCACACCGTTCTGCCGCTGTTTGAGCGGCAACTTCTTATTGTGACGGATGAGACGATAACGGCCGATGGCTCGGACTTGCCGAAGCTCATGTGGGTCATTGACGGCCGGGACGAACGTAATCCGGTTCCGATCGCGACATTGCCAGCCCCTAGTGCCGACTCCCTCGGTATACGTGGCAAACGTGTTGGAGCTCACAACATTCACGAAAACACGCCGGGTCCATACACCTGGAAATCCGAACACATTATTCTCGGCACGTTTTTCAATGCTGGATTGCGAGCGTTCGATATTTTCAACCCGTATCAGCCCAAGGAGATAGCGGCCTTCGTTCCGCCGGCATCGCCGCGTTCACCGACCGGATTCGTTTCCATCAATGACGTCCTGGTCGATGAACGGAAGATTGTTTATGTCGTCGATCGCGAGCAGGCAGGTCTCTTCATCTTGGAGATGGAGTTTTAAAGATGGCGTTCGAGGAGCGACCGGCCCCTACTTCCATTTCATTCGGCCGAAAGCTACCTCGTGCAGGCGCCGGAAAAACGCCCATCATTGTCGTTACCGGCTTTCTCGGCGCGGGTAAAACGACCATTCTGCGTTCATTTTTGAAGACGCCTGAGGCGGCGCGCTCGGTAGTCATTGTCAATGAGTTCGGAGACATTGGCATTGATGATGCCTTGTTATCGAGCGACGGGCAGAATGCGATCCTGCTTGGTAACGGCTGCCTTTGCTGTCGCGTGCTGACGGATCTACAACAGAGTTGTCTCGATCTTCTGGATGCCCGCGCCCGTGGCGCTATCCCCTCGTTCGCCAGAATTATCGTTGAGACCAGCGGTCTGGCTGATCCAGTTCCGATCCTCCAAACATTCATGTCCGAACGCAATCTGGGCGCTCAGTTATATTTGAGCGGCGTTCTCGCCGTTGTTGACGCCAGCAATTTTAGCAACACGATCTCTCGATTTGCAGAGAGTAGGCGGCAACTCGTCTTTGCCGATCGCGTGTTGGTAACAAAATCGGATCTCGTTTCGTCATCGGAATTCGCTGATGTGCAGCGAGCAGTTTTGGCTATCAGCCCTCACGTGGAAGTCCATAATGTAACGTCCGGTGTGGTGCACCCTGACGTTCTGCTGGCCGCCAGCGGTCACCCGTCGAAAAACATATTCTACGCCGATCCGGTCCATAGCAACGATGTCGAGACATTCACCTTTTCGTTCGCCAATCCTGTTAACTGGGAGGCGTTCGCGCAGTCTCTCGGTCTTTTGAGCAAGCTGCGAGGAGACGATCTGCTTCGTCTCAAAGGAATTTTGAATGTCCAGGGTTGCGATGGGCCTGTATTGATTCAAGTGGTACAACATGTCGCCTACCCAGCCGAAGAGCTGGAGGCATGGCCAAATGGCGATCGCGATTCGCGCGTCGTTTGCATCGTTCGCAACATTGAACGCGATCAGGTTGTGTCGTTGTTTCTTGCCGCGCAGGGTCTGGCGCGCACTCCCAGCCAGCGGCAAGTCTGAGAGCAGGGTGTCAAGTAATGATGGCTTATACCTACTTGCAGTCGGTCTAAGGGACGAATTGATCGATCTCGATGTTATGCGTACTCTCGGTCGAGGGGCGCTCACCTCTTCATTCGTGCTCACACCGACGTTTTTTATTGAAGATGCAACTTTCCGTGATTTTATTGGTTTGTCGGAGCCAGAGTTTTAGCAACCGGTAGAATTGTTAAGTCGAATACTCAGCCTTTCTCAATATAAAATACTGATTTCCTAATGAGTGTGCGCGATCCACGGCGAATGTCTGCTTCTGGCACGGAGCGGACATTAGGGGTGGGCAGAGCAGGTGCGCTCTGCCTGAGCGGGAAGTGCTGACGGGGATTGGCCCTGTCGCGCTTTGTCAACCGCGCGTACGCGATCGCGTGGCGGCAG
>CAITIX010000380.1 GCA_903892565.1 uncultured Acidobacteriia bacterium
ATTCCGCCGTATTCTTGCCAACATCGCTGATCTGCGTTGTCGAGCACCGACCCAATGCTGACCGCAAGCTCTGAGCCCTGCATCGGCACCGACAGGCAATTTGCGTCCGTGTCCCTTGAAAATAACGCTTTTTGCACGGGCCGAGCTGACCTGAGGCCAGATTGGAGCGTCAAGGAGCGGCTGAAAGCGCCAGCACGCCAAAATCCGGTTGCGCAATGCCATCCCATACGGCAATCTTGCCCCCAATGGGCCTTCTCTTGGGGGCCCTCTGGGACATGTCGGCTAATAGTCCACGGTGAAGCTTAGGCGGGGGCGCAGCGCATTCTTAGATCCGAACTCATCGCCAGGCTTATGGCGGAACGTCCCGATCTCGCGCCGCGACAGGTCGAGAGCGCGGTCGGGGTGATCCTGTCGCGCATCGTCGAGACCCTGGAAGGCGGCGGACGTGTGGAACTGCGCGGCTTCGGCATGTTCTCCGTGCGCAACCGCATCGGCCGGCCCGGCCGCAACCCCAGGACCGGCGAAACCGTCCAGGTGAAGGCCAAGCGCGTGCCGTTCTTCAGGAGCGGCAAGGAACTGCGGATCAGACTCAACGCTGACTAGCGACCGCTCCTGCCGGGGCTGCGGAGGGGCGAGGGCGCGGAGGTTCGGGGCATCTCCCTGGGAGATGCCTGGGCGCTCGCGGGGCGTTGAATGGGCGATGCCGGGGCGCTAGGCGGCATCTGCGGGGGTGTTCGCTGGGCGCTCCGGGTGTGCGTTTTATCGCCGAATCCGGTCACGTTAAACCCCTAACCAATTGATCTTATGGGAGGGTTTCCGAAGTCGAGCATCTAGCGCCCCTCGAGGCAACCGTCGCGAACCTCCGGAGCTTCACCGTGGGCGCGGGCAAGCCCGCAGCGCCACATCCGTCGTGGCGCCCCAAGATCGAAAACCTACGATGGCAAAGACCGTTTCCTTCGGAAGATTTTGCAATATGTGATGTGAAAAAGCAAGCGTCAGGCCGGGGCCAGCGCCGCCCTGAGGCCATCGGGCGGAAGCAGAAGCCTATGTTTCGGGTTGTAAGCCCGCGAGCTCTCGGGCAGTTTCGACGTGGATCATCGTAAGACCTCCAACCGCGCGTCGGCGGACACCGAAAATAGGGGAATGAATCGTGAAGGATGTCGTCGCAGCCGCCGCCACGGGTTTGGCGCTACTTTCAGCCACCGCTGTCCACGCTTCAATCGTAAACTATGACTACAAAGGCACGGGCTCCGTCACGTTTAATGGAACGTACTATAATAACGTCAGCTTCGACGTCTCGGCAGTCGGATTGACCAAATATGTGGCCCCCCTTCCGCACCCACCGTACCTTGCGGGCACGTTTTACAATCTTGTCCTGACAACCATCAACGTCTCTGGAATCGGTCTGCTTACGGAGAGCGATCTCGGTTACGTCTTCAACGTTGAGTCGGCCTCTTTCGGGGGGTTCGGGTCGAGCTCCAGGGCTGATTTCGTGTATTTCGGCGGAAATTCGCAGTTGGCGAGCTATGATCTGTCGAAATCTATCGGCCCCCTCGCTGTCGTGGGCGGCGTCCCCGGACATCAGTCGGTTCAAACCACGAGCGGGCTTCTCACGTTCAACAGCGTCGGGTCCGGCGTATTCACCAGCGTTATTGCGGCCCCAGAGCCTGGGACCTGGGCGCTATTCCTCCTCGGCGTAGGCGCTGTTGGCGGAGTGCTCCGCACGGGGCGCCGCAAGAAGGCCGCCTCCCGCGTCCTGGCCTGAGGCAGACCTAAACCGTTTGCTGTCGGGTCACCTGCATGGGTGTAAGTTGACGCCAGGTTGACGCGTTCGAAATCGATACGAGGGCCTAGGTGCGCGCGGCATTATGAGCGGCGGCACACGCGGGGCCCTTCCGGGCTGGCGGTTCAAACCGGACGGGGTGTCCGCCAATAGGCATTGAGTTAACGTGATATTTTATCAAATCGGAACCTAATCCCCTAAATAGTCCCCTAATAATGGTGCGGGTTGTCGCGAGCGCGACCGAACGCCAACGGCTTTGGGGCGTCGCAATGGCGACCGATCTCTCGCGATCAAAGTTTGGCAGCGTCAGCCATTGAAACGAGATGATAGGTAATCGTCAAATTGGCCATGCTGTAGGTCCGACTGGTGGCATCCCTTCCGAAGCCGTCTACGTTGAGTTCAATATCGCCCCGGCTTCCTTCAGCCTTAGATGGCGAGCCACTCGGCCACGTAGCGCAGTTAGAGAAAGAACGAGTATAAACAGTTGCCATGGTGCCGCAGTACGATGGCGTTTGTTCTGTTCCGTATTTGCTGGACAATAAATTAGTGAAATATATGAACTTGTTGTTTATTTCGGTCCAATTCGGTCTTTGAGCGGGATCGGTTTCAACGGGCCATTGGTACAGTAATAAGACTTGCCAAAGAGAACCATTTACTTAAAAAAGAAAGGTAACACTGAACGGTGCGTCCCCGACTGAGTACGGCTCTACGATCAATGCGTCGCAGGAGGCGTTGCCTTCCGAACTTTTCATCACCGTATCATTAGGCTGGCAAAGCGACCTGGACGGCTTCGCATTTGGAAACTTCGCCAACACCTGAGTTCTAGCAGGCTGCTGAAAAACCCTCTCGCGTGTGATTGCGACGCATGATTCAACCTCTGGACGGGAGTGTCCACGGGGGATTGCGATGCGTGGGTCTGATCAGCAGGCGGGAGCCCTGTTTTCCTATGTGGATCTTGATCGG
>CAITIX010000381.1 GCA_903892565.1 uncultured Acidobacteriia bacterium
GCACTTTCTGTTGGCGTTTTGCCTGGCCGCGAGCTTCTGTTCGCAGCGGGCAAGCGCGCAAACGCCGGGCGATCAAACTCGTTCTCGCGTGAAGGGGCAGGTCGATAAAACCGTTCACGCCAGAATTCCCGGCTCAACCCATCGTGCGATCCGCAACGCACAGGAGACCGGTCGCGTCGCGCCGGACCTCCCGCTGGAGCGGATGCAGTTGGTGATCTCCAGCAGCCCGGAGCAGCAGGCGGCATTGGAGCAGTTGATCCGCGCGCAGCAGGATCCCTCTTCGTCTCGCTATCAGCAGTGGCTCACGCCGCAGCAGTTCGGGGAGCAGTTCGGACCAACGCAAGCGGAAGTGGACGCGGTCACAGGCTGGCTGCGCGATAGTGGCTTTACCGTCGATTATGTCGCCAACAGCCGCCGGACGGTGGAATTTAGCGGCACCGTTGGATCGGTGGAGCAGGCGTTTCACACGGAGTTACATCAATATTCCGTAAATGGCGAAGCGCATATCGCGAACTCCACGGATATTTCCGTTCCGGCGGCATTGGCCTCGGTCGTTACCGGAGTTGTTTCGTTGCACGATTTTCGCGCGCATCCGCAACATCATGTTGTTAGTACGGAGACGACCAAACGCGCCGAATACAACAGCGCCAGCGGGATCCACACGATCACGCCCTACGACTTCGCCTCCATCTACGATGTGGCGCCGGTGTGGACGAAGCTGAAAATCGATGGGACCGGCCAGAACATTGCCGTGGTTTCGCGTTCGAATATCAGCCTGGCGGACGTGAACGCGTTTAGATCGGATTATGGAATGCCCCCGGCTTCGGTCCAGGTGATCTTGAACGGACGAAATCCAGGTGTTTTGATCGCCTCGGGCGACGACGTGGAAGCAACTTTAGACACCGAATGGTCTGGAGGCATCGCGCCCGGTGCCAATGTGATGTTAGTGGTGTCGGCCAGCACGAGAATTTCCGATGGCGTGGATCTTTCCAGCCAGTACGTCGTGGACCGCAATCTTGCCCCCGTCATCTCTTATAGCTATGGGACTTGCGAGGCGGACAATGGGACGTTCAACGCCTACTACAACAACTTGTGGCAGCAGGCCGTTTCCCAGGGTATGTCGGTCTTCGTTTCCGCGGGCGATAGCGGTTCCGCGGGCTGCGACGATCCAACGCTACCGACACCGGCTACTGCCGGCTTCGGCGTGAACGGGCTGGCCTCCTCACCCTATAGCGTGGCGGTTGGCGGCACGCAATTCCTGGAAGTCGGAGGAGATAGCCAATATTGGTCCGCGACAAACACAACCGGACAAGTTTCTTCTGCGCTGGGCTACATCCCCGAGGTTGCATGGAACGAGAGTGCCTATATCAACCCGCTGAACGCCCTGAATGGATTGTGGGCTGGCAGCGGCGGCGTGAGCACCATCTATCAAACTCCTTCCTGGCAGGTGGCGCCCGGCGTTCCCGCGTCCGATCCCGGCACCACGAATCAACATCATCGCTATCTGCCCGACGTCTCGTTTACAGCCGCAGAGCACGACGGTTATCGTGTCCGCGTGGAAGGCACCACGTATCTGGTGAGCGGAACTTCGGCGGGTACCCCTGCGTTTGCTGGCGTCATGACCTTGATCAATCAGTACACCAACACGAAAAATGGAAATCCTAATCCACGGTTTTACGCGTTGGCCAAATCGAATCCCACGATCTTCCACGACGTGACCGTTGGCAACAACGCCGTGCCCTGCGTTTCCGGCGCCGCCGCGACGAATTCCGCCTGCACCGGTCCGACACTGGTACCGAATGTCGGGACCATGGGTGGATATAACGCCACTGCCGGTTATGATCTTGCCACCGGACTTGGTTCCGTCGATGTGTATCAACTCCTCACGAATTGGAGCGCAAGCACCACCGGAGGCGCCGGCGCGGGCGGAACAGGTAGCACAAGTGGAACCGGCGGCATTGGCGGCACCGGCCCCGGTACGCCTCCGCCAGCAGGCGTGATCAGCTTGTCTGGTGCTCACTTGGCCACGGGCGGTGGATGGCAAACGCAAATTGAGTTGATCAATCCGACGGCGGCACCCGCTACCGCGCACTTGAGGATTTACGGCGATAACGGCAACGCGCTTTCTATTCCTTTCACGTCCACCGATGGGACGATCAGGACGACGGCATCGGGCTTAGACCCGCAACTTGGTCCGAAGTCCGTGCTGATCCTGCAAAGCGCGGCGTCCGCGACTGGGCCCGTCCTGCAGGGATCGGCAGAAGTAACGAGCGACGCTGCCATCAGCGGATTTCTCATTTTCCGCTACACGCCTACCGGCCAGGAAGTGCTGGTGCCTCTCAGTTCCGGTGCGGCCAATTCGTATTCCCTGGCGTTTGACAATACAGGTGGACTGTCGACAGGGCTTGCCCTGGCCAGCAGTTCGATCCAGGCCGTTACCGTAGGAGTTACGGCGCTCGATCATAATGGCAGGACCTTGGTGAACACATCGTTGACGATTCCTCCTCTGGGACATCAGTCCTTCGTGGCCTCCGCGCAGTTCGCCGAACTTTTGAACCAGAAAGGGACGCTGCAAATTACGCCTCCTGCGGGTACGCAAATCAGCTTGCTGGGAATTCGCGCAACTGCGGCTGGCTCGTTTACCGGGATTCCGTTATTGGGCGGCGCATCCACGGGCAGCGGCGTTTTGGCCGATCTCGCGTCCGGTGGAGGCTGGACCACGTTGATCCAGTTGGTGAACACCTCGTCGATTTCCGCGCAAGCGCACCTAAGATTCTACGGGGATGATGCCTCCGCTCTGAGTTTGCCGGTTTCTTCCACGGACATTCCCCTCAATCAGACGGCAGCTTCTGTGGATGCCCCTTTGTTGCCCAACGGAACGGTCCTGCTGCAGAGCACGGGAGCCACAGGCAGTTCCCTATTGAGCGGCTGGGCGCTCTTTACGGCGGATCCGGGTGTCACGGGCTTCCTGATTTTTCGCTATAATCCGACTGGAGGCCAGGTGCTGGTGCCGATGGCAACGGGCGCTCCGAGCAATTATTTGGTGGCGTTCGATCAGACAAATGGCCTGGCGACGGGCATATCGCTCTCGAACAGCGCCATTGGAACGGCAAACATCACCGCGTATCTTCGCGATCAGAATGGCAATGTGTTCGATTCTACCGTCTTAAACTTACCTTCTCAGGGACATAAGGCGTTTGTGCTGACGGATCTGTTTCCAACCGCCGCTGGCAAGTACGGGACCATCCAGTTCGTGCCGCCTGGGGGCCAGCAGCTCGGTGTTGCCGGCATTCGTTACACTCCGGCAGGCGCATTCACCAGCATTCCGGTGCTGACTCCCTAGCCGGGTGACATGCTGAGAATCATGAGTTGACGAAGCTTCGCAGCGCCTTACTGCCAGCGTTTTACGGCCAGCGTTTTACGGCCAGCGTTTTACGGCCAGCGTTTTACGGCCAGCGTTTTACGGCCAGCGTTTTACGGCCAGCGTTTTACGGCCAGCGTTTTACGGATTGATCCGTAACCGTTACGAGCATCTGGCGGACCGTGAGCCCTTGTCGTACATCGCGCAGATCGGGGGCTAATTCCGCCATCGGCTCCAGCACGAATCTACGCTCGCGAATGCGGGGATGCGGAATCTCCAGTCCCGGGATAGTGACCAGCGAATCCCCGTAATAGAGGATATCGAGATCAATGCTGCGAGGACCCTTGGGAACGGATCTTCGTCGTCCCATGTCGCGTTCCAGACGCAGCAGCCGCGTCATCAATTGCCGTGGCAGGCAGTCGGTTGCGGCTTGGATAACCTGATTCAGGAAACGCGGCTGATCGATAATATCCTGCGGCGCCGTTTCAAAAATACTGGACTCGCGCGAAATGAGGACGCCGATCTCCTGCATGCGTCGCCGGGCTTCGCCTAGATTCGCCGCACGATCTCCAAGATTAGAACCGAGTCCGATATAGACCGTCTTCATGCAAATCTATGCGCCGAACACTGCATCTGACGTCGTCAGTACGCCGCCTTGCGCCGTAAATTCGCGTGTCATTGCGTCAGACGCAGCATCGCTGAGGCTGCGCACCGCATCGGTGACGAGCTCGACCCGCTTACCGGTTTTCAACAATCCGAACGCGGCGAGCTTCACGCAAATTTCTGTCACCACGCCGTAGACCACGTAACGATCCGCCTGTGCTGCCGCCAGAATACGTCCCAGATTTGCATTCGTAAAACAATCGAACGTCTGCTTTTCGAGCAGGATTTGCTGAGTCCCGGAGAAATCCTTCGCGCAAGCAGAACTCGGCATGATGATGCGCTTGTCTAACAATGTCGCTGCGGGCTTTTGCTGGCCGAGTGTTCCCGCGACGCAGTGCGGCGGCCAAGTCTTGAACTCCGGATCGTTTTCCGTATGCGCGTCCATCGTCGAAATCACCAGCGCGCCCAGCTCGGCTGCCTGGCGGTTGAGCCGCGCGATGTTGTCGATGATCGTCTCAGCTCCAGGAACATAGAGAGCGCCCGCAGGAAATAGAAAATCGAGCTGCGTGTCGATGTCGAAGAAAACGGTTTTCATGATGCTGCCTCATGCCGCACTTGCTGATCTAAATGGGTGAGCTGTTCGCTAAGTTCCACACGCCATGGTTCTTTCGCCTCGAAGAGGCTTTGGCAAGCGGCAGGCAACTTCGCGAGCGCCGCCGACGCGCGTTCGCGCGCTTGTGTTGCAGTGGGTAGCGGCTCGATCAGCCTGCCTTTCAGAATCACGGGACGCTGCAAGGCTGTCACTTCCGCATTCGCGCACGATACACATTCTGTCGCGAGGCCAAGCACGTCGTGGTCCGGGAAGCGGAAAATCTGCTTCCCTCCGGGCAGGGTTTGTTTGTCTTCGCTGCGCTTCGTCGTATAGCGGTGTTCGCCGTCGCTTTCGATCTCCACCATTTTATAAATCATGCCGATGGAGGGCGCATCCGACGATGTGATCAAATCCGTGCCCACGCCGAAGGAATCGATCGGTGCGCGCGCGGCCAGCAATTCGTGGATCTTATGCTCGTTCAAATCGCCGGTGGCGAAGATCTTCGCTTCGTGGAGCCCTGCATCGTCCAGGATCTTTCGTACCTGAAACGACAGCTGTTCGAGGTTGCCGCTATCCAGCCGAACGCCCCACAAGGGATGTCCCAATGCAGCAGCTTGCCGCGTACCTTCCAGCGTTTCGTAGGTGTCCACCAAATAGACGGTCTGTTCGCCGAGCAGCTTTTGCAGTTCCGCAAAGGCTTCGCGCTCACTCACGAACGACATCACCCAGGAATGCGCCGCAGTGCCGAACACGGGAACGCCGTAGCGAAAGCCGGTTTCTGTATTGCTGGTGCCGATGCATCCGCCGATGTAGGCCGCGCGCGCTCCCAGAACACCGGCTTCTGGAGAATGCGCGCGACGCGTCCCGAAGTCCACCACGCTGCGGCCGCCTGCGGCTTTCGCCAAACGTGCGGCTTTCGTCGCGATGAGCGATTGAAATCCAACGGTGGCCAGCAGATACGTTTCGGGAAGCTGCGCTTCAATCACCGGAGCACGCACGGTGAGAAACGGTTCGCCCGGGAACAACGGCGTGCCTTCGGGAACGGCGAACAGATCGCCCGTAAAGCGAAACACGGCCAGCATATCGAAGAAGGCCGGGCTGGCGTTCCGGAATTGGGGCAGGGAACGAACGTAGTCCACTTCTTCGGACGTGAAGCGGAGGTTCAGAAGATAGTCGACCGCTTGCGCTAATCCCGCCGCAAGAACGAAATTCCGTTGCGGAGGAAGGCGCCGCACGTACATCTCAAACGTCGCGCGATCAGAGGATTTACCGGCTTCAAAATAGCCGGCCGCCATCGTCAGTTGATAGAGGTCAGTGAGGAGAGCGCGGTGCGGGCCAAAATCAGACACAGCCCTTATTGTTTCATGCTCGTGTCCGCGGCAACAACAGCGACTACTTTTTGGCGGCCGCCTGGGCTGGTTTTATGCCGCCGGCAGCTTGGCGCAATTCCTTCACCGCATCCGCCGAGATCTCGTAGAGGCCTTCTTCGCCGCGTCGTTGTGCCAGATAGTTTCCGCCCGTGGGCGCGGGAGCGAAGTCCACCGTTTCGGTGCGCTTGCCTTCGTTCGAAGTGACGACCACGGTCAACGCGGCTTTGCTGAATCCCGCATCCGCGAACTTTGTGGACGAGAGATCACGCAGTCGGTCGATGAACGCCTGAATGGTCGTCGAGTCCATTTCCTTGCCGCTGGACATCCACTTGTCTTTGGATTTTTCGTAGGTCGACGTCGTGCCGCCGTCCTGGAAGGAAACCTTCGTGGGATCGCTAAACGCGAAATCAAACACCTTGGTATTGCGATAATCGTCGACCGCTTTCCCGAGCGCGTCGCCCAGGTCATTGCCGACGCGGTACACGCCTTCAATGGCGCTGGATTTCGCATAGTAGAACTTGTCCACCTTGCGCAATTCGAGGGACTGCGCTCCTGTGGTATCGATTACTTTGACGATGCCGGTGAGCGGCACCGAAGCGAAACGCGCGGTCGCGGCTTTCAGGTCGGCCTCGGGAATATTCAGGTCCATTTCAGTCAGCTTCAATTTACTGACGATCTCGTCGACCTTGGCGCCGTCGGCGCGCATCTTCTTGGGCTTGGTCATCTCCCAATCGGTGTCGCCCAGGCGGTTGAAGACCAC
>CAITIX010000382.1 GCA_903892565.1 uncultured Acidobacteriia bacterium
CCACAGCTGATAGGCGATGTCTTTGCCGACGTAGGTGACGGTGCCATTGGAGCGCACAATCACTTTGGCGTCACTCGTATCCGCCGAATCCTCTGTTCCATCGGATTCGCGATTTTCTTCGGATTTTGGCTTCTCCGACGCAGTGCGGAACGCAGAGCCTGGCATCACCCAGCAGCCCTTGTTCTCGCCTTCGGTCTCCAGATAGATGGCCTTGCGCTCTTTCAACTGCTCGAACGCCGTGGCCCAAAATTGCAGGTGCAGGATTTCGCTCTCGCGAGGCAATACGTCATACACAATATTGATCCGCCACATGGTCGCCAAGTGCGTTTTGACGACGGCATCGGCGACCAGGTCCGCGATCTCGGCGTCGTCATTGAAAGTAGCCGCGGCGCCTTTGCCCGCCTCGATGCTGTGCAGCATGTCGCGGCGCCACTGCAACGCCTCGGGATGCTCGCCGTAGTACGAAGAAATGCGCGCGTAGAGATCCCAACAGAGATAGTCGAACCGCGTAGTCGCAATCAATTCGCGAATCTCGGCGACCGATTTCTTTTCCAGATATTTGAAGCCGACGACCACGTCTGCGACTTGCACGCCGGTGTTATCGATGTAGTTCTGCACCTCCACGTTTTCGCCGATGGCGCGCAGCATGCGGACGAAGGTATCGCCCAAGATCGCGTTGCGAAGGTGCCCGATGTGGGCGGCTTTGTTAGGATTTATATTCGTGTGCTCGACTATTATTTTTGCCGCCTCGACGGACGCCCCGTCCGTCTCGCGAAACCCGCCCTCTGGCTCGCGAAACCCGGCGAGCAATCCCGCGCCGTAATATCCACGATCCAGCCGGACATTTATATACCCGTTGCCGGCGATCTCGAAAGAACCCACTCCATCGATCTTGCCTGTGGCCTCCGCCAGTTCCGTGGCGATCGCCTTAGGCGGCTTCTTCAACTGCCGCGCGAGTTGGAACGCCGCGGGCACGGCAATTTCTCCGAACGCCGTCTGCTTCGGCTGCTCGGTTTGCACCGGGATGCTCTGCCCATAGAGTGCGGCTACTTTTGCGGCGAAAGCCTCGCCAATCCGTTTTTCCAGAATGTGATACATGAAACAACCAGTATGCCAGCCGGAGGGGGCTAACTGATAGCCGGCATTCAAGTTTCAGGAATTTCCCAAGGGCTGCGCCGCTTGTTTCCAGATTGTTTCCCGGCTTCCACCCCGGAGCCCTTGTGCTAGACTTTGAGAAAGCTCGTAAAGTGGGCCGTAGCGAACTGCAACCTTTATTTCGTTTGTACGTCAAACAGACGTAGAGGTTTATTCAAACGGGAGCGCGCCAGTGCCGGAGCAGGAAGTCGTGAAAAACGAACCGCAGTCGTCCATGGATGACCCGGATATCCATCTGCAGCACCTCCTTACCCCGGATCTGGACGTCCCGTGGTATCGCACGATTGTCGGGTCCATCAAGGATCTGATCAATCCCCCGAAGCTTCCCCCGCTCGAAATTACTTCGAAGCCGGTACCGATCGAAGAGATCACGATTTACGCCGGTAACGAGACGAAGGCAGGCTTGGGCTCCGTTCTGATTCACATCGGCGTGGTCGGGCTGCTGTTTGTCATCGGGTCTTACAAGCCGGTGCAGCAGCTGGCCAAACAAACCGCCACGATGATTCTGCCGGATATTCGCCCGTATCTTGCGACGCCGAAGAAAGCGCAGTCGGGTGGCGGAGGCGGAGGCGGTGCTCGCATGCCGCTCGATGCCAGTAAGGGCAAGCTTCCGAAACCTGCTCCGCGGCAATTTACTCCTCCTTCGGCGACTCCTCCTCCGGACCCGAAGCTGCCAATGCCGGCTTCGATCATCGCACCGGATAACATTCCGAACATCATCGCGGACAACATGGGCGATCCTTTGAGCAAGCTCGGGATTCCCTCGAGCGGAACCGGACTGGGCGGCGGCATCGGTAGTGGAATCGGCGGTGGCGTTGGTCCTGGACGCGGCGCGGGTGTTGGACCGGGCTCCGGCGGCGGATTCGGCGGCGGTGCGTATCGCATTGGCGGCGGTGTTTCCGCACCCAGCATCCTGAGCAAAGTCGAGCCCGAATACTCCGAAGAAGCGCGCAAGGCCAAGTGGCAGGGAACCGTTCAGCTTTCGCTCGTGGTCGACGACCAGGGACGTCCGCAATCTATTAAAGTGACGCGGTCCCTTGGACTCGGACTGGATCAGAAGGCCATTGAAGCGGTGGAGAAGTGGCGCTTCCGCCCCGGCATGAAGGACGGCAAGCCCGTGCCCGTCATGGCGACCATCGAAGTCAACTTCCGCTTGCTGTAAGCACACAAGCGATTTCCGCGATCTTTCCGACATCGATTGACGTATATTGTTGTGGCAAGACATTC
>CAITIX010000383.1 GCA_903892565.1 uncultured Acidobacteriia bacterium
ACCAGCACGGCTGCTTCGGCATCGTCGAAGCCTGTGAAATCCGCTACGCCAGAGGATGCAGCGTCTATCTTGGCGAGCGCTCGCCGTGTCATCATTATTCCCGGATACGGAATGGCGGTCGCGCAGGCGCAACACAAGCTGCGTGAACTCACCGACATGCTCACGAAGAAGGGCGTGCAAGTGGACTTCGCGATTCACCCCGTTGCGGGACGTATGCCCGGTCACATGAACGTGCTGCTGGCCGAAGCCGATATTCCTTACGACCGCATGCACGAAATGGAAGATATTAATCCTGATTTCGCGGAAGCGGACGTCGCACTCGTGATCGGTGCCAACGATGTCGTCAATCCTGCGGCGCGTCACGATAAGAACAGTCCAATTTACGGCATGCCGATTCTAGACGCCGACAAAGCGCAGACCGTCATGGTCATTAAGCGCAGTATGAATCCCGGCTTTGCGGGCATCGACAACGAGCTCTACTACATGGACCGTACCTTGATGTTGTTCGGTGATGCGAAGGGTTTCGTCGGCGAAATCGTCAAGGAAATGGGCAAGGCCTGAGTTAAGACACGAGCCCGTTACGGTTTCAGCTTTTTCGCCGCGTCCACAAAGCGCCGTGTGTTTTTGTTGCTCTGGTTCCACTGGGGTGGCGTCGCGTCTGACGCGATTTGTAGCGCGGCGAGTGCCACCGCCTGATCCACGCGCGCCATGTTGTCGTAATCCAGCTTCTGCCACTCGTCGCTGACCTTGTGATAGTCCGGGTACTCGTACGTCACGCTCACGGTGTGTGCCGGGATTCCGACATCCGCCAGCGGGCCATTATCGGATCTGCGGAAATACGGATCGCTGGCCTTGGCATTCTTAACGACGGCGATCTCGGCGAGTTTTCCGGCAGTCTTCAACGCCGACGTCACACTGGAATAGTCGAAGCCGGTCACGTTCATCATGTTCACGTGCGGAGCTTCGGGACTATCGGTGCGTCCCATCTGTTCCATGTTGATCTGTGCCACCGTGCGATCGAGCGGCACCAGCGGATGGCTTGCGTAATAGCGCGAGCCGACGAGTCCGATTTCTTCGCCGCAAAACAGAATGAACAGGACGCTTCGTTTCGGTCTTTGCGGCGCGCCAGCCATCGTGTTTGCAATCTCTAACACGGAAGCGACCCCGCTGGCATCGTCGTTGGCGCCATTGAAAATGCGATCGTCGCCGGAAGGAACCACGCCCTTGTGATCATAGTGCGCGCTCAAGATTACGTATGTATCCCGCAACGCCGGGTCGGACCCACGGAGAACGCCGATTACGTTGTTCGCCGATGAACGATATGGATTGTCCCCGCGTAATGGGACTTCTTGATAGAAACTATCTCCCGCGACAGGTTCCGCGCCCATACGGCGAAACGCCGAGACGATGTACTCGGCCGCAAGGTCGAGGCCGCGGGAAGGAGTTGCTCGACCTTCTAGAAGATCGGATGCGAGGAACGCGACGTCCGCCCGTAGGGCGTTCGCGGTGATGGGAGAAATGCCTGCGTTAAGCGCCGTATTGAATTTCGATGGGCGCTGCTGTGCACCCGCCGTAGTAGC
>CAITIX010000384.1 GCA_903892565.1 uncultured Acidobacteriia bacterium
AGAGCAAAAGTTGTTTCGTGCGGAAGATCTCGCACCGCTATTGAATTTTCCTTCGGCGCAGGAAATCCGCAAATCGAATCTTGTAAGCGTTCTGTGGACCATGCTGAAGATGGATATCGCGCGGCCGTTTCAAGTGAGCCATCTGCGGCGCCGCTTGTTGCATGGATCTGAGCTGATCACGACGCTTGGCGGATTCCTTTCCTCCAGCCACGCAGATCTGGAAGCGATCATCACCGTGGTGAGGAAACAGTCGTGGTTGGGCGCGAGAACCGCGTTTCTGGAGCGCTCGCAACAGGTGTTCGATCTCTGGCACGTCGTTCATCGCCCCTTCAGCTTTTCGTTTGCCGCCCTGGTGGTGGTACATATCGTAGTGGTCGTCATGCTTGGTTACTTTTAGCGCCGAAAACCTTCTATGGAATCCCGCAGCCGTAAACTTTCGACCGCGATTGTTCCGCTAGGTGTAGCCGCAGTCGTAGTAGGCTCATGGTGGGCGATCAATTCCCACCACTCCGCCTCAACCGCAAATAGCGCGATTGCGACGAGTGCTCTTCCCGCTTCCTCGGGCGTCGTTGTTCCGCAGGATCCGGCCCATGAGAAAGCTGCATTGGAAGAGCAACTGAAGCGTAATCCCGGGCACCCGCCGATCCTGATGCGTCTCGCCGAATTGGAGCAGCAAGCCGGACATCCATCGGGAGCGGTTCCGTATTGGCGCAAGGTTTTGGATAAAGATCCGAAGAACGCGGATGCACGTCTTGAATTGGGACGCTCGCTCTATGATTCGGGCGACGCCGATGGCGCCCTTGCGGAAACCAAACGCCTGCTGGCGGATCATCCCAGCAATGTCGACGGCCTTTACAATCTTGGAGCGATCTACGCCAATCGGAATCAATTCAATTTGGCGCGGCAGGCCTGGAAGCAAGCGCTTGCCATCGATCCGAAATCTGAAAGCGGACGCAAAGCACAGGATGGTTTAGCGAAGCTCGGTCCTGAGGCGCCTGGAGCGCGTTGATCTTTGGCGTTAGCGGGTTGGTCAAGCTTCGAAATAGCGCCGGTATCTTCGAGCATTCGTCATCCACGTTTGTTGTGAATGGTCAGACGGATGGAGGCTAACTAGCTGCATTTGGGAATGCGCCGTTAGACTTTGTGGCCATCGGCCACGATGTGGCAATGTTGGTTTTGCTCCGTTTCGACGAATCGATATGGCGTATGATGTCCCCAGGCCCGCAGCCCAAAGGAGAAAATCATCATGCGATTTTGCGCGCTCTTTCTCGCACTCGGCGCACTCAGCGCCATGGACGGTCAAGTCACCTACAATCGTTTGCTGAATGCGGCGAACGAGCCCGAAAACTGGCTCACGTATAACGGAGGTTTCGCCGGCCAGCGTTACAGCGCTCTCTCGCAGGTCACTCCGGACAACGTTAAGGATCTCGCATTGCAGTGGGCGTTCCAACAACGCTCCACGGAGAAATTCGAAGCGACGCCGCTGGTTGTCGATGGGGTGATGTACTTGACGCAGGCGCCGAACGACATCGTCGCGCTCGATGCGGCCACTGGTGAAATCAAATGGCTCTATAACTATACGCCCGTGCGAGAGTCCCGTCCCTGCTGCGGGCGCGTGAATCGCGGCGTGGCTATTCTGGGCAACACGCTTTATATGGTGACGATCGACGCGCATCTTGTAGCCGTAGACGCCCGCGACGGAAAGCTCCTATGGGACCACGAGGTGGCCAAAGCCACCGCGGGTTACGCCATGACTCACGCACCGCTCATCATCAAAGACAAAGTAATCGCCGGAGTGGCGGGCGCGGAGTTCGGCATTCGCGGCTTTATCGCGGCCTTCGACGCCGCCACCGGCAAGGAAGCCTGGCGCTTCTACACGATTCCAGGCAAGGGTGAGCCCGGCAATGAAACCTGGGCCGGCGATTCATGGATGCACGGCGGCGCCAGCGTTTGGGTGACGGGAGCCTACGACCCGGAAACAAATTTGACGTTCTGGGGAATTGGAAATCCCGGTCCGGACTACAACAGCGACAAGCGCGGCGGCGACAATCTTTACAGCGATTGTGTCGTCGCCCTCGATGCCGACACCGGCAAGTTGAAATGGTATTTCCAATTCACTCCGCATGACGATTTCGATTTCGATGCCGTGCAAGTGCCTGTGCTCGCCGATGTCAACTGGCAAGGGCAGCAACGGAAAGTGATGCTCTGGGGCAATCGTAACGGTTTCTTCTACGCGCTCGACCGCACCAACGGCAAGTATCTGCGGGGCACGCCTTTTGTGAAAGTGACGTGGGCCACGGGGTTGGACGAAGCGGGACGTCCGATGCGTGCCTCGGGCGCCGTGCCATCCGCCGAGGGAACCGACATCTACCCCAGCCAGAGTGGCGGAACCAATTGGTTCTCCCCATCCTTCAGTCCGCACACCGGTTTGTTTTACGTGAACGCATGGGAAGGTGTCCATGCTTCCTTCAATAAGACCGAACCCGAATTTCAAGAGGGCGAGCGTTTCACCGGTGGCGCTCCCAAGCCCACGCGCCCTGGATTGCGAGCCGGGCAAGTCACGAACAAGCGCGAAGAAGACGGATACGGTACCGTTCGTGCACTGGACCCGGTAACCGGCGAAAAGAAGTGGGAGTTCAAGATGACCGACGTCACGCAGAGCGGTATATTAACCACCGCGACGGATGTCCTATTTACGGGCGGAAGAGAAGGCATGTTTCAAGCGTTGGATGCGCGCAGCGGAAAAATGTTGTGGCGCGTGAACGCCGGCGGAGAAGTCGCCATGGGTCCGATGACCTATGCGGTGAAAGGCAAACAGTACGTTGCGTTTGCGGCAGGCGGTAGCTTGTTCGTTTATGGTCTGCGGTGAGCTTGCTGGGATTTGCCCGGCATCGTTTTCCATATCTTAAAATCTAGGAGGCAATCTCCGAGGCTGGCCGCGATCATCTCGCAGCCGGAAACTTTGCGTATTCCAAGGAACGCAGGGCGCCCATTGATGACCTTGCTCATGTGCGCAGCGCCGTCGCTCGCTTCCGCAGGTGTAAGGCGTGACCGGCGCGGAGCACGACGCCGCATGAAAACACATCACAGCGGCCGCAATTCCGCATAAAGTAGAGTTGCGTCAGCAATGTTGGCGCGAACGTTCTTAAAGCCACGTCATATTCCTTGAAGACTTCGCCGACGAGTTGCATCGAAGCGTGTCCGTCGGGAGATCGTGTCAAACGCCGCATGTGGTGGAATTCCCGACCAAGTAATTCATTGCAAATCTGCTATTGGGATAGGGAATGGTTGGTAGAGCACCAGTCCATCGACTAATTTGATGAACAACTGCGTAGCTCTGCGATAAAACGAACCACAAAACACACGGGCTCTGTAAGGTGACGACTCCGAGGCTGGTTTCCGGCACGTAGGAGCTAGCCTTTGCCGCACCCGGGGACTCCGGGACAAGCGTATGCCGAGAAAGTCCAAGCTGTTAAATAGCGGGTTGGTTGAATTCCAGGCACGGAGAATCGGGCGGGTTTTCCGAGTGGAGTCGATTCGGCATGGAAGTCTATCGGTGAACGTGCTGCGGTTCTCGAATCATTCGTCGATTTCGAATGCGAGCTCTCGGTGGTGGCAGCTCGCTCGCTTGCCGGCGAGTTCGCTCACTATGGAACGCTGGAAAAACAGCACCGGGATCACGTTCTTGATTTCACAATCGCCCCCGCCCAGATCTCTGTTCGTGTGGATACTTGTTCCATCGAAATTACCCGGAACTTGCTCGAAAAACTGCAAGCCGTGGGCGTTGTTTGCGTCGAATTGTTTCTCCGTCGCGATGGCGAGCTGATGATCAATGAGATTGCTCCGCGCCCGCACAACTCCGGGCACATTACCCTTGATGCCTGCGTAACTAGCCAGTTCGAGCAACAACTCCGGGCAGTTTGCGGCTTGCCTCTAGGATCGACGGCACAATTCCGGCCTGCGGCGATGGCGAATCTTTTTGGCGATCTCTGGGACGCTGGAGAGCCAAATTGGCCTGCTGTTTGCTCGCGCCCGGAAATCAAACTGCATCCCTATGGGAAAACCGTGCCTCGCCGCGGACGAAAGTTGGGCCATCTCACAGCACTCTCTGACAATCGCAGTTCTGTTCGGGAGGTAGTGCGCCATGTCCGCAATGACCTTGCTCTGGGAGTGCGAGCGTAACAGCCGGGCATTCCAAGATCACGGGATCCCGGAACCTCCGCCCCATTTCAAAAGTTCTATTTTAACCCGATTTGTTGGGGTGAGTCCCGCGCAAGCTGATCTGGCGTCCAACGGCTCTGAGTTCGAAAACTCCCAACTCCTGCATTACGCGCAACTCTTCCACTACTTCTTTAAATTCGCGGTTTGGCATTAGCGCCGTCATAAAAAGCTGAGGCTATTTCGCCACCGGCACTTCGCGCTGCAGTTCGTCGGCGAAGTTCATAAGTAAGACGCCGTAGCTCTCGCGCCTTTGGATTGGTTGGCAGGCATGTGCGCGACGATGCGGTTGCTGTCCGGCGGGCGATCCAGGCTCCTCAGGCGGTTCACAACGTCCCGATGAACCACGTGTGGCGTTAATAAATCAACAGTGGCAGATTGAGTTCTGGGAGACTGGATCTATGGGGATTCTGCACTTGGGCCATGTCAGCAAGGACTATGTAACCGAGGGCAGTCCCGTTGCCGCGCTTCACGACGTGAATCTCGAATTCCAGGCGGGGGAATTTGTTGCACTTGTTGGCCGCAGCGGTTGCGGAAAATCGACACTCCTAAACTTGGCCGGGGCGATGGATTTTCCAACTTCAGGAACCGTGTTGTTGGATGGCGTCAATACTTCGAACCTGAGCGACTTCGCATTGACGCAGGTGCGGCGTGAAAAAGTTGGTTTCATATTCCAGAGTTTTCAGCTACTCCCCACTTTATCCGTAATTGAAAACGTCGAACTTCCGCTGATGCTGGCTGGAAATAAGCAAGCACGCCTGCTGGCCAGCGAGCGATTGAGTTGGGTGGAGATGGACACCTACTCGAGTAGAATGCCTTATCAACTCTCGGGAGGGCAGATGCAGCGGGTTGCGATTGCGAGGGCTCTCGCCAATGGACCTTCGATTCTGCTTGCGGATGAGCCGACGGGGAATTTAGATACAACCACGAGCGAACTGATTCTCGCGCTCCTCCGGCGCATCGCGGATCAAGGAAATACGACGATCCTGATGGCGACTCACAGCATGGAAGCCACGGGCAAGGTGGACACGATTGTTCGCTTGCAAGACGGGCGGGTTGTCGATTTGACGCGAGTGACGCAATTCTCAGAGGGGCGGTAACTTCCCATGCCTGCGCTCGCCCTCTTCTATCGCTTAATCCTCCGTCCTCTCCGGCAGGAAAGGGCACGAACTGCGCTTACGGTGCTGGCCGTCGCACTCGGCGTAGCAGCTGTAATCGCCATTGAACTGGCAGGTCAGGCCGCCGTCGGTTCTTTTCGTTCCTCTCTGGAGACTTTGACAGGAAGCGCAAACATTGAAGTCACGGCAGCCGGAGGAATTCCTGCAGACGTGTTCGCGCGCTTGGCGACGGCTCCTTATCCTTTGAAGGTGCATGCGCGCATTGAGGACTACGCGGTTATCGCAGGCAAAGTCAAACGCACGGTTCCGATTGTGGGAATCGATATCTTGTCGGAAGGAACGCTGAATTCTGCGGGTGCGGGTGAGGCGCCAGAAGGGGCTTCGGACCTTCGAATAGACGATTCCGTCTGGCTCACCTCTGGACTGGGCTTCAAACGCGGAGATTCGATTCACTTATTGATAAACGATGCTGCGGCGGATTTTACGGTCGCGGGAGTGGTCAGCGGCCAGGCAGGCGAAGCCATCCTGATGGATCTCGCACCAGCGACGCGATTTCTTCGGCGGGGAGGAAGACTCGACCGAATATTAATCGAAGCGCCTGCGACACACTCGATCGAGGAGTGGACGGAACTGCTGCGCAAAGACGTTCCCGATGGGATCACGATTGCGCGACAGGGCACGCAAACGGACGAGAATCGCCACATGCTCGAAGCATTCCGGTGGAATCTTCGAGTCTTGAGCTACGTTTCTCTCGCGGTCGGCGCGTTCCTGATCTACAACACGATCTCCGTTTCCGTCGTGAGGCGCAGGTTTGAGATCGGAATCCTGCGCGCGCTAGGTGCTCCGCGCGTCGCGATCCTCGGTGGATTTTTGGGAGAGGCCGCCTGCGTTGGCCTACTGGGCGGAGTATGCGGAATTGTTCTGGGGCGCATTCTGTCGGAAGGCGCAGTTAAATTAGTTGCGTCCACCGTTGCATCCCTATATTTCAGTAGCCGACCGGCGCCGATCGCGTTGACGTGGGAATACGTGTTGCTGGGACTCACAATGGGGATGAGCATCGCGCTGCTATCCGCGCTCGGACCTGCCTGGGAAGCTTCGCGCGTCGCGCCGATCGAGGCCATGGCCAGGGGACGAAGCGAGCACCAGGCGCGCGTGCATCGCTGGCGAATGGCAGCAGCCGCATTGCTCTTGGCGTCTGTAGCGTGGGTCGCTTCCCGTCAGGACGCTGTGAATGGAAAGCCTATCTATGGCTACCTGTGCGCGCTTCTTTCGATCATCGCGTCAGCACTGCTTGTGCCTTTATTGGTCTCGGTCATGGCAAACGTGACGACGGGAGTGATCTCTCGCGTATTTGGGATCGAGGCGCTCCTGGCCAGTAGGATTTTGGCGGGATCTCTGCGACGAACAGCAGTTTTGGTGGGAGCGCTATCCACTGCGATCGCCGTCCTCACAGCCGTTGGCATCATGGTGGGAAGTTTTCGCGAGACCGTCGTAGTCTGGATGGACGATATCCTGCAGGCGGACCTTTTTCTCAGTCCCGCAGTTCCAGGAGGGGTGGACCGCCATCCAACGATGTCCGCCGAAATCCCTCTGCAACTTGCTCAGCTTCCGGAAGCGGAGGCCGTAGATCAGTTGCGAAACTACGAGATTCGCTACGAGGGGCTTGCCGCGACACTCGGAGGAATGGATGCACGGATCGCCGGACGCCGCCGCAAACGGTCGTTTTTATCTGGTGCGTCCGCGGATAAGGTGTTTCGCCAACTCATCGGGACCGATAGCGTCATCGTAAGCGAGCCCTTCGCCAATAAGCATCGGACGAAGGCGGGAGACATCCTCAAGCTCAATCTCGGCGCAAGGGTCGGCGCGTTTCGCGTTTTGGATATTTATTACGACTATTCGAGTGAGCGCGGTGTGATCTTGATGGATCGGGAAACACTGTTCCGCTATCTTCCCGGGGCCGAGCCGAATAATGTTGCCGTATATCTGAAACCCGGCGTCTCGGTGGAGGATGGACAACGCGCCGTCGAGCGCGTCCTCGCGGGACGAATGGTGGCTGTTGCGCGCAACGGTGCCTTGCGCGAACAAGCCATCAAGGTTTTCGACCGCACATTTGCGATTACGTATGTTCTGGAAGCTCTGGCCGTGTTTGTCGCGGTCACGGGCGTAGGCAGTGCCTTGCTCGCGCTGGTCATTGATCGCCGACGCGAATTCGGACTGCTCCGCTTCTTGGGTGCGGCCGATTCCCAAATCCGACGCATCCTCTTGTTCGAGGCCGGATTATTGGGTGCTCTCGCCAATATATCGGGAGTGACGTTGGGCCTGGTTCTCTCGCTACTTTTGATTCATGTCATCAACAAGCAGTCTTTCGGGTGGACGATTCAATTTCACTGGCCCGTGATGGTTTTGCTGAGCGCTCTTTCCATCGTCTATGTCGCAACCATTTTGTCCGCTCTCTATCCGGCACGCATCGCGACGCGCCTGATTCCGATCGAGGTTATTCATGAGGAATAATTCACTCTTGCGAGTAAAACGGGCGTTGTTGGCTTTGTTGCTGGCGACAAATACAAATGCCGCTGACGCAAGCGCGAAACATGACGGATATCGTCTTGCGCTCCCTGGGTACCGCTTCGAATTCCCTCGCGACCACTTCAATCACCCGGACTTTCAGACCGAGTGGTGGTATTACACCGGAAACCTTCGAACGGCTGACGGCCGGCGCTTTGGGTTTGAGCTTACGTTTTTTCGGCGGGGAGCAGACAACGGAGCCGCCGTTCAGCAGGCCAGCGGCGGAAGCGTGTGGGATGTTCGCGATGTTTGGATGGCCCATCTCGCGCTGAGTGACATCCACGGCGGACAGTTTTTGCACGCCGAGAGGTTGAATCGTTCCGGCCCAGGGATTGCCGGCGCGGACTTGAAACAGGCCCGCGTTTGGAACGGCAATTGGGAGACTCAATGGGCCCTCGATCCTTCGCTGGCTGGCGGAGGCACGCAGAGGCTCAAGGCCGTCGCCGAGCGATTCTCGTTTGACTTTGCGCTCACGTCTGACAAACCACCCGTGATCCATGGCACGGACGGCGTGAGCCAGAAGGCCGAGGGCGCCGGCAAGGCGTCGCACTACATTTCACTGACGCGATTGAGCACCAAAGGCGAAATCATTTTAGACGGGAAACACTTTTCAGTCGAGGGCGCCAGCTGGATGGACCACGAATTCTTCAGCCATCAGCTTGAAAGCGACCAGAGCGGTTGGGACTGGTTTAGTTTACAGCTCGCAGATCATTCGGAATTTATGCTCTTCCGTTTGCGGCGTAAAGGAGGATCGCCAGATCCCTTTTCCGCTGGAACGTACGTGGATCCGCAAGGCCGCACGGTTCACCTTACTGCCAAAGATTTCACCGTGACCCCCGGCAAGATTTGGAGGAGTCCAGCAACGGGTGGCAACTATCCGATTGAATGGATGATTGAAGTTCCGTCAATCCGCTTCAAGGCGACGCTACATACACCGATGGTCCAACAGGAACTCACAAGCAATTCGCGCTCGGGAACAAGCTATTGGGAGGGAGCGATCGACGTAGAGGCAAGTCGACTTGGGCGTTCCTTGCAAGGTGTCGGATATTTGGAAATGACAGGCTACACCGGCCCGATCACCGGCTTGAATTGAGTCGGCCGTTAGTACATGGCAGCGCGTTCATTCTGACGACACTACTGCGCGGAATGAAATCACCCTGTCCCACGGCCACTAACCGGCAGTACTTAGGTGACGCAGCAGAAATAGCGTATGCCAATCCGGCAGGAACCCTCGCGTTGTCTGGTACGCGCGCCCCCACCGAGCCCGTCCGGACTCCCAACGACGACACTGGCGTTTTAAGGAAAGTTTCAGATGCCTGGTCGACACTAGCGCATGGGAGGATTCATGGTTGCATTTCGTGCTGTACAGACAATCGACCAATGCGACTCGTGCCGGTCGGCGCCTGGAGGAATCCTTGGCGCTCTCTCTCCGACCGCGCTGCACGCTTTTGAGGCGGCAAAATACACCTGCTCCTATCCGCGCGGCGCAATGTTGTTATTGGAGGGGCAAGATTCCAGCGGAGTCTATCTGCTGTGCAAGGGCCGCGTAAAGCTGACGATGACCGGATCTGATGCCAAGTCTATCATTGTTCATATTGCCGAACCGGGCGAACTCATTGGGTTGGATTCCGCCATCTCCGGTAAGCCGCTGAGCATGTCCGCCGAAACGTTCGATCCCTGCGTAGTCCATTTCGTCAGGCGAGAATCGCTGCGCGCTCTGATGCGCGATTATCATGATGTCTGCCTCGCGATTTCAGAGCAACTCAGTAATGATTATCGTTCGGCGTGCCTTAATATCCGCTCGCTCGGATTGTCGCGCACCGCGTCTGAGCGCGTGATTCATTTCCTGCTGGAATGGGCGGCGAAGGGCCGTCAGACAGAGGAAGGATTGCGCGTCAGCATCCCGCTCACACACGAAGAGATCGCCCAAGTCGTGGGCGTATCGCGAGAGACCGTGACCAGGGCGCTCGCGGAACTGAAGCATAAAGCGCTGATCACCATCAAAGGATCGTCGGTGCTGATTCGCGATCGTTGCGCTTTGGAAGCTTTAGCCGTGGCCTAGCGTGACGGTGAACCGCTACTTGTGAGAAGTTTCCGTGACGACAGTCACGATGGTGTGTGACTGCCGTCACCTAAATAATTCATCCGCTGCGTGTTGAATCGCGCACAATGTACAGAAGTCTGAACTGGAGCCCATGGTGGATCGACCAATATTACGCGTCCTTGTTTTCTCAAGTTGTCTTCTCGCAACGTCGATGTCGCTTTCCGCCCAATGGGTGGACTACCCGACTCCCGGGATTCCCCGAACTACCGACGGCAAGCCCAACCTCGCGGCGCCCGCGCCGAAGATGGCCGACGGCAAGCCCGATCTCTCGGGCATTTGGGAGGTCGGCCGAACGGATAAACTCAGGCCCGCTGTCTTCGATATCAGCACGCGAGTTCCAGGAGGCATGCCACTGCGACCCGAATATGCGGAGATCGTGAAACAACGCGCGCCTTTTGACAGTCCTCTGCGCGCCACCGAGCCGAAGGCGAATTGTCTCCCTCTCGGCTTGGTGTTGGACCTCTACGACGGTTTGAACAAGTTCGTGCAAACCCCCGGCTTGCTCATCGTGATGAAGGAATACAACAAAGGCTACCGGCAGATTTTCCTCGACGGCCGCCCTTTTCCTGAAGATCCGGATCCCGCCTGGGATGGATATTCCGTCGGGCACTGGGACGGCGACACGCTAGTTGTCGAAACCATCGGATTGAACGGTAAGAGCTGGCTCGATATCCACGGCCATCCCATCACGGATGCCGCGAAAGTGACCGAACGCTACCATCGCAAGGATTTCGGCCACATGACCATGACGATCACGGTGGACGATCCCAAAGCGTACACCAAACCATGGACGCTCACTTTAGAAAAAGTCCTGAAAACGGACACCGAACTTCTCGACTACATCTGCGCCGAAAACGAAAAAGACGTCAAGCACATCAAAGGCGCGAACGACGCGGGGAAGAATGCCAAATGAGGCGGATCCTGCATCTCGGACTCTTGGGTGCGCTGTGCTGCTTGGCGCTCCTGGGACAGGAAGCCCCACCGGATGCGATTTTCTACAACGGCAAGATCCTGACCGTTGACTCCGGTTTTACGGTGCAGCAAGCGTTTGCCGTCAAGGGCGACCAATACGTCGCGGTTGGCGATAACGCCAGCATCCGCAAACGAGCGGGCAAGAACACTCGCCTCGTGGATCTCAAAGGCACCGAAGTCATTCCCGGACTCTCCGACAATCACGATCATCTCTATCTCACAGAGAAAGTCATGCGCGGCATCGATCTCGTCGGAGCCACCAGCACCGACGAGGTCGTGAAGCGCCTGCGGGAGGGGCTGGCGAAAGCCAAGCCGGGCGAGACGGTTTTTGGTGGTGTCGGCTGGCGGGCGCCATTGACGAGGAAAGATCTCGATTCTATCTCCGCCGATGTCCCGATCGTCGCACTCCGCAATCGCCGCGGATCGGCTGTGTTCAATTCAGCCGCCCTGGCTAAGGCCGGCATCACGAAAGACGCCCAAACTTACATGGGCGAAAAGATTCCGAAAGACAAGAGCGGAGAACTGTCTGGCGAGCTTCCGGATTGGCCCGCGGGCGTTTACGCCGTCGACAAAGTGGTTCCTGTGCCGAATGCGGAAGGCGAAGAGAAAATGATCCTGCACGGCCAGCAGGAACGCAACGCGCTCGGTATTACCAGCATTCGCGATCTCGGTAATTTCCCCGAAGGTATGCGCGCGTTTGTCCGCATGTGGCGTGAAGGAAAGCTGACGTTGCGCGTCAGTATGGGCATGGATCTTCCAGATCGGGCCGATCCTGCCAGTTGGGCGCGCCAGCAGGGCGTTACGCCGTGGTTTGGCGATCACTGGCTGCGCGTCGATTCGGTTGGCGAAGAGCCTTGGGAGATCCCTCAGCCGAAGTTCATGGCGCTGTTCTCCGAGCTGCTTCAGCTAGGCTGGCGCCACGCCACGCACGTCCCGAACAACGAAGTACTGGGCCGTGTTCTCGATACCTACGAAGCCATCGACAAGGAAACTCCTCTGCGGGACAAGCGCCTCGTCGTAGAACACATCCCGACGGTCACTGCGCCGCTGATGGATCGTCTCGCGAAACTCGGCATTATTGTTTCAACGAACATTGCGGGCTACCAGAACTTCGATCTCGTCGCTAAGCGATCGAGCGAAGCTGAGGCCGCGCGCCAGACTCCTGTGCGCGAACTCCTCGATCATCGCCTGGTAGTGGTTTCGGGCTTCGATTACAACGGACCCAATCCGGAAACCATGGCTCCGAACAATCCCTTCATTTATCTGTATTTCTACGTGTCGCGCAAGACCAGCGATGGCAGAATGATCGCTCCGCAGGAAAAGATCACGCGCCAGGAAGCGCTGCGCATCGCCACCAACAACAACGCTTTTGCGACGTGGGACGAGAAGGTGAAGGGCTCGATTGAGCCCGGCAAGCTCGCCGATTTTGTGGTTCTTTCAGGGGATTTCATGACCGTTCCAGAGGATGACATCCTGAAGTTGCATCCTCTGGCGACCTATGTTGGCGGCCGCAAAAGTTATACAGTGCCGAATCAGAAAGACGTGTTCTGACTCCGTCGGTAAACGGCGGGAGTCTTAGTAATTTCTTAAATTCGTGATGCCGGTCACTCTGACCAGTGACTCCAGTCACCGCAGGATCTTGAGCATCGTCTTACACTAGCTCACTAGGCAAGGGGGCCATTCATGTTGCAGTTTCGGATCACCCAGAAAGTCGTCCGCTTTTTTATCGCATTCTTGTGGGTTGCGTTCTCGTGCCCGAGTGTCGGCACGCTTTTTGCACAAACCAGCACTGGCAGAATCTTGGGGGCCATTACCGATCTGTCGGGAGGTGCAGTCTCCGGCGCTGCCGTCACCATTACGGACACCGAACGAGGCGCCACGCGCAGGCTCACTACGGACGCCGCCGGTTCTTATAACGCGCCGAGTCTCACGCCAGGAACTTACTTGGTCAGAGTGGAAGCGCAAGGTTTCCGAACTACCGAACGCAGCGGCGTAACGCTCGAAGTGAATGCGCAATTGCAGATTGACTTGATTCTCCAGCCGGGAGACCAAAAGCAGACGATTACAATTACCGCGGAAGCTCCTCTCATCGAAACCACGAACGCGACGCTCGGCGGGACCATCGAAAACAAGGTGATCAACGATCTTCCGCTCAATGGCCGCAACTTCGCGAACCTCCTCGATCTCCGTCCAGGCATCACCAAACTGCCCGGTGGCTCCAACAACAACCAGAGCGCGAACGGCGGACGTCCCCACAGCGAACTGTTCCTCATCGATGGTGTGTATAGCAACGACCCGTGGAACGCCAAGAGCGTTATGAACGCCACCATGGCCGCCGGCGACGCCGGGACCATCCTGCCCATCGAAGCTATCGAAGAATTCAAGACGCAAGTCAATCCGCAGGCCGAATTCGGCTGGAAGAACGGCTCGGTGACGGTCGTGGGCTTGAAGTCCGGCACGAACAGCTATCACGGCTCGGCCTATGCCTATGGACGCAGTGGCGACTGGGGCGCTAAGAACTTCTTTGCGACTTCGCAGCCGCTCCCGGACCTGGGCATCGAGCAGTATGGCGCCAGCCTCGGCGCTCCCATTATCAAGGACAAACTGTTCTATTTCGCGAACTATGAATCGCAGTTGTATAGCGTCCAGACTCCGTCGCAGCACACCGTGCCTCTCGTAACGGCCGGTGTCGGTAGCGCTTCGAACAATTTGATTGCCGCTTGCAACGCCGCTGTGGCCTCGGGAACCTTCGCTCCCGTGAGCGCGCAACTTGCTGGATTGAGTTCAAATTGTACGCCGCTGGGGAATTACCCAGGACTCTTCCCCAATAACACGGGCGCCACGACATTATTCAATACAGCTCTCACCAGCAACAATACGATCTATTCGGGCGTTGGCAAGGTGGATTATCGCCTCAACGACAAGAACTCCCTGAGCGGCACCTACTTCCTCAGCCAGGGCGACGGACTTTTCGTCGACAACCCCGGTCTGGAAGTTGATCCGAATCGCCGTTTGCTGCAAACCGCTCGAGCTCAGCTCGGTTCGGGATTGTGGACGTGGACGCCGTCGTCGCAGTGGGTCAACGCCGCCCATGTCGGTTATTCCCGCTACACGCAGACGTTCTTCTCGGCCGATCATAGTCAGGACCCGGGCAACTACTACGGCACCTATCATCTGTACACCGGCCAGACCGATCCGGTGGCGTTCGGTTTCCCGCTCATCACCATCAATCCGTTCAACGCCAGTTTGTCGGGCGCCGGGTTCCCGAATCTCCAGGGGCCTGACAGCGTTCTCTATATCTCCGACAACGTCTCTTATCAGCGTGGTCGGCATTCGTTTATGTTCGGCGGACAGTTCCAAGACAATACGGCTTCCAACTATTCGGCGGGCCAAGCCAAAGGCAACCTGACCTTCGGAAGCCTCACCGGCTTTTTCCAGGGAACCATGACGCGCGCCCGCACCACCGCTGGCGACCTCTACCGCAATTTCAAGAATCAAGGATATGCGGGATTCGCGCAGGATGAATGGCATATCCGCCAGAACGTAACCCTGAACCTGGGCGTTCGTTACGAAGTCAACACGGTCCTGTCCGAGTCGAACAATCTTCTTGGCAACTTCATTCCTGGCGTCGGCATGCAGCAGGTGGGCAAACAGATCAGTGCGCCGTTCAATGGCGACCACAACAACTTTGCTCCGCGCATCGGCATCGCTTGGTCCGTTAACAGTAAGACTGTGGTGCGCGCCGGCGGCGGCATCTCCTACGATAACGGAGCCATCGACTCCTTCATGTCCTTCGCCAATCAGTTCGGATTGGGCACTCTCCCGACCAACGTTCCGCTCTATGCCAATGGAAGCCAGACGCCTACTCTTGTTTCAGGTGGCCTGATCAACGCGGCGAACTTCACGTTTAGCGGAGCGTCGGTCAATGGCGTAAATGCCAACTGGCGAGCGAACGGGCCGAACACTCCTCTATTCGCCACCGCGCCCGCCTGCGGCGACGGCAACACTAAAATCAACGCGACCGGCGTTACACCCGCGCAGTGCAGCATCCTCGGGGTCGATCAGAACCTCCGAACTCCGTACGTCACCAGCTGGCTGGTGGACGTCCAACGCTCCCTCGGCAATAGCCTCTCGCTGGATGTTGCCTACATCGGTAACCATGGTACGAAGCTGCTCGGTGTCACCGATCTCAATCAAGCCGCATTCGGATCTGGCTGGACGCCCTCGGTTCTCGCCACCTGCATTGCGACGCCGACCGCCGGGAACTGCTCTCCAAATAGTGGCGCGGAACAAACGTCCCGCCCCTACAACACGGCGTTCCCGTATCTGAAATACATTAACTATCTCTCCAATAGCAATTACTCCAACTACAGCGGCCTGCAAACGGTGTTGACGCAGCGCAACTGGCATGGCCTTTCCTATGTGGCCGGCTACACGTGGTCCCATGCGCTGGGTGTTTCCTCCGATAGCTGGCACTTCATCCTGCCGATCGACAGCAACAACGTGAAAGGTTCGTACGGGAACACATTGTTCGATATTCGTCATCGCTTCACGTACTCGTTGTCTTACGCGCTGCCCGGCAAGAAATCGCCCGGTCAGCTGTTAGAGGGCTGGTCCGTCAACGCGATCCTCCACCTGCAGGGCGGTACGCCATGGGGCATCAACGACGTTACGACGGATTTCAGCGGAACCGGCGAATTCGGGAACTCCTCGCAGACGACCGGCGAGCGCTGGAATCTCTATGGCAGTCCATCGGACTTCCAGTTCAACAAGTCCTTCATCAACAGCAACGGAATCCCCTACTTCTCGGGAACGACGAATCCGGCATGTCTTTCCAGGGCGCAGGCCAACGGTCCGGCGGCGGTTGCTGCTCTCACCGTGTTGGGATGTTATGCGCAAGGCAGTTCGGTGCTGATTCCTCCCGGCTACGGCACGTACGGGACGCTGGGCACGAATCCTTTCCGCTCGGCTGGGTATCAGAACGTCGACTTCTCCGTATCCAAGACCTGGACCCTCAGGGAGCGTTTCCGGGCTCAGTTCCGCGCAGAGGTTTTCAACGTTTTCAATCACGCGAACTTCGCGTCGCCCAACGGCATCGCGAACATCAATCAGAACGGCACTGCGACGGATCCCTCGGGAGCCGGCGGCGTCGGCTTCGGTATCAGCCGTCAAACGCCCGACGTGGCGGCTGGAAATCCGGTGCTCGGTTCCGGCGGACCACGCGCCATTCAGCTCGGTTTGAAGATCCTGTTCTAGGAGACGACTTCGATGCGCCACCAACGAATCACTCTACGCAGCGCTGGGGTCGTCATGGCCCTGGCGCTCGGCGCGTCGCTTGCGCACTCACAGCAAAAGTTGAACTTATTGGAAAATCCGGTTACCGCCGGATTACCCTCTGCCGAGCAAGTTCTGGCCAAGTACGAAAAGTTCCTGGGCGGCAAGGAGGCCTTGGCGAAAGTGAAGGAGCGTACCGTTTGGACGCGCCGCATCGCCACCACCGGTGCTCCGGATGAAACCGTTCTGCTGCACTATTCGAAAACGCCGAACTTTTCGATCATGAACCACACCAATCTCGACGCATCGTTTAATCACTGGCAGAACGGTTGTGATGGCGCAGGCGGCTGGCAACGCGCCGGCGGGCCCGACAAGATTAAGGATTCCGGTCCGAACGCGTCCGCCGGTCCCATGTGCCACCAGGAGCTCTACTACTACGGCTACCTAGCGCTCGATCTGGCATCGATGAAGCAGGCTTACAAAAGTATCGAAGTGAAATCCGAGCTGAGCTACGTGCAGCCCGAAGTCAGCGTTTACGGAGCGCTCGCCGGAGGCAAAGGCAAAGATCTCGTCCCCGGCGGCGTCCGCGATGTCTATCTCGTGCTCGCCATCGCCGCGCGCGAAGGCGACGAAGGCTCCTGGTTTATCTTCGACAAGGAAACGGGCGCGCTGCTGCGTCGTCAAAGTGACGATGGCGAAACGCCCGGCCCTCCCGCGGCGAACGCAAAGTTCACAAGCTTCCTGCAATATCGTGAAGTCGGGGATGGCACTGTCGCGCCCTACCAATGGGTCTCGCAGAACAAGAACGCGATCATTCGCGGCGTAGCGACGGAAATTATCGACAACGCTCCCTTGGATGATAAGATTTTTATCCGCCCGAAGAATGCACTCCGCGAAGACAAAGGACTCTAACGCCATGGCGCTAAAGCTTCCACAGTTTGCGATCGCGGCGGGAGCAGTCGTTGGACTCCTCACCATCGGACTTTGCGGCCTGGTCACCGCTGCGCGCGCGCAGCAGGGCGCTCCGATTGAAGACGTCGAGACCATTCAGCTCCGTCCGAATTTCTACATGATTGCCGGTGGTGGTTCGAACATCGCTGTACAAATAGGAGTCGACGGAGTGGTTCTGGTGGATGCCGGAGCCGAAGCCGCCTCCGATCGCGTCATCGCCGCAGTGAAGCGCATCACCGATCAACCCATCCGCTACATCATTGACACGAACGCGGATGCCGATCATGTGAGTGGCAACGCGAAAGTGGCGAAGGCCGGCCGCAATATCCAATTCGCGGGATCTGAACCTTTGGGTGGCGATCTTGCGCGCGACATGACCAATGGATTCGCCGCCACGGTACTTGCTTCGGAAGGGGTTCTCTCTCGCATGAGCGCACCCACGGGTAAAACGGCGGCGTATCCCAGCACCTCCTGGCCGCAGGAGACTTTCTACCAGGATCGTCGCTACATATACATGAATGGCGAGGGCGTGGAGATGTTTCGCATGCCCGCCGCGCACAGTGATGCGGACATTGCCGTCTTCTTCCGCGCTTCCGACGTGATCGCCGCCGGCGATGTTCTCGACATGACGCGCTTCCCCATGATCGATCCCGCAAATGGCGGCAGCATTCAGGGCGAGATCGACGCGCTCAATCGCATCATCAAGATGACGGTCACGCCGATTCCTTTTATTTACGCCGGCAGCGTTGGCACATATGTGATCCCTGGCCATGGTCGCGCGTGCGAACAGCTGGACGTCGTCGAATATCGCGACATGGTCGTTACGATTCGGGACATCGTAAAAGATCTGATCAACAGCGGAAAGACGCTCGAACAGGTGAAGGCCGCGAATCCGGCCGGCCCTTGGGCTCCGCGTTTCGGGGCGAAGACTGGTCCCTGGACCACGGACGCATTTATCGAGGCGATCTACAAAAGCCTCAAGGGGGCCACAAAATGAGACTTCGATCTCTGCATCTCTTGGCCGCCGTCTGCCTCGTCGTTCTCGCGCCTGCGGCCTTTGCGCAAGGCGGACGCGGCGGCGCGGCCCCGGCCACAGCGAAGTCCACCGCACCCATGGATCTCACCGGATACTGGGTTTCCATCGTCACGCAGAACTGGCGCCTCCGCATGGTAGTTCCGCCCAAAGGCGATTACATGGGCATCCCTCTCAACGCCGAAGCGAAGAAACTCGCCGACGCCTGGGATCCCGCCAAGGAAGACGCAGCCGGCAACGCCTGCAAAGGATACGGGGCGGGATTGATCATGGCGAATCCCGAACGGCTGCACATTACTTGGCCCGACGACAGCACGCTACAGATGGACGTGGACGCTGGTACGCAAACGCGCGCGTTCCACTTCGGCAAGTACACTCCCGCGGACAGCAAACCCTCTTGGCAAGGCGATTCCGTCGCGTCATGGGAATCTCGCGAGCGCGACGTCCGCCGTGATCCCAAGGCGCGCTATCTCAAGGTCACTACGAATCACCTTCTGCCGGGATTCCTGCGTAAAAACGGAGTGCCCTACAGCGAAAATGCGACCGTCACAGAGTTCTACGACTTCTTCCAGGAACCGACCGGCGAGCAGTGGATGATCGCGACCTCGACGATTACCGATCCCAAGTACCTGGATCGCCCGCTGCTCCTCACGGGTCAATTCCGCAAGCAAAAAGACGCTACTGGCTGGGATCCCCAGCCGTGCTCGGCAAAATGGTGACGGAACTATGAGACTCTTTCCAAGACACGCGGCTATCGTTGCTTTGCTTCTCGGAAGCACTCCGCTGTTCGCGCAGATCGACATCTCGGGCTCCTGGCTGCCTTATAACGATAGCGATCCTCTCAGTAATAATCCTGGACCGCGCGTTTATCCGCTCGATTTTCTGGGAATCCCATTCAACGATCTCGGACGCCAGCGCGGTTACCTCTATCAGGGCGAACAGGGCTCGATGCCCGAACGCATCTGCGCCTTCTACACACCGGTATATATCAATATCGGACCCTTTGGCCTAAAGATCTGGAATGAGACGGAGCCGCGCAACGGTACGACCCTCGCCTGGCACATCAATGGCTGGGAGGATCGCGCACCCACCACCATTTGGATGGACGGCCGGCCTCATCCTTCGAAATACGCTCCGCATCCCAACGGCGGCTTCGCCACGGGCACGTGGGCGGACGACGTCCTCGTGATTTACACCACGCACATGAAAGCTGGACAGCTTCGCAAAAGCGGCGCACCCGCGAGCGACGACTCCACGATGGTCACGCGTCTATTCCGCCACGGGGATCAGCTCACCATGACTTCGCGCATCGACGATCCATACTATCTCGCCGAGCCCTACTATCTGACCCGCACCTTCAAGCTGGACCCCGTCGCGTCTATCCGCGCCGTTGGGCCTCCCTGCATCCAGGGTGACGAGGGAGTGCCTGATGAAAAAGTCCCGCACTATCTTCCCGGCAAGAACGCGGCCGTAGGCGAATTTCAAAAGTTGTACAACATTCCGGCAGAGGCCAGCATGGGAGGTCCCGAAACCATGTACCCCGAGTTCCGGAAGAAGTTGAAGGATAACTACCAGATTCCGGAAAAGTGTCCGCGTAACTGCGGTGGACCGGGCGAATACCCGCTACGCGGTCAGTAGGGTCCCAGCAAGGGCAAAGACGCGTGCAAGCTTGTGATTTACTGAAGATCCCGTGTGTCGCGTCACGGCAACGCGTGATGCTCGTCACAGAAAATGTGCCCCACCCGGGCGGATACTAAGTCTGGGCCAAGCGCCCTTCTAGGAGTCATATGAAAAAACTTGCCCTCTTCCTGATGTCCCTGGCCGCCATCGTGACGCCCGCTCTTGCGCATCATTCGGCGGCTGCCGAGTACGACATCAAGAGTACCGTCACGCTGAAGGGAACGATCACTAACATTGAATGGCTCAACCCTCACGCCCGCTTCTACGTGGACGTCAAGGACACCGACGGGAAAGTGATCAACTGGGAGATTGAAACCGGCAGTCCGAATCAGTTGCTGCGCGGCGGTTGGACGCGGAATACGTTGAAGATCGGCGACGTCATTACCGTCGAGGCCTATCGCGCCAAAGACGGAGCGAATCTTGCGGATGCGGTCAGCGTCACCACGGCGGAAGGTCGCAAACTGATTGGCGGAACGAGCACCGGCGAAAAATAGATCAAGCCAGTCGAGGAAATATCATGATCCCCCAAAAGCCACGGGCCGTGGTGCGTCTGGCCTCAGCCGGAACGATCGTTTTGGCATTCACATTAATTCAGCCGGCTTTCGCGCAAGCTCCCAGCATGCCGCCGCCTGCCAAAGGTCAGACCGCCGGGCAGTATTTCAAGAACGTCACGACGGCCTCGCTCAAGGGACTCACGCCTAGTGATTTTTTGGGAGCCATGGGTGTCATGACGGCCGCTGTCGGCTACGATTGCAGTAATTGTCATCCCGGCGCCGGAACAGACGCTATCGATTGGGTCACCGACAGTAATCCCAAAAAAGTGACCGCACGGAAGATGGTAGACGTGGTCGCGGCAGTCAACAAGAACTTTTTTGGCGGTGCACAGGTCGTTACCTGCTGGACATGCCATCGCGGCCAGGATGCCCCGCCTACGAGTATCGCCCTCGATAAGCTCTACGGAGAACCAAACGAGGAAAGGCGCGACATTCTAGCACCGGATCCGAACGAGCCCGCCGCGACGCAAATCTTGGATCAGTACGTGCAAGCGGCGGGAGGCGCGGCGAAACTCGCTGCTGTCAAAAGTTACGTCGCCACCGGGACCAGCCGGGGCTACGCAGGCATGGGTGGAACCGCGGCATTTGAGCTTTATGCGCAGGCACCCGACTCGCGCGGCATGTGGATCCACTTCCCGCAATTTCCGGAACGCGGAGTCAGCGCCTGGACGTATGACGGCAAGACGGGCTGGATTGTCCAGCCGCGTGCGATTGTTCCGGTTTACGAACTCACCGGCAATGACGTGATCGGCGCGAAACTCGACGCCCTGGTTTCCTTCCCTGCCGGCATCAAGACCGCCTTCACCAATTGGCGGGTTGTGCAGGAAGATACCATCAACGGGCGCGAAATGTATGTTGTGCAGGGAATCGGTCAGGGAGCGGGCGTTGTCGCAACCTTCTACTTTGACAAACAGACTCACCTGCTCACGCGCTTTGTGCGGCGCACGCCGTCCCCTGTCGGCCGCATCTCCATCCAGCAGGACTTCGACAACTACAAGGATGTGGACGGCATCAAGCTCCCGTTCAAGTATTCGTTCCTTTGGCTCGACGGACGCTTTACGGCGGAGATCACGGACGTGAAGATCAACGTACCGGTGGACGCGGCGAAGTTCACTCGTCCTCGGTAGTTACGGCAGCAAATTCGATCCAGGCCCGAAGAGCAGATTGTTGCCACATCCGCACTGCGGAACGATCTCTCCCGTCGGCCCATTTTGATTCAGAACGCAGCGTGAGGGTTCGTTCCCTTAGGTACGGAGAGTGTAAATAGATGATCACGTTGACGACTTGGCGAAATAAGTCGCCTCTGGCACTGCTTGTGATGTCTTCGTTGCTGGGGTTCGTCCACCCCGAGGACGCCACCGCACAACAATCTGCGCCGAAGGAAGATGCAGGCAAACCGAGTGCGCCCGCTCCCAAGCGTGATCTGACGGGCGTTTGGATGCTCCGCAATCCACCTTCGATGCGCTCGTATATGGGGGCTTCGTTCACGAAAGAAGAGCCGGAACTGACCTCTTGGGCGCTGGAAAAGTATAAAGAAGCCAAAAATTCGAACAACGGCAAGTACACATTGGAATCGACCAACGATCCGGTCATCACACGTTGCTATCCTCCTGGTACGCCTCGCGTCTACTTCCACCCGTATCCATTTGAATTCGTGAAGGCAGACAAATATTGGCTCATGCTGTTTGAATACGATCACACGAACCGGCGCATTTACTCTGATGGACGTCCGCTTCCCAGCGATCCTGATCCTACGTGGATGGGATCCTCCGTTGGACATTGGAGCGACGACTACTCGTTTGTCGTAGAGACCGTGGGTTTCAACGAAAAGACGTGGCTTGACCGCTTAGGCCATCCTCATAGCGAACAGTTGAAGGTTACGGAGACCTTCCGTCGCAAGGATGCGGATCACCTGGAGATCGACTTCAAGTTCGAAGATCCCAAGGTCTTTCTAAAGCCCTGGACGGCGACCTTCTACGCTGAACTTCGGCCCGGGTGGGAACTTGGCGAGATTAGCTGCTCCGGCGATTACATGGACTTCAGCAAGTTCGAAAAGTAAGCCGAGATCCGCAAGGCTAACGGTCGAATACAACGCGTCGTAAACAGAGGATTCGCCGCGTGCCAATCCCCTCCGGGCATCCTTAAAATTACCGTTTAGGGCTGGAGAGACGCGACGTATGCTGACAGGTTCAGGATGTCGTCGTCCGTCAGATTCGCGACCACCTGTTTCATCAGCTGTGCCATCTTGCCGCTGCTCTCGCCGCGCTTCATGTCGTACAACTGCCGAGCCACATAGATCGGATGTAGATTCGCGAGGCGGGGCACGTCGCCCAGGCCCTTGAGTCCTTCGCCGTGGCAGATGGCGCATTGCACCGTTCTGCCGTTTCCACCAGTCATTGCCAGTGTCTCGCCCTTCTTAATGCTGCCCTTTGGGACATAAGCGACGAAGCCGGAATGAGGATCGCGCGCGTCCACGCGCTCCGCATCTTCGGGGACTTCGATGATGCGTTCGCCGAGTTGCTCCATCTTTCCGCCCTTTTTCACATAGCGTTCACGGAAGCGCGTCACGTACGTTTCTGGCACCATGTCGGCTTCAATCACTCGAATGAATTTCGTGGGCTTTAAGCCCGCGAAGAATTCTGCCGCCTCTCGATCTTCTTGCGGCGTCACAGTCTTCGCGATGGCATTCATGCGGATCGCTTTGCGCGTGTCGTTGCGGAAATACGCCATCTGCCGTTGAATGTATTCGGCGGGCAAACCATCCAAGCTGGCCGATCCTGGATGCCCGCCGCCCGACATCAAGTGGCATGACGCGCACGCCACGGCCTTGCGACCCGGGGCGCCGATCACCGCCACCGGAGCGGGAGGGTGTTCGCCCGGAAACCAATCCATCGTGTTCGTCAGGTCATCGATCTGCTCGCGCGTATAGCTCTTGTCGCTGCCCGGCAGCTTCACCACTTCCTTGGGATCCGGCTCCGGCGGCTGCTCTTTTCCGCCCACTGCAAACGCCCACGTCAAATCTCGGCTTGAGGGAGAAGAACCCACAGGCTGCTGCGCGCCTGCATATTGACTCCCGACCAACGCACTCACCGCCGCAAGCGCAGGGACCCACACGAATTGCAATCTGCTCATTTGAACCCTCCCTTTACTTGCCGACGAACAAGATCTGGAATGAATCCGGAACAATCGCGCCGCGACCCGCGCGACCACCGGGCGTTGTCGGCGGAGTCGGGGGACCCTGTTCGGCGGCGATCGTAATCACGCGGCCTGTTTTCGTATCCAGCGTCATGGTGCGCGCGCCGGGCATCGTCTTCACGATCTGTTCCACAGCGAAGCTGGTGGGGCTGTTCTCTTTAATCACGGTGAGCGTGCCGTCCGCATGCGAGCTGAACGCTTCCATCGTCTTTGGATTAAACGCAGCACCATCCGTTCCTGCATTGATCGGCAGAGTGGCGATCACTTTTCCGTCATTGGCATTCACCATCACCATGGCGGCAGGCATGCGGCAGGCCGAGAATAACACGTGATTCTTCGCATCCAGACCGAGTCCTGTGCAGGTGCCGCCTTTGCCCGCAAGATCGTAATGCGCCGTTACCGCCATCTTCTTTGTGTCGACCACGGCGATGCTTGCCTTGTCCTCGAGATTGACGAACAAACGGCCTTTGCCATCGGAGGCAGCCATTTCCGGCTCGCCACCGAGATCGAGCGTTCCGATCACCTTCCCGTCTTTGGCGCCAATCGCCGTCAGATGCGGCATGGTGTGGCTAAAGACATATACGCGCCGGTCAGCCGCGTCATAGAACAGGCCATCGGGGCTGCCCATCACTTCAATCGATTTGATTGGCTTCATCGTCTTTGTGTCGAACATCATGATCGGCTTCGTACTCACAAAACCGTGGCCCGATTTTGGATCCACCACCGCGCCGTGCCCATTGCTCGGCAACGTAATGTCGCCGACCTTTTCGAACGTATCCATGTTGTAAGCGCTCAGGATCGGCGTCTGTCCCGTGCGCACGTAATACACGCGACGGCCCGCCGTATCGGCGTTTACGTAATCCCATCCGCCGTTGCCGCCTACTTTAATCGTCTTGACGACCTTGTACGGTCCATCGGCCGGCGTTTGTGCAAAACCCACTTGTCCAAAAATCACGGTTCCGAGCAGAGCGATTCCCAGCGCGACCCGGCACATCTTATCCATCTGTTTCACGAGTATTCTCCTGCGGTCGCAACTTCCCAGCGCCTGCTATACGCGGCGAACTCCGCCACGACCTTTCACATGTTGCCGCCGCGAGCTTAAGGCATTCTGAAAGGAGCCCGAATCCGTTTCAGGAAGTTTTAAGGAATTGCGGGGATGCTAAATTCAAATTTGCCTGGCGACTCCGTGCGATCCATGGCATGATTACCGACAAGGCCTAAACGTCAGATGATGAGCGACGCGAAGTAATGGCCGCCGGCCGCAAAGTAACGCTATGCGAATTCTTCTAGTGGACGATGACCGCGAGGTGGCGGATTATGTCCGCCGCGGATTGCAAGAGGAAAATAATACCGTCACCGTTTGTTACGATGGCGCCGCTGGACTGAAGGCCGCTCAGTCCTCGCTCTTTGACATCATCGTGCTCGACGTAATGATGCCTTATATGGATGGCCTCGAAGTCACGCGGCGTTTGCGCTTGGAAAAGTACGGAACTCCCATTCTGTTGCTCACGGCGCGCGACGCTCCGGAGGACGTGGTCCGCGGATTGGAAGCCGGTGCGGACGATTACCTGGTGAAGCCGTTTTCGTTTGAGGTGCTACTGGCAAGATTGAAAGCCCGTACGCGATCTTCTTCTGCCGATCGAACCATGCTTCACTTTGGTGACCTGAGCATGGACGTCGAGTCGCGAGAAGTGCGTCGTGCCGGGAAACTTCTCTCGTTGACGCGAACCGAATTTTCGCTATTGGAATGCCTGATGCAGGCGGCGGGGCGCATCGTAACAAGAGATCAACTCACAGATCTTGTTTGGGAAGATAAAAAGATTTCGGACAATAACCTTGAGGTCTTTATTCACTTCTTGCGATTGAAAGTTGACCTGCCGTGCTATGCGAAAATCATTCAAACGGAGCGCGGCGTAGGCTATTCGTTAAAGGCCCGCGAATGACGCAGGTGTGCATATGACTGTCTTCCGTTCCATCCGCTTTCGCCTCACCGCCTGGTATTTCGCCAGCGTCGTTCTCTTGCTGGGCTTTCTCGCAGTGGGCAGCTGGTACGCCATGGAGCGCAGCATTTACCGCGCGATTGACCTCGGGCTGATCCGACGTATGGACGGCGTTGTCGAAGTCCTCAATCGATATTCCGACTTGGAGGAGCCGCAGCTCGCCGGACGGTTGGCGGAAAGCTCCAGTTTGATGGTGGGGGGCAGTCTTTTCCGCGTATTTGATGACCAGCAACACTTGGTCTATCAAGCGTCGGGCATGGCCCGCCATCAGTTCGCGACCCGTCCTCCGGACGGCTTGGCGAACCCGGACGGATTGACGAACGACGTCTTGTTTCGCGACGCCGATCGTGACGACTGGCGTCTGCGCCTTGCTGCGAAGCGCGTGAATCTGAGAGGCAAGTTCTGGATTGTCGAAATCGCTGAACCGCTGAGCTCGTATGAATCGGCGTTGCGCCGCTATCAAAGCGTGGTCCTGTTCTCGCTTCCCGTTCTCGCAATTTTGGCGACCTTGGCGGGCTTTTATATCAGCAGTCGAGCGCTTGCGCCCGTGGATCAGATTACGATGGGTGCGCGCGAAATTTCCGCCAGCAATCTCTCCGAACGGCTTGCGGTTCCCGACTCGCGCGATGAATTACAGCGCCTGACGGAAACGTTGAACGGCATGCTGGATCGCATTGAAGGCGCCTTCAATCGTAATCGCCAATTCACGGCCGACGCCTCCCACGAGTTGCGCGCTCCTTTGACGCTCATCCAGTCGGCGGCCGAGTTCTCTCTCCGGCGCGAACGCAGCAGGGAGGATCTGCTCGACGCGCTGCGTCAGATTCTGCGCGAATCCGGGCGCACCACTCAGTTGTTAAATAAGCTTCTTTCGCTGGCCAGATCGGATGCCAACACGCAGCCGTTCGAGCCAGTCATCGTCGACCTTAAGACTGTCGTGGAAGACCTGCGGTCGCAAGTGGAGACGCTGGCAGCTTCGGGACAACACGAAGTAAGTGTTTCTCTTCCTCCTCAGTCGGTCGAAGTCATGGGCGATGATGGCTCCTTGCACCAACTGTGTCTCATTCTTATCGACAACGCGCTCAAGTACACGCCAGTTCGCGGTACCATTTCTGTTGCTTTGTCGCAGGAAAAGGGCGCGGCTGTCTTGACCGTGCGCGATACCGGGATCGGCATCAGCGCCGATCAGCTTCCTCGCATTTTTGATCGCTTCTGGCGCGCCGACAAGATCCGTTCGCGCGAGATGGGAGGCGCCGGGCTCGGCCTTTCCATCGCGCGGATCATCACCGAACAGCACGGGGGCACAATTTCCGCCGAAAGCGAACTGGGACGCGGATCCGCCTTCACCGTGACCATTCCGCTACGTTCCCACCAGCTCCAGCTTTCGGCCTGAATGGGCTGGGCCGCGGATGTATGGTCGGACACTCTTCCATTACTTTTTTCGATGGAGCTCGCGGTACTAGCGGATGGGCGGCCCTTCATGCCAAATTCGGCACTTCGACCGCTTGGGGCAGCACGCGGCAAATGAATTTTAGACCCCGCCTAGCAGGGGCACTATACGGCGGTCCCGGCGGGTTTGGGCGCTGGCTACCACGCCCTGGGGGCGCTAGAGATGACCACAAACCTCTGCGCGAATTTAGGCAGGGCATCTAGAATCGGAGGTTGGGACACGTGGGCCGAAAACGGTCACAATGCCCGAAGTATTCCCGTCCAGGCTCGTCCGGGACTTGCCACAAGCTCACCGCGCAATCGTCGGATTGATTCCTGTGATTGCTCCTAACGACGTTGTAACGTGCACTATAAAAACATGTCCGTTTGAGGCCCGCAATGCTGCGGAATGTCACAACGACTTCTGCTGAGCAAGTACATGGTGCGGGCTGAATTGCCTTCCTCCTCAATCCGTTCTTTGTGTAAACGAATCAAGCACCCGCTGCAGAAAAGATTGCTGCATCAGATTCTTCGAAAGCGCATTTAGGGGGGGATTTCGACTGGAACGGCGTGACGTACAAGGGCACGCACCAAGCGCTGGTGGACCGGGAGACATGGGAGCAAGTGCAACCGTTGCTCAATCGTCGCGCCGAAACAAATCAGCACCGGATCAAACACGATTTTGCATTCACCGGCTTTGTCCGTTGCGGTCATTGCCAGTGTTGCCTCGTTGGAGAGCTGAAGAAGCAGAAGTATGTCTACTACCACTGCACAGGCCACCGCGGGAAGTGCCCTGAGCCTAGAGAACTTCAGTCACAAAGTCTGGAACTGTTGCGTCGGGTGAATGAGATCCGTGCCAGCGCGCCAATGCCAAAGGTGGAGGCGATAGATCTGATGGGTTTGACCAGCAGGGCCGCTGAACTCGTTGCAGTACAGCCCGTCTAGGAAAAACAGAGATTTTTGAGGCCGGTATTGAAAACCGCAATCTGGCAGGGCGGCCAGTTGCACACCGATTTCGAAGAGCCGTTTGAAAATCTGAAGCGCTCGAACCAGCTAAGTAGAACGAAACACGAGGAGAACGCAATCGCGACCGATCAAAATGAAATTTGGCTCCCCGACATGGATTCGAACCACGATTCACGGCTCCAAAGGCCGCTGTCCTACCATTAGACGATCGGGGAATTTAGGAAAGATGAACTAAGAGTCAGTTTAACATGGAAGACCGCAATGGTTCGCGCACGCCTATGTTAGATGCGAGCGCCACTGCTTTGCCTGTGGCTCGTCACCACTCCGAATACATCGTGCCTTCCAGGCTTTTCTTGTCCGATCCGCTGCGCACGTCGTACACTCCCGGAGCCGTTTGATCGACCGAAGAGACGGCCTCTTCCATAATCACGCGCCAACTTTGGTTATTGCCCGTCATCGGATCGAGCGGAACATCGCGCAAATAGCCCTGGTCCACCAGATCCCGCAGCGTTTGCGGTGCTTTCTGTTTGTCGAACGTGTATTCGTCGATCACCGTTCGCAGGGTGAAAAGATTGTTCTTCAGTAAGCTCTCTTTCGTTCGCGTAATCGATTTCTGATACATCGGTACCGCGATGGCCACCAGTACGGAGATGATCGTCATGACGATGATCAATTCGATCAGCGTATAGCCCTTACTCTGCTTGAACGCGCGCGAGGTCGCGCCGGGCTGTGAGCCTTGGTCCGTCGTCGCAGGATGGATTGTCATCGTCATCTCACCATTCCGAGTACAGCGTGCCGTCGCGAGCGCGTTCGGCGCTCTTGGTGTAAATATCGAACACATTCTGACGGCCCCAACTTTGCGACGCCGGATCGTCCTGTTCACTCCGCATGCCCCAGTCCCTGGAATTGGTCATCGGATCCAGCGGAATCCGCCGCAGGAACTTAATCTTTTTCCCATCGGCGCTCTGCAGGAGCTTCACGCCCTGCACGAGTTGATCGAGAGATTCCGGATAGCCGTCCGTGCCCAGTTTCACTTCAATTTTCCCAGCCAGCGATGCATCCTTGTAATCGTCAATCGCTTTGCGGATTTCGCGCAGCGAGCCCAGTAGCACGCGTTCCCGATCGCGCCGCACTTTGTAGCGGGCCAAGGGAACGGCCATGGTCGTCAGTAGTGCCATGATCGTAAACGCCACGATCAACTCCACGAGCGTGAGCCCGCGCTCACCCTTCTTGCGTCTGACTTGTTCCGACCGAACCACCGAAGCCATAGTTTTCGCGATTTACGGGACAGCCACACCGGGTTCCGCCAACGCGGCCGTTGGAGAATCCTCCGGCTTTTTGTTCATGGGGTGAGCGGGCACTTCCGGCTGCACCGGCATAGCAAGCTGCATGGGAATCGGCACGGTCACGACTGCCGCCGGAGCGCCGGTTTCAGAAGGTTTGGCTGCCGGCGCAGGAGCGGCGCCCAGAGGATTCGGCACGGACGGAGCAGGCAAAGATGGATTCGTCAAAGACGGTGCACCCATAGACGGATTCGGCGATGGCGGATTCGTCAACATCAAACCAGGTGCTTGCCCAAAAGGAGTCGGTTTCGGAGCATAGTTGATTTTCACCACCTGATCCGTACCCACATAGATGCCTCGCAGATTTTCCGCAGTGTAGTCGGGAGTCCGCACAATATGCGGGATTAACGCGATCAATAAATCGCTACGGCTTTTCTCCGTATGATCGTTGCCGAACAAGATTTTTCCAAGGATCGGAATGTTCACCAATCCCGGAATGCCGTTCGAGTTCGCGGTGTCCTGCGTTTGATTCAAGCCCCCGAGGATGTTTACTTCCCCTTCGCGCAGCCGGATGTCCGCGATATTCGCCTGCTGGCCGATCACGGGCTGTTGAATCCCACCGATGCTGACGTATTGCTGCACGCTCGAAACCGTCACTTCGATGTGCAACGTCAATTCATCGGCGGAGTGCACCTGAGGAGTCATGTCGATATTCACGCCAACGTCGGCGTAATTGAACTGTGTGGACACCAGCGCCGAAGCCGTATTTGTCTGAAAACTGCCCGTCGCGTAGGGAATGCGGCTGCCGATCTTCAATGTCACTTTCTGGCCGTCCGATGCACGCACTTGCGGCCGGTTCAGAACCTTCGTGTTGCTGTCGGCGAGCATCGCCTGCAGCAATCCTCCCGGTAACGATGCCGAGAAGTTATTCGAAGACAAGCGCGCCAAGCGGCTCAGCACTACGGATCCCGCCGTCGCCGTTGTCGGCGTGCCGTTAGATGACGTTCCGGTCGTCGTGGTAGAGGATGTCCCATTGAATGTGATCGGCACGTTCAGGCCTGCCGTTCCGGCATTGGCGATCGTGGCCGCCAAATCGCGCGTCCGGTCGCTGTTGGCCGACATGACAACCACGTCCACCACGACCTCTCCCTTGGGCTTATCCAAGTCCTGCACCAGCTTTTCGGCCAGTGCGACTTTATCGATGGTGTCGCGCACGATCATCGCCCGTTGGGCGTTATACGTGAACACGCGGCGGATTTCCGCCACCGTGCGAATCGCCGTCGCGATTTCCTGGAATTCCTGCACTGACGTTGCATTGCGGATGTAGAACACCTTCACGACGTCGTCTTCAAAATCGCGGCGTTTAGTGACGTTATCCTCCGCGACGAAAATGGTCGTGGGATTCAGGGGCTTCCAGAACGTGCGGGTCAGTGTCGCCAAATAGTCGAATGCCTGATCGATGGTGACGGAGCTGAGGTCGACGTTAAAATTTCGGCCCGGCGCCACGTACTGCGAATCGAAAACCACGTTGATCCCGCCCAGCTTCCCCACGGTCTCAAACAAAACCTTGGGCGGCTGATTGTTCATCTTCAGCATCGGGATCACACTATTCATCGGCTTGAGTTCAGGCGGGGCCAGCATGGAATCTACTCGATCTTCCGATTCTTTCCTGGCGCGCTCGGCCAAGGTCATTCCCGCTTCGTCCTGCTTTACGCCCGCTTTTGTGCGGATCATTACTTCCGTCTGGCGAATGTCCTGGAGTGCAATCGCCGACGAAGGATCTGCCACCAGCGCTCTTTCGAATTCGTGCAACGCGTCATCGAATTTGCCTGCGGCGCGCGCTTTTTCTCCCATGTCCACATGCTTTTGTCCCGCCTGGAACCTAGCTCTGCGCATGGCGATCATGTACGACGTATTGGTCGGCTCAATTTCGAACGCTTTTTCGTAGAGTTCGAGCGCCGTGTCCCAGTCCCCTTTGGCTTCTGCCACGCGGCCGTCGTTCAGGAACTTGTCACTTTTGCGCGTCTTGCCGGCGACGTCGCCCGTCAACGCGAAAAACGTCAGGCAGACACAGCAAAATGACAGAAACTGTTTCATATTCAGCATGTTACGGATCCGCCCGGGGCCGCTTGTGCGAGTGTAGACTTCAGCATCACTAGTATTGACGCGCGCAGACGTCCTGGCGTGGATGCCAAAAAACGCGGCGCTGCCCGCGCTCCGACAAACGCCAGAGCACCGGCTTAAATTGACGAGGAAGGGGGGGCAGGGAAGGGAAGCGCTTACTTCGAGTCCACTTTGACCACTTGGACGACCAGGCTTTTGGGGACCAGCATCTGATGCGGGAGTTTTGCAGGGATATGGAACACGTCACCCGCTGCCATCGGTGTGCGCACGCCACCCGTGATCGACTTGCCGCGCATTTCTCCCGGCGCGGTGTTCTTATCGCCGACCACGGTTCCGCCGACGATCAGCGTGCCTTTTCCCGAAATCACGGTCACCACATCCACTTGCGTCGCGTGCGTCTCCACCGCGCCGTCGCCTTCGCGGCGGACCACCATCAAGCCGTGATTCCCCCACGTGGCCACGCGATCCACGCCCGCTTTATTTTCATCGAGCTTGGCGGCTTTCGCATGCGCCTGCAGTTCTGCTGCCTTGTAGGCGACGAAGCCATCGGGATCGGCGGCACGGACGGCGCTCACCAGCAACACGAGTCCACAGGGAATTAAGAGAAGAGACGAACGTTTCATGCGTCGGATGGTATCAGACCCAGGCCTGCGTTTCAATCATAGGGGGGCGTGCCATTGTCGTGGCGGTGCCCGTCGGGCGGGTGCGACTAGGGGCTTGTCGCAAAGAAAAAGCTATCATGCGCCCGCTCCCTCACGGTCGCGGGTCTGTGTCAGCACTGAACCGCGACCGTGAGGGAGCGGATGCGCACCTGCTTATGACGCTCTGTATAGTGAACTTGCGATGACACTCGAAGAAATCCGCGAACTGATCAAGGTCGCTACTGAAACCGGGATCGCCGAGCTGGAGG
>CAITIX010000385.1 GCA_903892565.1 uncultured Acidobacteriia bacterium
ATAGTGACCGGCCGCACCAACAACTGGTTTGCAACTGCGGCCTTTGTTTTCAGCCCTACTTAAGCTTTAGTCGGCTTGTCATGGAAGTTTGCTAAGAAAAGCCAAGTTGATCAAATGGGAAGTGGATGCCGCAGTGACGATGGTCACGAGCGGGTTGCAACCAAATAGCCCGGGACGACGCGAAATCGTCCCAGGCTATCGTTTTTACTTGATGCATTGAACTGCCGCAGCGGCGCTGATTTCACCTACGGCGCGGCAGTTACTTCGCTCGCGAACACGATCTTGTCGGCAGTGCCGCCCAGATCGATTTCCACAAGCTTCTTCCCTTCCGTCACCAATGCGTTCGACGGGAATTTCTTGTCATTGGCAGCGAAGGTCGCGGAAATCTCCACCGTGCTCTTGCCCATCTTGAACACGGCTTTGTCTCCCATCATTTCCACTTTGTACTCTCCGGCCTTCAACTCGGTGCTACCGACCCAGAGGGGCTCGAACACCTTGACCTTGTAACTAGAAGCCGCATTCGCAATTCCGAGTGCAAGCGCAGCAAGACCAAACGTCAGTTTCAAAGCTTTCATAAGAAAGTTCTCCTTTAGTTTTGTTTTGAGGATTGCTACTACGGGGTACTACCTGGCGGGAACAGGCGCAATCAGTTCGATGGGCATCATTGCCGAAACAGCACGATCGTTGCCCAACTTGGCATCGTTGCTCTACAACTGCTGAGATGCCGCCACCACGACAGGAGTTACATAAAACGTTTTAATGGACTCGATCTAAGGTGACGCGCAAGCCCCAAAAACGCGCTGAATCAGAGACTTGCTATTTCGATCCGACGCCGAAACGCGACTTGAGGAACTCGAAGATCTGCAGATGCGGTCCTGGACAGCGCGGCCACGGAGCGTAACTCAGAATTTTAGTTTTGCGCTCCACCCACAGGCCGAGATCGTCCGCGTCTCCATAGCGAATGTTGAAGACGACCCCGGTTTCCCCGAAGCCTTGCGGATTCGCGCCGCAGGTATCGATGTGCTCGATGTGCATTTTTTCCGGATTCTTGTAGAGGCCCGAGGGTCCCCAATCTTCGGCGAATCGGTCCGGGGAGTAATAGCGGCAGGGGGTCTGCTGGGTGCAGCCCCACAGGGCGTAGGCTTGCTGATAATCCTTATTCTTCAGGGCCGCGATAAAATTATTAATCACGCGTTCTTCGGCGCGATTGCGAAAGAAGTAAAACGCGCTGGTGCCGAGAATCGCCGCGATCACCACGGCGACGACAACGTTTTTAATGGTGCGCGTTCTGCGCTCGTCCGCCACGCCGTATTCGTCGAGATAGCCTGCCATGGATTTCGTTTCGAGCCTCCGCCTGTATTAGACACCGGCGGAGGCCAATATAGATAGCAAGTGCGCCAACGTCGACCGTTTGCGAGCCCGTTACTTTGCGAGCCCGTTACTTCGAAGGATACGCCTTGTTGTAGGCGGCGATGGCTTCCTCTGTGATTTCGAGCGTCGGCTTGAAGAAGACCGTGGTGGTGGCGTCGACCACGACATCCAGGCCCTTATCTTCGGACAGTTTCTTCACAACTTCGGCCATCCGCTGGCCGGCACGCTGCAGGATCTCCGTGCGCTCGCGTTCGACATCCGCCTGCAGATCTTCGCTGATGCGCTGGGCTTCGCGCTGCTTGCGCTGGCCTTCGGCGGTGAGATCGGCCTGCTGATTCGGCGTCATCTGCGCGTTCTGCAATTGCGCCTGGATGGTGGCAAGATCGCGCTGGAGCTTATCGAGCTCGTCCTGGCGAGGCTTGAATTTCGCCTGCATATCATTGGCGGCCTTCTTGATTTCGTTGGCTTCTAGAACCGCGCGTTGCATATTGATGATGGCAACTTTACTTTGCGCGGGAGCCTGCGCGGGAAGCAACAGACCGACCGCACAGGCGGCCAAGGCAGGCAAGAGAGAAAAACGAAGCATAAACGAGACGGACTCCTTGTGGTTTTACCTTTATCGATTTATCTTTTGTCTAGTGTAGCAGCGTGCGACGCCGCATCGAGACTCGTTCTTCCCGACTAGTTCTTCCCGGGCGCGGGCTTTTCGCTCGCCAGCCTGACCTTCGCATTATCCAGTTTCTTGCGGACACCGGCCACCTCGGCCGGGCGCAATTCCGCCGGAGAACTGGAATCCCATTCCTTGAGCGATGTCTGCCATTCGGCAACCGCCTCGCTGATTTTTCCGCGCTTCATCAACGTTTCGGCAAAATGATCGTGCACCGTAGGATCGCGCGGCGTTTTGGCTACCGCGCGGCGCAACGCGTTTTCGGATTCTTCGTAGCGCCCCAACTTGAAGTAGGCCCATCCCAAGCTATCCAGGTAGGCTCCGTTGCCCGGCTCGCGTTCCAGCGCCTGCAGGATCAGCTTCAGCGATTCGTCCAGCTTCTGGTTGCGGTCGGACAACATGTAGCCGATGTAGTTCATGGCTCCGGCGTTGTCCGGATCCACCTTCAATACTTTGCGGAACTCGGTCTCGGCTTTCTCTACGCGATTCATGCGCTCGTACATGGCGCCGCGCATGAACCACACGCCGATCTTGTCCTCGTCAGACGTGGAAAGTTTCTCGGCGGAATCGAGCGCCTTGGCCATGTCGTCATACTTGCGGCCCTTTTCGTAGACGTCGGCCAATGAGAGATACGTCGCGCGGTCGGTCTTGCCATCGAACGTTTTTTTCAAATCCGAAGCCGCTTCGTCAACCTTGCCGAGTTCGGCAAGCAACGTGTCGCGCACCACGCGCAGGGTGCGATCTTCCGGCCACTTTTTGCCGGACGCATCGGCTTCCTGTTGGGCCTTCTGGAATTCCTTACCGCTGCGATAGGTATCGATGATCTGCGCGGAAGCGCGCGGAGCCACGCTCACGTCCACATCGGCCATCTGACGGAAGGCGTCGACTGCGGGATCCGTCTGATCGACCGAACGATAGAGCGACGCCAGGCGTTCCAACAGCGCGATGCGGCTGGCACGTTCCGCCTGCGTATACCCCTTCTTGGAGGTGGACGAAAGAATATCCTTCAGCAATTGAGCCGCTTCCGGCACGCGGTCTTCGGCCTCCAGGATGGCGACCTCGTTATAGCGAATCTCCACGGAATTCGGTTCAATGGCCTTGGCCTTGTCGCCGGATTCGCGAGCCTTCGCAAAATCGTGGCGCTCGCGATAGATCTGAGACATGCGCAAATAGGCGGTCGCATCCTCGGGATCGTCGGCGGCGAGTTCGGAATACACGGATAAGGCTTCGTCGAACTCCATGGCGAGCGTCAAATCCTGCGCCAAGGCGCGCGCCACATCTTTTTCGTTCGGCGGATTCAGCGCCAATTCCTGCCGCAAGGCAGCAGCGGCTGATTTGAAATCGCGGATCTGTTCATAGGCCGCAGCCAACGCTTGCAACGCGCGAGGCGAGGGATTGCTTTGCGCCAGCTTCTTGAGCAACTCGGTGGCTTTCGCGTTGTCGCCGAGATCGCTATACACCAGCGCCAAGCCCGTCAAGCCGTCTTCATTCACGGGATCGATCGCCAGAGACTTTTGATAGGCCTTTTCGGCTTCCACCGAATCTCCGGACGCTTTGGCCAATCGCCCGACCATCAACCATGCGTCAACGTCGCGCGGCGAGAGAGCGCCGATTTTCTTGTACTCGTCGATGGCGCGTTTGAGCATCGCTTCATCCACGCGCTGTCCATCGCCGATCAAGCGCGTGTAGATGCGAGCCAGAAGGCGGTGAGCCGTCAGATCGTTGGGATTTTTCTTCAGCGTATCTTCGGCGTCGACTTGCCCTTCACGCAGGCGGCCGGTTTGCACGTACACATCGGAGAGTTCTTCGCTGAGGGCCGAAGCCTGAGGATCGGCCTTGATGGCCTCTTTGTAATTTTCGATCGCCAAATTCACGTAGTCGGCACGATTCCGATACGTGCCTGCCATTTCGGCATACATGTGCGCCAAGGCATAGTGATAGTAGGCCGAGGCGTGATCCGGGTTGGCGGCGGGAGCCGGTTGAGGCTGCCCCCATAAGCAGACACTTCCGAGTACCGCGAATAAGACAGCTTTTGCCATCGATCCCTTCCCAGGTGCCGCGACATCTGCGGCAAACTTATCTCTAGTATATCCGTTCAAAGCACACCGACTTTGAGCAACCCGAACACCATGCTATTTACAATCAGCGTAGCGCGCCGGCTGGTCGACTGCTTTCTCCGATACCAATACATTCTCCGGTACCATGGTGAACACGCGTGGTCTCCGAAGAACAGGGCGCTGGACTGCCCACCAAACCTCTTATCGTCGTCGCCGGACCTACGGGCTCCGGAAAAAGCGCCCTGGCTATCGAACTGGCTCGCGAATTCCACGGCGAGATCGTCAATTGTGATTCTCTACAGCTCTACCGCGGCTTCGATATCGGCACCGCGAAGACTCCTTTGGCGGAACGCCACGAAACACCCCATCACTTGTTCGACGTGCTGGACCCACAAGAAGGTTACTCCGCAGGTGAGTACTCGCGGGCCGCGCGCGAGATCGTGCACGAAATCGCCTCGCGCGCGCATGTCCCGATTGTGGTGGGAGGGACGGGCTTCTATTTGCGAGCCTTCCTCGAGGGACTTCCTTCGCTTCCCGGACGCGACAAAATCCTGCGCGAGCGGCTGGCCGCCAAGGAAGCGCGCAAGCCGGGAATTTTACATCGCCTATTGACGCGCCTGGCGCCCACTGCGTCCGAAAAGATCCATGCGCGCGACGTGCAAAAGACCATGCGTGCGCTCGAAGTCCGGCTGACCACGCACGCTGCGGCGCCGCCCAGGGAAACGGCGGATCCGTTGCAAGGCTACGCGGTGTTGAAGATCGGCCTGCATCCGGATCGCGCGGAGTTGTGCGCGCGGCTAGACCGTCGCGTAGTGGCGATGTTCCGCAGCGGACTGCTGCAAGAGGTTCAGGATTTACTGGCGCGAGGTGTGTCGCCCGAAGCGAAACCGTTTGAGTCGCTCGGCTACAAGCAAGCGCTGGCGCATCTTCGCGGGGCCTGTACGCTCGCGCAAGCGATCGAATCCACGCAGATCGAAACACGGCAATACGCCAAGCGTCAGCTCACATGGTTTCGCCGTGACACGGACATGCACTGGATTTCTGGTTTCGGCGACGATGCTGCTGCTCTAGAACGCGCGAGGGAACTGGTGCGCGAAACGCTTAAACGCGGATCATAAGACGCACTATTTCCAAACGTCGCACTTGCCGGTGCAGACGGTTTCGGAAAGCTGCGTCGGCGGGCCGGGCCGCCCGGAATTTTCCAATCCCGCGCGCCGCACGTTCACCTTTTCGCGGACGGTGTTGTTCGGGCCGGGCTCGCGCACGATGCCATCGAAGGGTGCGAGCACACGCTTAAATGACTCAAGCTCACGGAGTCGAGCGAGGTTGGCTTCAGCTGACTGCA
>CAITIX010000386.1 GCA_903892565.1 uncultured Acidobacteriia bacterium
CCAGCATTTGCTCGCTGAAGATTCCGCCCGGGGGTCAAATATCAGGGTCATCTGGTATGAACTTGACCCTAGCGACGACGCGGTCGCCGCCTTCACGCGCCTCAACGTCGGCAAGATCCCCCTCACCGAGGCTGAGCTAGTGCGCGCACTTTTCCTGCGTCGAGCCAGGCAGGATGACGGCGCCGACCGGACCGCCTACCGGATCTCCTATGAATGGGATCAAATTGAAAAGCGTCTGCGGATCGACGCAGTCTGGTACTTCCTGCAGGACAAACCTGAGGGGACGGCCAATCGGATCAGCCTCATATTCCGACTGGCGGCGTTGAGGGCGGGACGCCTCAACACGCAGGACCACGCCGTGTTCGCTTACTTCTCCGACAGGCTCGGCGAGACCGACGCGGAGGGCGCATGGCGCGAGGCTCGGGAAATCTTTATGGCTCTGGAGGAGTGGTACGACGACCGCGAACTGTTCCACATCGTTGGCTTCATCCTGCAACAGGCGCAAGGCGATCTGGACGTCATCGCCGAACTTCTTGATCAAAGCAGCAGATTGAGCAAGCAGGCATTTTCCGGATTCCTGCGCAGGCGTGTGTTTAATGACATCTTCGGCAAGGTGGCTGAGAATCTGCGGGCGGACGAACTCGGTCAGGAAATCGACGCGCAGTGCAGAACCGTCGATTACAGTTCGCCGGGTAAGGTGCGCAGCCTCCTGCTCCTGTTCAATCTGGCCACGCTGATCGAAAACCAGAAATCTAACATACGGTTCCAGTTTGACAGCTTCAAGACCGATCGATGGGATATCGAACACATCCGGGCGGTCAGTGATGATCGGCCAGAACGTGGCAACGAGCAGAAAGCGTGGCTTCGCCAATGCCGCGATTATCTCCGGGCGTTCCCCGTTGGGCCTGAGCAGGCGCTCGCTGTCAGGATCGAGGCCTATCTCGATCCTGACAGCCACCCGGAGGGTGCGGCGCTCGATTTCGAAACAATCGACACCGAAATCCTGACGCACTTTGACGGGAGCCGCCAGGCCACGGACCACACTCTCGCGAACCTCACCCTGCTCGATCGAGGAACCAATCGTGGATACGGCAATGCGGTTTTCGCGATGAAACGCGAAATCCTCCTGGATCAGGACCGATCAGGCGTGTTCGTTCCGCTCTGCACGCGCAACGTGTTTCTCAAAAGCTATAGCCGAATCGTAGGTAACGTTCTGTTCTGGTCGAAGGATGACGCGGCGGCCTATCTCGACGCGATCGTGGCGACGCTCATCGAATTCTTTGGTCAGTTGGAGGGGCCGATCCAATGAGCACGAGCTTCAGCGAACTGATCGCACAGAACGGCCGCGTCGAGATTCCCATGATCCAGCGCGACTACGCTCAGGGTCGGAAGGACCAAAGCATTGTCCGCGACGAGTTTTTGAAAGCGCTTCACGGCGCCTTGACCGGCCAAGGCGGCCCGCTCGACCTCGATTTCGTCTACGGCGCCTTCATCAACAATGCATTTCAGCCGCTAGACGGCCAACAGCGGCTCACGACACTCTTCCTGCTGCACTGGTATCTGGCCTGGATCGATGGCCGCAGCCAGGAATTCCGCGATCGGTTCGTCACCGGGCAGCGCTCGCGCTTCCGCTATGAGGTGCGTCCGAGCAGCGGGGACTTCATCGACAGATTAGCTGAGTATGAACCCTGCGTCGCGGTGGCGGAAAGCCCAAAGCTCAGTCAGTTGATCACTGACGAACCGTGGTTCTTCCGCAGCTGGCGGTTCGATCCGACGATCGACGCAGCTCTGAACATGCTCGATCGCATGCACGAGATTTTCCGCGACACGGCTGGCCCTGCTTCTGATGTCTATAAGGTTTAC
>CAITIX010000387.1 GCA_903892565.1 uncultured Acidobacteriia bacterium
ATTGGGATTTGCCGAAACGCATCCAGTGGATGGATCAGCACGGCGTGCAAATCCACGTGCTCACGCTTTCCGGACGCATGCCCTTTCAGTGGCTGCCGCCGGATGTTAGCGCCACAATCGCGCAGATCGTTAACGACGCGGCTATCGAAGCGCACACGGCGTATCCCGATCGTTTTCTCGCGGGCGTAACCGTTTCGCCGCGCGATCCGCAACTCGCGTTGAAGGAATTGAATCGCGTCGCCGGCAAGCCCGGCATGTGCGCGGTGGCATTGCCGAATTCCTTCGAAGGCAAAGATTATCTGTTTGAGCCCGAATACGAGCCGTTTCTGGCGCGCTGCGAGCAGCTCGGTTATCCGCTTTTATTTCACCCCATGGATGGCGATGTGAATTATTACTCCATGGCGCGCCTGGGTGATCCTCTTTCCATGAGCGCCAATATGGTGAACACGCTCGGATTCCCATTTGACAGCGCCACCACTGCGGCGAAGTTCATCATCACCGGAACGCTGGATCGTCATCCAAAGCTGGAAGTCGTTCTGCCGCACGCGGGCGGTGTGTTTCCGTACATCGCCGGACGCATCGAGCATGATTTTGCGGCAACGAAAGCGCGCGGCGATCTTAAGCTCCAGCATCCCTTCGACTATTACTTGCGACGCTTCCACTACGACACGTTGACCTATTACCCCGAAACACTTCGTTACCTGATCAAGAAAGTGGGTGCGGATCGCGTTGTGATTGGGACCGACAGCTACGCCGTGATGGACGTCGAATATCCCAACGCGCTGGTGGAGCAGTTGAAACTTCCTGCCGCCGATCTCGACCTGATCCTACGTGGCAATGCGCGGAGGCTTTTGCATGCTTAACTCGTCGCGTCGCGATTTCTGCAAAGCTGCCTTCTGTAAAACGGCCACGGGAGCCCTCGGACTCGCGGCGTTCACCGGCGCTCGCGCGCAACAAGCGCAGACTCCTGCATGGGAATTGCCTCCGCGCAATACCAAGCCCATTTCCATTGACGTCCACACGCACTGGTTCCCCGAGGTGTTCGTCAACGCGATGGCGAAAATCGGGCGCCCGCCGACGACAACGACGTATCCTCTGCGCGCCGACATGGAACGCCGCATTCGCTGGATGGACACGCACGGCGTCCAAACCATGGTGCTGAGCCTTTCGGGCGATACGCCGTGGCAATGGGTTTCGAAGAAGCAGGGAATTCAAATCGCGCAAGTCGTCAACGACGCCGCTGTAGAGTCGCACGCCATGTTCCCGGAGCGATTGCTCGGGGCGATTGAGATTTTCGTGAAGGATCCCGATGCGTGCGTCAGAGAGATCGATCGCGTCGCAAGCAAGCCCGGCATGAAGGCGATCGCGCTGCCAAATTCTTTGGAGGGCCAGTACGATTATGTTTTTGAGCCGAACTTCGCGCCGGTGCTCGCGCGTTGCGAAGCGCTCGGGTTGCCGCTGATGTTTCATCCTCTCAACGGTGAAGTGAATTACTACGGTGGTCCTCATACGCGTCTGGGTGGAACACTCTCCGATTCGGTGCGCTACTGGAACACGCTGGGCTTTACCTTTGATAGCGCGACGACCGCCGCGAAGTTCGTGACGACCGGGACGCTCGACAAATATCCGAAGCTCGACGTTGTGCTCCCGCACGCGGGAGGAAGTTTTCCGTACATCGCGGGACGCGTGGAGCACGGACTCACGCGCAAGACATTTCCCGCGCAGCATCCCATGCGCGATTACATACGCCGCTTTTATTACGACACCATCACATACGATCTGGAAGCGCTACGGTTCTTAGTTGAGCTTGTGGGTTCCGATCGCGTAGTGATTGGTACGGATAATCAGTTCTTCGCGGCGACGCAGAATTTCGAGTATCCCAACGCCATCGTGGAGCACCTGAACTTGCCGGACGCCGACGAGGATCGCATCCTGCGTGGCAATGCGAAAGTCCTGTTGCATCTGTAATGCAGGTGCTTCGCGCTCCCAAGGCTTAAGAAACGCTTTACAATTCACCGCGCTTCCTGAACCGAATCTTAATAGTAATCGCCTATCATGTTGACAGTGGATGGTTTTTCACTCGTCTGCGCTCTGGCCTGTAATCTTCGTCGGCGGGAGTGACGTCTTAACGGGAGAGACGTCTTACTAAGATGAGATTGCCAGCCAGTTCGGCAATCCCTGCGCTCGTTTCTAAAGTGCGAACCAATCGAGGTGGCATCGTAATGAAAAAGCTCGGTAATCGACAGGTCCTTTTTGTAGCAGCAAGCGCGCTGGCGACGCTGTTGTTTCAAGCACCGGCCCGAGGGCAAGCTCCCGCACCCGCGGCCAGTGCCGTTGGCGTCGTGACGAAAATCGATGCGGATGCGCGGCAGATCGTGCTGAAGACTGACGCGGGAGCGGAGATCGCCATCGCGGTACAGCCGAAGGCGGGCTTCCGCAAAGTCGCGCCGGGGGAAACCGATCTGAAGAATGCGCCGACGATTGTAATTACAGACGTCGCCATGGGCGATCGCGTTTTGGCGCGGGGCAAGTCTTCGGACGATAAGAAATCGTTTGAAGCCGCGCTGATCGTGGTGATGTCCAAGGCCGATATCGCCAACAAGCAAGCCCAAGAGAAAGCCGATTGGGATAAGCGCGGTGTAACTGGGATTGTGTCCGCGGCAACGGCGGATCAAGTTGTGGTCACGGTGCGCGGCGCGGCGGGAAACAGTCCGCTGACGATTATTGCTGCGAAGGATGCAGTAGTTCGGCGCTATGCTCCGGATTCAGTGAAGTTCTCCGATGCCAAGCCCGCGAAGATGGCCGACATCAGGGTAGGCGATCAAGTTCGCGCGCGCGGAGACAAGAGCGAAGACGGCTCCAAGATGACGGCGGAGGAGGTTGTTTCGGGATCGTTCCACACGATCGCTGCAACGATTAACGCGATCGACGCGGCGTCGAGCTCGTTGCGCGTGACGAATCTGGATGGCAAGAAACCGCTGGTGGTGAAGATCAATTCGGATAGCGTGCTGCATCAGATCCCTGCGCAGATGGCGCAGATGCTGGCGGCTCGCAATGCGGGTGGCGCTGCGGCAGGTGGACCGCCAACTGCAGTTGGACCTTCTGCGGGAGCGGAAGGCGGCGGACGGGGCGGAGCTGGAAACGGTGGTGGTTTTGGTGGGCGCGGCGGAGTTCCTGGTGGTGGCGGAGCACGCGGCGGCGATCTGCAGCAGATGCTGGAACGCACTCCCAAGATCACGCTTGCGGATTTGAAAGCAGGCGACGCGATTATCGTATCCAGCATTGAAGGCGCAACGCCAAATCAAATTACGGCCATCACGGTCGTCTCTGGAGTGGAGCCCATTCTGACTGCCCCCGGCCGCAAGGATATGGCGCTTGGTTCGTGGAGCCTCGATATGGAAGGCGGCGGGCAGTAGTCCGTCCAGGGAATTCTACATGACTCGATTTTTCCAAGTAGTGATTTTGTGCTTCGCGTTAGGGCTGAGTGTTGCGAGTCTCTCCGCACAGACACTGGGGAGCGTCCACGGCACGGTGCTCGATCCCTCTGGCGCGGCGGTTCCGAACGCATCGGTGACGCTCACGGGTCCGAACGCTGTAGTGAAAGTTGCGCAGACGGATTCATCGGGGGCGTACACGATTAGCGGTCTAACCCCGGGCAAGTACTCGGCGCGCGTTAGTGCCGCGGGCTTTGGTCTCGTAGAACGCAAGGATTTAGATCTTAGCGCGGGCCGCTCTATGGCGATGGATGTGCATTTGAGCATCGCCACGGAAACGCAGGAAGTTACGGTCGCGGACGTGCAACGCGTGGAGCTTGATCCCACGCAGAACGCGTCGGCGCTGGTGTTGAAAGAAGGCGATCTGGATATGCTGCCGGACGACCCAGACGATTTACAAGCAGACCTCCTGGCGCTCGCCGGTCCTTCAGCCGGCCCGAATGGCGGCCAGATGTATATCGACGGTTTCACAAACGGTCAATTGCCGCCCAAGGAATCGATTCGCGAGATCCGCATCAACTCCAATCCGTTTTCGTCGGAGTTCGACGCGCCGGGATACGGCCGCGTGGAAATCCTGACGAAGCCAGGCTCGGACAAGGTCCATGGCGCGCTCCAGTTTAACTACGGCAACTCGCTGTTTGACGCGCGCAATCCGTATTCGCCGCAGAAGCCGTACTACGACACGAAGAACATCAACGCGAATCTCGGCGGCCCGATCGTCAAAAATAAGATGTCGTACTTTGTGGATTTCGGACGGCGCGACATGCGCGATTCCGATCTCATCAACGCCCAGCTCGCGCCTGGAACGAATTATGCCAGCAGCGTGATTGCTCCCAACACACGCACGAATCTGAGCCCGCGAATCGACTATCAATTGACGCCCAAGATTACGTTGCAGGGCCGCTACTCCTGGATCCATCAGACGCAGGACAACCTGGGCATTGGTGGAACGAATTTGCCGTCAGGCGTGGTGCTGCCCGCGAGCATTTTTACGCCGTCGAACACAAGCACCGCGTATGCGCAATCCAGCAACAATCAAACATTCCAGTTGACGGAAACGCAGGTGGTCAACAGCAAGACCATTAATGAAACGCGGTTTCAGTATGCTCGTCAACGCCAGAATCAAACGGGCGCGAATCCGATCCTGAATATTCAAGTCAATTCGGCATTCTCCATCGGCAGCAACTTCCCGTTGCAATACACGAATCAGGACAACTTCGAGTTGCAGAATTACACGTCGATCGTGCACGGCGCGCAGTTTTTCAAGTTCGGTGCGCGCATCCGTGAGGCGCAGGACGCCAGCTATTACACGACGAATTTTACAGGTCAGTATGTTTTCGATTCGCTAGCCGCCTATCAGGCGGGGACGCCGACGCAGTACATTATCGCGGGTGGAAATCCGCTGCAGGACGTCAAACGTTTCGACGGCGGGCTTTTCTTCCAGGACGATTGGAAAGTGAAGCCGAGCATCACGCTGAGCCTGGGCGGTCGTTATGAGTTCCAGCAGAATATCAGCGATTACAGTAATTTTGCGCCGCGCATCGGGATTGCTTGGGGCATCGGACCCGGGCAGGGCCGTCTGCGCACGCCGAAGACGGTGATTCGTGCAGGGTACGGTTGGTTCTACACGCGCTTGCCCATC
>CAITIX010000388.1 GCA_903892565.1 uncultured Acidobacteriia bacterium
AACGCAGACGCATCAAACTCGCCACCATCGCAAACCGTCGCTTGCAGCACCGACTGCAGGCCGCTTAAACTCTAACCCTGATGAGCCAGAGCCTTTCTTCTCGAAATACCTGATCAGTCTCAAATTACCTGACGACGGACAATCGATAATATTGAATAGCGAGGAAAGCGCTGAGTCGTGAACTGGATCAACGGCGCCCTCCATTGAGGATACGAACATGCTGCTGCCGCCTGTGAATTAATCTCCCCGCGTGCTTCTCTGATCTCTCTCCTTAACGGAATACGTTGTTCAGAATGGCGGCCAAGGGGTCGCCTTATTGATGGTCTTGACGCCTGCGCTTCCCAACAGAGTGTAAAGCGGAGCGACGGCAGCGCGATTACCGCGCGCAGCACAATAAGAGAAAATGACGCGCTGCTTGGCGCGTGTGAACGCAACGAAAAATCCGCACATTTCCTCCTTGGTTTGCGACTGAAACGCAAACCAAGCGTCATCATCAAGGCCGATGAAGATCACCGTGTGATACTCAAGGCCCTTGCTTTTATGGATGGTCATGAGTGGCACGGCGTGTTCGCCCTCATAGACGTCCAGCGCCTCGGTCCACGTCGCTGCTGTTTTGCAAGACACCTCAAGGTGAAGGGAGACCGCCACAACGACTTTGGCCAGCCAATCACCCTGACGGTAGTCCGGCGAGGAAGAAACGATGCTTTGGTGGCCAACGAAATCGAGAAGCGTTTTTACAATTGTTTCCGCCTCAGCATGCGATGAGGCCGGATTCGGATGCGTTGCGACAAAATCCGTAGCCAACTTGTCGAGGCCCGCGGCGACCTTTGCGCGCGCGCCGTCGTCATCCAGCGCGAGGCCGCGCATGAAGCAAACGGCGTCGAGACAGTCCGTCCAATAGCGGCCTGCCCGTTTAGCGCTCACAAGGCGCAACAAATCAATCACGATTTCGGATACGGGTTCGCCAAGAAGCTCCTGCAAGGCTACATCACCGACAGTCTCGGACTCGTTGCGCAGCTGGATGCCTTTGCCGGCGAAGATCGGGGCTAAAACCTTCATGTAATTCACGGCGCGGACGCGAACGAGAATACAGAAGTCTCTCGGCTTCAGCGCATACGTCTTCATCTCGCTCTCGACGTACGCCGCGAGCGCTGCGGCTTCGGCCGCAACGCTAGGAAAGTCCCAAACTTCACAGCTGCTCCCCTTGACGGATGCAGCCGTCTTCGAAGCGGGCTTGATGGTTTTCTTATCGATGGCTCGCGCCAGAATTTTTTGGATGCGGACTAGGTCGGGCGAAGAGCGGTAATTGTTTTGAAGCGGCGTGCGCTCCGCCTTGAAATCGGCCTCGAACGCGGTGAAGGGGTCATCCATCGCCATCGCAAAGCGCATGATCTGCTGCTTGTTGTCGCCAACCGCCGTCACCCCGGTATTCGACCCAAGGAAAAGCGCCTTCACGAGATCGTACTGAATCTGCGTCGTATCTTGAAACTCATCCATGAAGAGGTGGGAGTAGGTAAGCTGGACCGCTTGGCGAACCATCGGGTTCGTATGAACAAGGTGAGTTGCGAGCCGACCGATCATGGCGAAGGTCAGGAAGCTGCGAGCGTTCCCATGAAGCCATGCCTGCCAGAACTGATCCGCTGCCCATTCGCCCGGCGACGGGTTCGCTACCGGACGGGATGACAGGGGGAGCGAGACAATCCACCGCTTCTCAAACGTCTTAACCGAAAGGGCCATGATGTCGGCATACGTGCCGACCGAGGCCGGTGGCGACAGCGAGCGAAGGAAATCGCGGAAAATCGGATCCCTGCTTTGGGTCACCACGTCATAGTCGGGCGTCGGCCGCCACTCGGGCGGCAGAGCCTGCCCAAAACGGTCGACAAGGCTTTTGGCGAAAGCGTCAATCGTGAATGAATCGAACCGATGGGCCTGTTCGGGATGACAGCGTGCCGAGACACGTTTAGCGATGTTGAATGCTGCATCACGTTTGTAGCTCAGCGCGAGAATGCGTTGAGGCCGGGGCGAGACGCCGCATTGAAGAAGGTAAGATGCGCGCTGCGCGAGAAGCTCGGTCTTGCCGGAGCCCGGACCCGCAATCACAGACCGATGATTGCTGGAGCGCACAACATCGAACGCGTTGTCCTCAAGCGCATCGATACCGGCAGGCGTCCAGTCTTCTGGCCTGATATGACGGCGCAGCAACGTCATGTCAGTCCCGCTTAAGGTTATCGCTGATGTGGTTGAGCAATTTGCGATAGGTGTCCGGTAGTGCGGTCTCGAGCTTCTCTTCGTCGAGATGCGCGAAGGCGCGCAGGTGAGTCGCCGGCTTGCTATGCGTGAGGAAGTGATAGCGGTAGGCGGGCATGTGCGCGTCGTATCCGGGATAGGCCGTCTTGTAGGCGTCGAGCCCGGGCCCGGCTTCGCCAAGCACAACCTTCGCAGCGTTTTCAGGCGTCATCTTCGGGCCGCCGCCCTTCGGGATCGTGGCCTTATAAGCAGTTGGGTAGGCGTTCAGCATGGCCATGTCGAGATCAAGCGGCGCAGAGAAGAACACCCCGTAGTTTGCGAGGACGTCGCTCCAACCTTGCAGGTACTTGTATTCGGTCCACTCGTGCATCGCCGCGAATTCTTTTTCGGTCAAAACCTTCTTGTCCGAGGTCGTCAAAAGGTTCTCGCGCGGAACGCCGTTGTCGATCAGGTGCCTAATCGCGGTCTTAATGCGGCCGAAGCCGCCGCCCTCCCGGCCGAGATCAAGGTCGAGTAGCGTGGCGAAGGGGATGTCGAGGCCCTTAAGCAAACGCCAGAAGTGCTGAACGTGTCGACCGCCCAACGGCGCGATCGCTACGAACGACGGATCAAACAAGAATCCGTCCGCTTCGGCGAGCTTCGGCAAAACAAGCCGCTCGGAATCGCCTTCGACCAGCAAAACGAAGCGAGCAAAATAGAGCTCTGGAAACGCAAGTATCGCGCCCCGCACGAACTTGATTGCCTCTTCATCTTTTTCAGGCAGCTTGACCGCCTTCACCGTGGTCTGCCGGGTTTTTTCATCGCAGCGGCAGTAGCGAACTTCTTCCGGGTCGACGCGGCTCAGCACAGCGGGCGAATGGCTCGTAATAATGGCTTGAGCCGTGTCGCCTTCGATGATCGACCGCGTTTGGCTCACGATGCGGGAGAGGTAATACGGCGAGAGATGATTTTCCGGCTCCTCGATCGCGAAGATGCTGAGCGCAGGAATCCGCAAATCATCGGTGCGGAAGCCTTTGATCTTTCCCGCAACGGCGTTCTTTTCGAGATCGAACACAGCCGCAGCCAAGGCGAAGTAAAACAGGGACTGCTGGCCGTCGCTAAGCGCATCCAAACCACGTTGGATGGATGCGGGCCCTTTATTGAAGAGAACCTGGATGCGCGCGACGACCTCTTCAAAGCGTTGACTGGTCAGTGTCAGCGCCGTATCGGTGTCGGTCTTCTCATCATGAAGCTCTTTCCACCGTTCCGATAGCGCGCTGCTGATCGCCTGGATCGCCGCTTCGCCACCAAAAGCCGTTGAAAGGGTCTTGGTTGCGGATTCGACCGTGCCTTTGGTTTTTGCCGACCACTCGATGGCCCGCAGCAAACGTGCTGCAAGCGCACCGGTCGATGCGCGGATTTGTGCTTCGGCATCGCGCGTGGCTGGCGTGTAATAGACCTGGATGTTGCCTCGATCGAGGGGCGCGACGACGCGCTTGTCCGCGTCCACAATTTTTTCATCGAGCTTGTCCACCCAGTAGAGATTCTGCGTTACCTCTCCCTCAGCGGTGCCGTCATCTTCCCACTGCGCTTCAAGGCGCATCCGACACACAGGCGTCGCTCCGGTGCCTGCCAGCTGCATATGTTTGAACGCAGGCGCGGTGGTGTGCGCCGTCGCTGATCCTTTTGCGAGCTCAGGGAGCGCGATGATCACGTCAATCGACATGACTCGCGTTGTTCGGTCATCTGGCGGAACGTCGGGTGGAAGATGAAAGTCAGACCGCCGCACCGTTCGTTGTGCACGCGTGACCCCAAACAGCTTGCACAACGCCTGAAGCACAGCCGTTTTGCCCGAAGCGTTCGGGCCGACAATCGCCAACAAACTACTTCCGACCTCGATCGTGTGAGGTTGAGGACCAAAGCTCCGGAAGCCGGAAAGCGACACAGATTGCAGGCGCATACACGTGCTTCTTCTCGCAAATAGCGATCAAAATCGGCCATGCAGCTAAATGCAGCGTAGAGTGCAGACCAACAGCGCCGTTCGGTTGTCGCGATAGTATTGCGAATAAAAACGCAGAAACTAGTAATAACAGACCGCTTACCAGTCGCTTACTTCTGCAATTTCAAAGTAAGCGCCGGCCCGCGATATTTCATTTAAGTATTTGAAAATATTGGCGCGCCCGAAGAGATTCGAACTCCTGACCCCCAGATTCGTAG
>CAITIX010000389.1 GCA_903892565.1 uncultured Acidobacteriia bacterium
GTGTGTTTCGAAGGCGAACCACCCCAAACCACCCTCCTCGACTTCATCCGCTCAAAGAAATTAACAGCCGCCAAAGAAGGTTGCGCCGAAGGGGAATGCGGCGCCTGTTCGGTGCTTTTCGTATGCCCCGCGGGCTCCGGATCCACGTACCGCGCGGTGAATAGCTGCCTGGTTCCCCTCCCTGCTGCCGCGCATACGGAGGTCCTGACGGTGGAGGCCTTCGAGGGAAAACAGGACGCACAACTTGCGATGGCCGAATTGGGCGGATCGCAATGCGGCTACTGCACGCCCGGATTCATCGCCGGCATGGTGGCAGAACAGTATCGTGCGAAACAAACGGCGTGTGATTATCATTCGCTCGGCGGTAATTTATGTCGTTGCACGGGATATCGGCCGATCCACGACGCTGTGCAGTCCCTCGGTCCCGCTCCCGAAGGGCCATGGAAGACGCGGCTACAAAGCCCGCCGCCGGCCTTGCGGCAATTTGAATATGCCACCGATAAGGGTCGCTTCTCTCGTCCAACGAGCCTTGCGGAATGCTTCGAACTCGCGCAGGATCCCGCGTCGCGATTCGTTGCAGGGAACACCGATCTCGGGATTGCAACAAACCTACGTGGCGAACGATATTCACATCTGATCAGCGTGGAGGCGCTCGCGGAACTGCGCGAGTTTGCAGAGACGACGGATGCCATAGAGATCGGAGCGGCGCTCACGCTAAGCGAGATCGCCGAGAAGTGGCGCAATCCTCCGGACGTTTTTCACGCGTGGTTGCCGCTGTTCGCCTCGCTGCCCATTCGCAACCGCGCCACACTCGGCGGCAATCTCGCGACAGCGTCACCCATCGGGGATTCCGCGCCCTTGCTGCTCGCGCTCGACGCCTCCGTGCGCGTCTCGAGCGCGCAGGGCGAACGCCTGATACCCTTGAGCGAATTCTTTCTCGGCTATCGGAAAACGGCGCTCGCAAACGGCGAGCTCTTGCGATCCGTGCGCATCCCCAAACCGTTTCCAGAGCTTGTCCGGTTCTACAAAGTCGCCAAACGCAGAATGGATGACATCAGTACCGTCGCCGCCGCCATTGCGATGACGCGCGATTCAGCCGGACAGATCGAAACCGCGCGCATTGCGCTCGGTGGAGTTGCCGCAACACCCTTGCGCGCCATGGATACCGAGAAGATCGTGGAGGAAACGCGATTCAGTCGTGTCGATGTAGACAGGGCCACCGAGTCTTTGCGCGCGCACCTGAAGCCGATCGGCGATCATCGTGGTTCGGCGGCATATCGCATGGCCATGGCGCAGAGTCTGCTTGCCAAATTCCGTCATGAGGTGTTTCCGTCATGACAAATAAAATGACGCCGCATGAGAGCGCGATCGGACACGTTACCGGAACCGCGCTGTACACGGACGATCTTTCGACATCGTTCCCCGGCCTGCTGCACGCATGGCCCGTTCTGGCGCCTCATGCTCACGCGCTTTTAACGCGCCTAGATGCAAACAAGGCGCTCGAGGAACCGGGAGTGGTCACAACGCTCACTGCCGCCGACATCCCCGGAGAAGGCGATTCCGGCGCCAATAAGCACGACGAACCTTTGTTCCCGCAAGAAGTCTTGTACCATTCGCAGCCGGTGGCTTGGGTCTTGGGCGAAACCCAGGAAGCCGCTCGGTTGGGAGCCAAGCGCATGGAGGCAGAGTATCGCCCGCTTGTTCCCGTCTTGACAATGCACGACGCGATGACGGCGCAGAGCTATCACTCGGGCCCCCATCACATTCAGCGCGGAAATGCCGACGAGGAGATCCAGCGAAGCCCGCATCGCTTGTCGGGCGAACTTACGATTGGCGGGCAGGAACACTTCTATCTGGAGACGATGTGCGCGATTGCGCGTGCCGATCAAAACGACGGAGTGCTGGTGGATTCCTCGACCCAGCATCCGGCGGAAACGCAGGAAGTGATCGCGCGCGTGCTCGGTATCGCGCGCAATCAAGTCACCGTTCGATGCTTGCGTATGGGCGGCGCGTTCGGCGGCAAGGAAGTGCAAGCGAACGCCTGGGCCGCGATTGCCGCGCTGGGCGCATCGAAGACGAAACGTCCGGTGCGCGTGCGTTTGCCGCGAGCGCTCGACATGGCGCTCACCGGAAAGCGCCATCCTTTTTACGCGCGATTCACGGCGGGTTTCGAATCCGACGGCAAACTTCGGGGTGTGGCTCTGGAGCTCTTCGCCGATGGCGGTTGGAGCCTCGATCTTTCCGATCCCGTGCTGTGGCGCGCCCTGTTCCATTGCGACAACGCGTATCTGATCCCCGCGCTCGATGCATGCGGTTACGTCTGCAAAACGCACAAAACATCCCAGACGGCATTCCGCGGCTTCGGCGGACCGCAGGGCATGCTCGTGATCGAAGAGATCCTCGACCGTATCGCTCGGACGCTAGGGCTGCGTCCCGACGTGGTCCGCGAACGCAACTTCTATCGCGAAGGAGATGTCACGCACTACGGGCAACCAGTCAAAGACGCCGCGCGGATCGAACGCATCTGGACGCAGCTCAAGCGATCCTCCGATTTCGAAACTCGGCTTGCCCAGACGGAAGCGTTCAACGCGCAGAACGAATTCACGAAGCGAGGCCTCGCGATTACGCCCGTGAAATTCGGCATCTCATTCACCGCGACGTTTTTCAATCAGGCAGGCGCGTTCGTACTGCTTTATCGCGATGGCAGCGTGCAAGTGAATCACGGCGGCGTGGAAATGGGACAGGGCATCCATACGAAGATCCTGCGCGTGGCTTCCGAAGCGTTGGGCGTTCCCGCAGAAACCATCCGCGTGATGCCCGCGAGCACAGACAAAATCCCCAATACGTCCGCGACAGCGGCCTCCGCCGGCGCCGATCTCAACGGTGCCGCTGTGCTGGACGCATGCCGGCAGATTCGTGATCGTCTCGCTCCGGTGGCCGCCAAGATGCCCGGTGCGACGTTCGCGGAGATCGTCGAAAGTGCCTACAAGCGCCGCATTCCTCTGTTTGCGCACGGCTACTACCGTACGCCCGAAATTCACTTTGATCCCAAAACAGCAACCGGGAAACCATTCCACTATTACGCCTACGCCGCCGCCGTTTCCGAAGTGGAAGTGGACGGCTTCACCGGCGATTGCCGCTTGCTCCGCACCGACATTCTTGAGGACGTGGGCGATTCGCTGGCGCCGCTCATCGATCGCGGACAGATCGAAGGCGGCTTTATGCAAGGACTCGGCTGGCTCACGATCGAAGAGCTCATGTGGGACCAGCAAGGTCGCCTCGCGACGGCAGGCGCATCTACGTATAAGCTGCCATCGTGGAGCGAAATGCCGCCCGTGTTCAATGTTTCGTTCTTGGAGCGCGCCACCGAACCCGGCGTCATCATGGGGAGCAAAGCGGTGGGCGAACCTCCCCTCATGCTCGCGATTTCGGTTCGCGAGGCCATTCGCGCGGCGATTGCGGCATTCGGCGCACGCGGCATTGTTCCGCTCGATAGTCCCGCAACGCCCGAGCGCATTTTCTTTGGGATTCAAGACGCAAAGGCCGTGCACGAAGACGCGCCCCATTCCGCTGCCGGAGTTCTGCGCAAGTGACGGAACTGCTCCGCGCCGCGATCTTCCACACACCGGAGAATGCGTTTCATTCGGCTGGTGCGCTGCGCGCTTATACCGATGGCGCGCTCGTCATTAAAGGCGGCGAAGATGCCGACGACAGGAAAGACAATGGAACAATTCTGGCTTGCGGCGATTACGCCCAGCTGCGCGTTGAATTCCCCGAGGCTGCCGTGCGCGATCTCACGGGCAGCTTCATCCTGCCCGGCTTCGTCGACACGCACATTCATTTCCCGCAAGTCCGCATCATCGGCGGACTAGGCTTCACGCTGCTCGATTGGCTTGAAAAGCTAACACTGCCAGAGGAAGCTCGCTTCGCCGATCCCAGTTACGCTGCGACGATCGCGCAGGAATTCGTCCGCAGCCTCGCTTCGCATGGCACCACAACGGCGCTCGTGTTCGGCGCACATTTTGTGGAGTCCACAGCGGCAATGTTTGCGTCGGCATCGGCCACCGGACTTCGAATCATCAGCGGCCTCGTGCTTGCCGATCGCATGTTGCGCGATGATCTACACACCACTCCGGACCGCGCCTGGCGCGATTCAAACGATCTGATGGCGCGCGTCGCGAATCTTCCGCGCGCCGGTTACGCCGTGATTCCGCGCTTCGCGCTTTCGGCGAGCGAGCCGCTCTTGGAGGTATGCCGGGCGTTGCTGAAAGAAAATCCATCGGCGTATTTTACCAGCCACATCAACGAGAGCCCGCAAGAGATTGAAATCGTCGCAGAGCTATTTCCCTGGGCGAAAGATTATCTGGACGTCTACGAGAAATTCGATCTCGTGGGACGCCGCTCCGTACTGGCTCACAATATTCACGCCAAGGATTCCGAGATCGATCGCATGGCGAAGCGCGGCGCCACAGTGGCGCATTGTCCATGCAGTAACGCGGCGCTCGGCAGCGGAATTTTTCCCATGCGCCGGCACCTTAACCACAATGCCCGGTTCGCGCTCGGCACGGATGTCGGCGGCGGCACAGGTTTCGGCATGCTGAAGGAAGCTTTGCAATCGCATCTCCTGCAAAGACTCGCGGTGGATCCTCTCACCATCACGCCCGCTCAGATGCTGTATCTCGCCACTCGCGCCGGAGCGGAAGCGCTCGAAATGGATTCCTCGGTCGGCGACTTCACTCCTGGCAAGCAGGCCGACTATGTCGTGATTCAACCGCGACAGCAAAGCTCTCTTGCAAACATTCTGAAGAACTCGCCCGATCCGGAGCGTACGCTGGGGGCGATATTTACGGCCGCATCCGCCGAGGATATCCGAGAGGTACGAGTGGGAGGCGATCTGGTTCATGAAAATCGCTGACCTAAATCAGATGGATCGCGCCGCTTTCCTCATGGCCATCGGCCATGTTTACGAAGATACGCCGTGGGTCGCAGAACGCGCCTGGGGCCAGCGCCCGTTCACCTCGCTCGACGCACTTTGCGATGCGATGCAGGGCGCCGTCGCGAACGCGGCGCCCGTAGAACAACTCGCACTCCTGCGAGCGCATCCCGACCTTGGGACGCGCGCACGCATCGGCGAAGCCTCCACGCGAGAGCAGTCTGGCGCCGGGCTCGATCGCCTCACGCCCGAAGAGCATTCCCGGCTCCTGCGCCTCAACGCGGACTATCAACAAAAATTCGGCTTCCCGTTTCTCTATGCCGTGAAGGGAAGCGGCAAACAGCAGATTTTAGGGGCACTCGAAAAGCGTCTCGCTCTAACACCCGCGGATGAGTTCGCCGAGGCGCTCGGACAAGTGTTTCGCATCGCACGTTTCCGGCTGGAGGACATCATCGAATGAATTACTTCGCAAGCGGCACCAAACAAAATTATTACGGCAAAGGCGACGTCATCGTCTATCGTTTGCATCGCGACGGCCAGCAGCCCGCGAACACGAGCCCTGTATTCGGAGCCAACGTCAAAATCCTGATCTATGGAGATGCCTTCTGGCCCACGTATGCGACGGGCGATAACACCGGTCTCATCGCAACCGACTCCATGAAGAATTTCGTGCAGCGCGAGACCATGAACTTCACTGGTCACGACCTGGAATCCTACTGCCACTTCCTCGCAAAAAAGTTCCTAGACACGTATCCGCAGACCTCCGGCGCCCAAGTATCGGCCACCGAAATTCCTTACGACGGTGTCGCCGCGTTCTCTCCATCCGGGCCGGAGCGCGCGACGGCATCCATCGAACTAACGCGAGACAAAACCGTCGAGATCAAATCCGGCATCGAAGGCTTTCGCCTGCTGCGTTTGAAAGGCAGCGCGTTTCACGGCTTCGTGCGCGATCAATACACCACGCTTCCGGATATTAAGGACCGCCCGCTGCACATGTGGCTCGATCTGGATTGGACCTACACTTTGAGCGACGCCGCGTTCACCGCTGGCGCCACCACGAAACAGGTCCGCAGCATCGTCCGTTCCATTTTCGAAGGCTTTACTTCAGGCAGCATCCAACAGATCATTTATCAGATCGGAGAAAAGATGCTGGCCGAGATTCCCATAATTTCGGAGATCCATCTGGAAGCCAACAACCGGACATGGGACACGATTCAGGAAAACGGGCTTTCGCTCGGCGTCTATACGGACGCGCGTCCGTCTTATGGAATCCTGGGCCTCACGATGAGACGTTAGGCTGAGACGCCAAACTGAGAAGCCAAACTATGCCGCATATCTCCACCCACGTCCTGGACATCGCACAAGGGAAGCCCGCCGTGGGCATCCGGGTTGAACTCTTGGATCGCTCCGCCACGACCAATGCGAACGGCCGCACCGACGAAGCTTTACTGACGGCGCCGACTCTCACGCCCGGACCGTACACCATCACGTTCCACGTGGGTGACTATCTGCGCGCAGCCGGACACACAGCGCCTTTTTACGAAACGATCCAAATTCCGTTCGTGATCACCGACGGCGCGCGAAACTATCACGTACCGCTGCTGTTGGCCCCGCATGGGTACAGCACCTATTTAGGATCATGATTGCTCTGGCCGAAAAAGTGATTCGCTGTTGCCGCCATCTGAGCACGATGACGGAAGCGCCGGGCCGCACTACGCGCACGTTCTTGTCGCCTCCGATGCGCGACGTTCACGCGGAGCTTATTCAATGGATGCACGAACTCGGCATGTCGACCCGCATCGATGCAGCGGGAAATCTCCGCGGCTTATGGGGCGATGATCACGCCGCGCGCGTGATCATCGGCTCGCATCTCGATACGGTGCCCAACGCTGGAGCATTCGATGGCATCCTCGGCGTTGTGCTGGGAATCGCACTCGTCGAAACGAAACCGGAGATGGCCGTGGAAGTGGTCGGCTTTTCCGAAGAAGAGGGCGTCCGTTTCGGTTTCCCGTTCGTCGGCAGCCGTGCGTTTACAGGCACCCTTGGCCAGGATGTCGACACGGTTGCGCCGGCGATCCGTGCTTATGGACTAGATCCCGACGAGCTTCCTGCCGCGCGCTTTTCACCGTGCAGCGCGGCGTATCTTGAATTTCACATCGAGCAAGGGCCGATTCTGGAGCACTTAAATCTTCCGCTCGGCATTGTGGATCGCATTGTGGGGCAAAGTCGTTATCAACTTTCATTCACGGGCAACGCGAACCACGCGGGCACTACTCCGATGCACCTTCGGAACGATGCGCTCGCGGCTGCCGCCGAGTGGATCACGGAAGTCGAACGGAGTCCCGCGGAGTTCGCGGGCCTTGTCGCTACCGTGGGCCTGCTCAACGTAACGCCCAATGCCGTGAATATCGTTCCCGGCGAAGTTCACGCGAGCCTCGACGTGCGCCATGCTTTGGATCCCGTGCGCCACAGCGCTTGCAAGAGTTTGCTCGGAAAGGCCAACGACGCAGGACAAAAACGCGGTGTGGTGGTGACACATGAAATACGCCTCGATCAACCGGCGGTTCCAATGGATGCGAACTTGCGTGATCATCTCGCAAAAGCGGCGGAAATCGCGGGCTATCCGATTCATCACATGGATAGCGGAGCTGGTCACGATGCCATGATCGTTGCGCCGCACCTCCCCTCGGCGATGCTGTTCCTGCGCAGCCCCGGAGGCATCAGCCACCATCCTGACGAAAACGTTCTGGCAGAAGACGTCGCGGCCGCACTCACCGTGGGTGCGCATTTTCTAGGGAGCTACGCGCATGCAGGCTGATCTCGTGATTCGCGGCGCGCAGCAGGACATCGCCATCGAAGGCGAATACATCGTAGCCATCGGCCCCGAACTTCCCGGCGGACGCAGCGAGATCGACGCGACGAAACTGACCATCCTCCCCGGACTAATTGATGCGCACGTGCACTTCAACGAACCGGGCCGTGCGGATTGGGAAGGAGCGGCTACGGGAAGCCGTGCTCTGGCCGCCGGTGGTGGAACGTTGTTCATCGACATGCCGTTGAACTCGGCGCCCTGCACCGTGACCGCCGCGGAGTTCGACAAAAAACGAGCAGCGCTCGAAACCGCCTCCTTGACGGACTTCGCATTATGGGGAGGACTGATCCCCAGTAATGTGCAACATCTCGCCGAGCTTTCCGAGCGCGGAGCCATAGGCTTCAAGGCATTCATGTCGAATTCCGGCTTGCCCGAATTTCCTCGGGCGGACGATCTCACGCTGTACGAAGGCATGCGCGAAGCGGCACGTCTGCACCGTCCCATTGCGGTGCATGCGGAAAGCGAAGAGATCACCAGCGGCATTGCGGCGCGCCTCGTCGCCGAGGGCCGTCACGATATCCGCGCATTTCTTGAATCGCGTCCGGTGGTCGCGGAAGTGGAGGCCATTCGTCGTGCAGGCGGGTTGGCGCGCGAAACGGGCTGCGCGCTGCACATCGTTCACATCAGTTCCGGCCGGGGCGTGGCGGCTGCGCTCGAAGCGCGCGCCCTCGGCGCGGATATCTCACTCGAAACCTGTCCGCACTACTTGTTCTTCACGGAAGAAGATCTGCTCAAAATCGGGGCGCTGGCAAAATGTGCGCCGCCGCTGCGCAGCGTGGCCGAACGCGACGAACTGCTCCGCTGCGCACGGCACGGCGAAATAGATATCATCGGTTCAGATCATTCGCCCTGCCCCCCGATGATGAAAGATTACGACAACTTTTTCGAAATATGGGGCGGCATTGCCGGCGTGCAATCCACGCTGCAGGTGCTGTTTCATCTCGGATTCGATCCCGCGCGCATTGCGGCCACCACCGCGAAGAATCCCGCGCGGAGGTTCGGGTTGCCGCATCGTGGAGTCATTGAAGTAGGAAATTTTGCGGACGTCACGCTGATCGATCCGAACGCCAGCGCGGCGCCCGAAATGCTCCATCGGCATCGCGTCAGCCCTTATGCGGACCGTGTTTTGAAAGGCGTCGTCAAACGCACCATCCGTCGCGGCGTCACCATCTTCGCCGACGGCGCGATTGCAGACCAATCGAAAGGCCAATTCGTTCATGCCTGACACACGAACGCGCAATGCGCACGATCATTTGCTGCTGACGCCGGATAGCTTCGTCCGTGCCGCGTTGCCCGGCATGAGCAAAGCGACCGCCATTGTTCACGCCGCGCCCGCTTGTGGCGCAAGATTCACGGAGTACACGGTGGAGTTGGAAACAGGCGGCTCTTTTCAGACCGGCCCATACCAAACGTTCGTGTACGTTCTCTCCGGAAAGCTGCACTGCGGTAAGACGGCTCTCTCTCCCGGGCACTACGCTTATATTCCTCCCGCTTCGCCGCTCACCCTTTCGTCCAAGAAAGCGACGCGCGCCGTGGTCATCGAGAAGACTTACATGCCGTATGGGGACGCTGGTCCGACACCTCCCGCATTTTTCACCGGCGATTCGAACGCTGTCCAAACGACGCCCATGCTCGGAGACCCGTCCGTAGGCATTCAAGCTCTGCTTCCCGACGATTCAGCATTCGACTTCGCCGTAAATGTGATGACATTTCAGCCCGGTGCCACACTGCCCATGATCGAAGCTCACGTCATGGAGCATGGCCTGTTGATGCTGGAAGGTGGCGGCGTGTATCGCCTCGGTGAGCACTGGTACGCCGTGTCTGCCGGAGATTATATCTGGATGGCGCCGTTCTGTCCCCAGTGGTTCGGAGCCCTCGGCAAAGCGCCCGCGAAATATCTGATCTACAAGGACTGGAACCGGCATCCTCTGCAATCGGCATGACCAGAACCCAACAGGAACTCGAAACCCTCTCCACGTTTTCGGACGCGCCTGCGCCCGCAGTCACGCGCGTCGTTTTCTCGGAGCAGGATCTTCGCGCGCGAGCTTGGCTCAAGGGCTTGGCTGAGGACGCGGGCCTCTCCATTCGAGAAGACGCCGTCGGCAATACGTTCCTGCGCTGGCAAGGCACGGACCCCGCCGCCCCCGCCGTCGCCACCGGATCTCACATCGACGCGATTCCCCACGCCGGCCGCTATGACGGAACAGTCGGCGTGCTCGGCGGACTCGAAGCCATTCGCTCGCTCCAGGCTGCGGGATTCCGTCCGCGCCGCTCCATCGAATTGATCCACTTCACGTCGGAGGAGCCGACGCGTTTCGGACTCGGCTGCCTGGGGTCCAGACTCATGAGTGGCGTTCTCCCCGCCTCCGCCGACGAAACTTTGCGCGATGCCGAAGGTGCCTCTCTGAGAGCCGTGCGCAACAAGGCCGGATTTCTGGGCGATCTTGCATCCACGCGTGTAGCCCCCGGCGCCTACCACGCGTTCGTCGAACTGCACATCGAACAAGGTCCGCTGCTGGAGCGTCGTAAGGTGCCAATCGGCATCGTTACCGCAATTGCCGCGCCCGCCAGCGAACGTATCACCATTGAAGGGCAGGGCGGCCATGCCGGGGCCGTGCTCATGCCGGATCGTCATGATGCGTTTCTCGCCGCGGCCGAAATCGCGCTGGCACTGGAGACGTCCGCAAAATCGACGGGAGCCATCGATAGCGTCGCCACCACCGGCGTTTGCGATATTCATCCGCGCGCGATCAATTCCATCCCGAGCCGCGTCATTCTGGAAGCCGATATTCGTGACACCGATTCAGCCCGCCGCGACCGCATGATCGAGAAACTCGAAGAAGCGTGCCGGACCGTCGCCGCGCGCCGCGGAGTGCGGATCGCAAGAGAAGAAATCAACCGCGACACTCCGGCAACCTGCGACCCGGGGATCATCGAAACGATTGCTGAGGTCTGCGAAACCCATCATGTCGCCTTCGACCGGATGGTGAGCCGCGCATATCACGATTCGCTCTTCATGGCGAAGATCTGTCCCACTTCCATGATCTTTGTCCCCTGCAAGAACGGATTCAGTCATCGTCCAGACGAACACGCAGCGTCAGAGGACATCTCAACCGGCGTCAAGATCTTGGCGGGCACGTTGGCCAAACTGGCAAACGAAGCAGGATGAGCGAGGGACTTATGTCCCGGATGACGCACACTACGGAAGCTTTTTTTGGGGGGGGAATCGCTTCGCGCCTGAATGTTGAGATCCGCTGCGTCATGGATTCCTAAATGCAATCAGGTCACATTCGTCGAGCCTATCGCTAGAACCATGATTTGAAAGCACTTTCGGGGGCCTATGCTACACTTGGAGCGTTGAGATATTACCCCAAATCGGCTCCTGGGCCTGCGTTTTTGGAGAATCGGAAGGGCGTCGCTGAGACTCCGGACGCCGTTCGACCAGCGTCTCCTATTGCAACGCCTCAGCCGTCTACCGCATCCGTTCTGCAAACGACACAGCTACAGGCCCGAGAGAATCACAGGATTGCCGAGTTGTCTTCGAGCGGAGGAATGGCTTTCTTTCTCTGCGTGGTTTTCGTCTTTGTTCGGTTCACGTTTCTGAACGAGATTGTCCAGACTTTCGTTGGGGACTTCCCCCTGCTGCTGGTCATAGGCGGATTGGCTGTACTGGCGGCGTTAGCCACGGGAGCAGCCCAGCGGGCCTTTGCCTACTTACCGACAAAACTTCTTTTGCTTTACTCGGGTTGGATGTTCCTTTCTATCGTTACTAGCGATTGGATATCGAATTCCCTCAATACCTGGTTTGATTTTGTTCGCACGTGCTTGCCGCTGGTTTTTATTCTAGGCGGCGTAGTCCTGACAACAAAGGATTACTTCCGCATGAGTTCGACGATCGGTATCTGTGCCATTTTTAACGTAGCGTCTTCTTTGATCTTTGGGTTAAGCGATGAGCGTTTCAACGCGGGGACTGACGGCCTGGTGGCCAACTCAAACGATTTCGCAGCGCACCTGCTATTCGTGCTGCCGTTTCTGCTCTGGATGGCGCTTACCGTTGGATCCAAATTCCTGCGCGTTATCTTATTCGGTATCTTCCTAGGCGGCATTGTGGTTGGCGCTCATACCGGATCTCGTGGCGCACTGCTCTCCATTCTGATCGTACTGGTGGTGTTATTCTTTTACGCCAACAATACGGTTCGGATGGTTTCCTTGATGATTGTTCCGGCCCTGTTCCTCATTCTTGCCTATGCTCTGCCTACGGCGCTGATTGACCGCTACATGACCTTGTTCGGAGCTTCTGAAACGGCGCAAACAAGTGAAGCGGTAGCTTCGTCGGCGGCGCGCACGATGCTATTGAAGGAAAGCATAGAACTGGCCCTGACCCATCCGTTGTTGGGAGTGGGGCCCAACCAGTTCGTCAATGTGGCCGGAGCCGATAGACTCGCTCGTGGAATTCATGGTGTTTGGCAACCACCCCACAATTCCTTCCTTCAGGTGGCGTCCGAGGAAGGCCTCCCTGCATTTTTCTTCTTTCTTGGGACCGTGATTGCCTCCTACCGCATGTTTAGTCGCTGTTACTCGCGGTGCGCCGGGCGCCCAGATCTACGAAAATTACGCTTAGCCGCGCTCAGCATGATGATGACTACCATGGGTTTCGGCGTCGCGTCATGTTTTGTGAATATGCCTTATTATTTCTATGTGCCGGCGCTTGCTGGGCTTGCCATTTCTCTCACCAGAGTTACCGAAAACGAACTGAAATCCGCAGCGCTGCCGGCCTGAGAAGCCAACATGTCGGCCGTCGTAATATTTTGGGCTTCGTGCGCGGCGATCCTCTATGTTCTGGCCGGTTATCCGCTGCTTTTGGCTTACGTTGCCCGCCGGGGCCGCGCGATACGACGCTCGCCGATCTTCCCCTCGATCGCTATTGTGATCCCCGTTTATAACGGAGAAGCCTTTCTCAAAAATAAGCTCCGTTCCGTGCTGGCCCTGGAGTACCCGCGCGACAAAATGGAGATCCTGGTTGTCTCGGACGGATCGACGGACTCCTCGGAGTCTATCGCCCGGGAATTCGTCCATGAGGGCGTGGAGCTTCTTACGCTGCCGAGGGGCGGAAAACCCACTGCATTGAATGCCGCAATTGCGCAGACCCGCGGCGAAATTCTCATTCTCACCGACGTGCGCCAGCCGCTTGCCGCCGATAGTGTAAAGCTCTTGGTTGAATCTTTCGCAGATCCTTCGGTCGGTGCAGTCAGTGGGGAATTGGTCATCGGCGCCGGGACGTCGGCAGATGCGAAAGATATCGGACTCTATTGGCGCTTCGAACTCTGGATCCGAGATCGCTTAAGTCGCGTGGATTCCATATTTGGCGCTACGGGCGCCTTCTATGCGATTCGGCGGGAGTTGGCGCCGCGGATACCCGCAGATATTTTGTTGGACGACATGTATCTGCCTTTGTCTGCGTTCTTTCAGGGGTATCGCCTTGTGCTCGATCGCCGAGCCCGGGCTTATGACATTCCAAGCGAGCGAGCAACAGAATTTCACCGCAAAGTCCGCACATTGGCGGGCAACTATCAGATTCTCCGCTCCTACCCCGCATTACTAGGCCCGCGGAATCGCATGTGGATCCATTTCGTTTCGTATAAGTTTGCGCGGTTACTACTGCCGTGGCTTTTAGTTGCGATGGCCGTTTCCTCGTTCGGATTGCCGAATCCATGGCGAATTCTATTTGTATCCGGTCAAGGATTGTTCTACCTCCTCGCCGCGCTTGACGGTTTCATTCCGCCCAAGTTCCCCCTGAAACGAATTTCTTCGCCGGCCCTGACGTTCGTCACAATGATGATTGCCGCAGTTCGCGGCCTAGTCATTTTCTTCGTTCCAGCTCGCACCCTGTGGAAAGTGACTTCCGCGTCTTCCTCGAAGTTGACGCCAGATTGATAGGCATTCGAGTTCGCCGTCGTTCCGCAACAATCTTCCCAACAATCGCAGTGGGCCATCACCAGTTTGCAAGCCGTGTTCATCGCTGCGATCGTCGTCGCGACTTGTGAACGTCCGTGCCGATCGATTACTGAATGCTAAAATGAGCCCTTAGGGTCGCAAGGGGACGAAGGAGTTCTGATGCAACAACTGGGGGCCCTGGGCCCGGTCATCAAAATCATGGAGCGTCACGGTGTGCGCTGTTCTCCGGAGGAGTTTCACGCCGCGGTCAATGTCACGTTTCACCAGTTTGAATCAGAGGTCTACGACGAAGAGCACCGAGATATGTGGGATAGCCTGCCGCGAGAGTTTGGTCTCATTGCAGGGGATTGCCTTCAGCAAGGTGTCCCGGCTTCTGCGTCCCTACGGATGCTCGATATAGGCTGCGGCACAGGGCTGGCATCCGATTCCCTACTCAACTCTGCGCTGGGAACACGAATTCGTGAGATCACGTTGTTGGACACATCCTCGTCGATGTTGCGGCGCGCGAAAGAACGCGCGGCGAGCTGGGGCGTTCCGTTCGAAGTTCACGAAGGTTTACTGGACGCTCTTCCGGTGACTCACTACGACTTGATCGTCACGTGCTCCGTGTTGCACCATGTTCCCGACATCCCCACATTGATGGAGCAAGTCCGCTGTCGTCAATCGCCAGAAGGTGTATTTATTCACATACAAGATCCCAACGGAGATATGCTACAAAGTCCCGCGCTCCAGGAGAGGATGAAGCGAGCCGCCCCTCGCACGCCTGCCTGGATACAGAGACTCCACCCGTCGCGGGTCATGGGACGAATTCGCCGCGAACTAGGGCAGGCAGACGACGACTATGTGGCGAAAACCAACCGGGAACTTCTGCGAATGAAGGCTCTTGAAACGCCGTTATCGGTCAGCGAGCTGTATGCCATTACCGACATCCACGTGAGCGATGGACAGGGGATATCGATCTCAAGCATGAAGGATTGGATGTCATCATACCGGCTTGTATCCGAGCGCTCTTACGGCTATTTCGGACAACTACCGAGCGACTTGCCGCCTCGTTTAAAGCGCGAGGAAGAGGCTCTTAGTGAAAAGCGAGATATGTCCGGGTTCTTTTTGGGCGCCGCGTGGAGCCTGCTACCCTGATGAGCTCGCGTGGCGATTTCTTCCCACCAACTGGACATGCCTTGATTTTCTCAGCCAGTTAGAACTTTTGTGGCTCACATCGCGGAATACTGTTGCCGTCTCCGCAGCAGCCACAAAAATACGGGGCCTCCTAACAAACCGGTGACTGCGCCCACCGGCAATTCTCCGGAAGGAAGTGCGGTTCGCGCAAGGGCATCCGCCAAAATCAGAAACGCCGCGCCCAGCAGCAAGGAACCGGGAAGCACAATCCGCAGATCCTCACCAAACATCATGCGTACGACATGCGGAACAATCAGACCTACAAACCCGATGGCGCCTCCAACGGAGACGGTCACGCCAACAATCAAAGCGCACAGTGTATGTACAATCATTTCACAGCGCCTCACATTCACTCCCAACGTCGCAGCCGTATCTTCGTCCATCGCCAGGAGATTCAGTTGACGGGAAAACGCGAGCAGCGCCACCCAGGCAGGCGCTAAGACGATCATCATTCGCCCGATGGGAGCGAGCCCGACCACATCAAGGCTGCCGGTGAGCCAACGCAAAATCCGCAACGCACTGCTGGCATCGGTAAGATATTCGATCGTCAATACCGCAGCGGCCGCGATGAGATTGACGGCAATGCCCGATAGCAAAAGAGCTCCCGGCAGAACCGTCGCGCCTGTTCGCGAAATGATTCTGACGACGGTGACAGCCAGCATGGCGCCGGCGAACGAAGCGGCGAACAGGAGAGGAACGCCGCCCACGCGAGCGCTCCAGCCAAAGGCAATCGCGATGCTTGCGCCCAACGCGCCGCCGCCTGAAACTCCCAGCGTGTAGGGATCGGCGAGAGGATTGCGGAACAAGGCCTGGAGTGCTCCGCCCGTGACCGCGAGCGATGCGCCGATCACCAATCCGAGCAACACGCGCGGCAAACGTAATCGAAAAAATAATGTATTGGACAGGGCATCCGTAGCGAGGCTGGCGAAGTCTATGTGCTGGCTGCCCACGGCGAGGCCGATCGCGATGGACACAAAAAGGATGCCGGTGAGGATCACAAGCGCTCGTGCCAGACGAGCTCCCGTATGCGGGGTTGCCATCGGAGTTGCCGTCATAGATCTACCCACACGAATACTTGATTCTCCGCGCGTTGCGATCGAACATTGCTGTCGCCGTAGATATCACGCAGAAACTCGTCACGCAGTACTTGGTCCGGCGACCCCGTCGCCACTACTTCTCCGCAACGCAGCGCCACGATCTGATCGAAAGCGCCCGTGAGTTGGAGATCGTGTGTCACCATGATGACGCCGAGCCTTTTCGTTTGCCGCAAGCGCACGAGCGTTCGAATCAACGTGGCGCGATGCGTTAAATCGAGCGACGAAGATGGTTCATCGAGCAAGAGCAGTTTTGGCTCCTGCGCCAGCGCGCGGGCCAGGATCACCATTTGACGCTCCCCTCCGGAGAGGCTCGTGAACGAGCGCGTAGCTAGATGGGCCGCGCCCGCAGCAGCGAGAGCCTCCATGGCGATCTCGCGATCCTGCGCGCTTTCCAGCCGAAACCTGAGTGTATGCGGCGTGCGTCCACTTAAAACTATGTCGAGCACGGGAAATGGAAACGCTGTCGCCGTGGACTGGGGTACGTATGCGATCTCGCGAGCGCGCAACCGCGCGGACCACGTTTCGAACGGAACGCCTCCTAGTAAAATGCTGCCGGATTGCGGCTGCAATAATCCCGCCAACATGCGGATCAAGGTGGATTTTCCAGAGCCATTAGATCCGATCAGCGCCGTCATCGTGCCGGGCCTGGCCGCAAGCGTGACATTATTTACAACATTGTTCACGACAGGCGTGCCGCGCTTATACGCGAAGCTCAGCCCACGGGCTTCCAGCCCTGTGGTCGCGTTTGCAGGAATTTCAAACGGAGCTTTCGACATCATTTGATCTCGGGATGAATTCGCTTCGCGAACAGCTCGGCTGTCTGCACCACGCGCTGCGAAGCGTGCGGGACGAAATCTTCGTTGACGTCGTAGACGCGATGCGTCCGCACCGCCTTCAATTCCGGCATTTCGCTCCACGCGTCCATGTAGCTCCCGGCGAAGCGACTGTTCGGAGCCTGATTGAAATCAAGGATCACATCTGGATCGATCACGATCAGATCTTCCTTGCTCAGCTTGCGGTAGCCGATTTCCGTCGCCGGAAGAGCAATCCGCCCACCCGCGATGGCGACCACTTCGGCAAGATAGCTGCCATCCGTAGCGGCATATAAATCACGCAGGGTTCCAGGCGTTCGATCGACGATCAAGACAACACGAGGCTTGGTGGATCCCTGCGTCATGCTTGAAACGCGCGTCAGACCCGCACGAGTGGTGGCTATCAGTCGGGTTGCCGCAGCGTCGGTCCCGGTGGCCTGCCCGAGCGTTGCGATGGATTCATAGATTTGTGCAATCGACTGATTGCGCATAGTCAAGACCCGAAGCTTCAGGTCTTTCAATACATCGACCAGAAACGGAGCTTGCACTTTCGTGACGACAACAAGGTCTGGCCGCAAACCCGCGAGCTTCTCAAAACTCGGACTCTGCAAATTTCCCAAGTGAGGAAGGTTGGCGGTCTCCGGCGGATAGGTATCGTAGCTGGATACGGCAACAACGCGAGGGAAGGCACCGACACCATAGAGCATCTCCGTCAGGTCTGGCGACAACGATACGATGCGCTGTGGAAGGTCCGCGCCACGGCATGCAGCTCCGAACAGTAAGCCGCATGCCAACGCGATTGGGATAATCCGCTTCACACTAGAACTCGTATTGTAGACCGCCGAGAGCGGTTCGGCCTGGCGTTGTAAACCCGTTTTCAAAGTAGGATTGATCGAAAATATTATTCGCCCGAACGAAGAAACGAACGGAATGATACTCACGCAGAGGAATTCGATAGCCGGCTCCCGCGTTGATCTTATGCAATCCGTCGAATTGATAGGCCTTGGTGCCGTTTGCGCCGTAGATGGGCGTGAGATAGCTGCTGGAATCGATCGTATCTACAACGAAGGACAATCGCGACGTCGCCTGTTCCACCACTTGCAGCGAGAATTGATTTTTCGGAATCACGAAGCTTTGCAGGACATTGCCCACGATCGGCGAGCGTTCCTGGGCCTTGATGTACGTGTAGGCCGCGATGACTTTGAGAGAACGTGTTGGGGCGACCGAAGCGCTGGTTTCTATGTCGCGCGAAATGCCGCCGCGCGTGTTGGCGTATCCAAAGAACCGCCCGAAGGGATCCGAGTTGATCGACGAACTAAAAGTGACCGCATTCTGAAATAGCGTATAGAAATAGGTTGCCGAAGCTTTTACGCGTCCGGCAAAGAACGTTTGATCGATACCGGAGTCGAAGCTGAGCGATCGTTCCGGCGTGAGGCGCGGATCGCCGTAAATCGAATAACCGTAAAACGAGCTGTAACCAGCACCAAATCTTTCGTAGAGCGAAGGCGCGCGATATCCACGACCCGCGTGGGCGCGCAGCTTCGTTCCTGAGCCGCGGAAGAAGTAAGCCGCCGAAGCATCGCCCGTATAGGCCGGCGTGAGAGACGGGAACGTCGCTAACTGAAAGGGCGCGGCGCTCAATGGAAAAAATGCCGGAGTATTCAGCTCGAACACTTGCGCGCGGAATCCCGCGGAGAGTTGCAGCCGATCGGCGAACAATCGTACCTGATCCTGCGCAAAAGCGCTATGGCTCTGCTGCGTCACATTCACGGCGCTGGCTGCGGAGGGATTGCTTGTATCCGCGTTGTCGTACGCGAAAGTCTCTTTCTCGAATTCATATCCTGCGGTCAATAAATTATTCCGGGCCACCTGATAGTGGAGTTGCCCCGCGGCAGTCTGGATTCGTCCGTCGTAGACCGAACGCGTATTGCCGGACGGCTGAAAGTCAGCGCCGGCGGGCCCATCGTTGTAGCGCCGTCCATTGGAAACCAGCTGATAGCTGAGTGTGTAATCCAGGGTCGGTGCAATCTGTCCATTCAGGATGAGAGCCGCGTCAACAAAACGTCCAGCACGCGTCGAATCGGGATTATTCGGCGCCGGGATGAAGGTCGCGTTGCCGATAGTAAGCTTTGACAGCGGCGTTCCGCTTGCATACAGAGCTGCCAGTGAGGACGAAAGAGGAATCGCATTGACGATTCCCAAACCTGCGGTTGCACCAATCGCATCGGGACTTCCGAGGACTCTGCCAAAGGAATCCGCACCGAGAAGCCGAGCGGTCAAACGCGTGGATGGCGCGAGGTGAAAGGTGATGCGACCTTGCGCGCTCGCGTCACGGAACGGAGTATCTCCGCCGACGCCGCTCGTGACATAGCTCTCGACGGCGCCCGCGCTGTATTGGATGCGATCGGCGAGCGCTCCGCCCGCAACTTGTGCGCGCCCGCGCATCGTACCCAGAGATCCGCCTTCCAAAAGCACATTACCTCGCGTTCGACCGCCTCCTTCATTTGTGAGGACATTAATCACTCCGCCAATAGCGTTCGTTCCGTAGAGTGACGATCCTGCGCCATTCATCACTTCGATGCGGTCCGCGTTTGTGAACAATAGATCGTCGATCAACCCCGTTGCGTCGCCCTGTATGGCCGAAGCATCGCGGAGCCGCAAGCCATCCACCAGCAAAGCTGTGCCTTGATCGCGCGAACCTCGAATCTGGATCGTGGTGAAAGCGCCGGTGCCGCCGAGTTGCTGTGCGCGTACGCCAGGTGCAAATGCAACGACATCGGACACCGCAGTAGCATCGCGAGCATCTGCGTCAGATTGATCGATCACCGTGGTCGCCTTGGAGACTTGGTCAAACATCTGCGGCGTTCCGGATGCAGTGACCACGACTTGTTCGTGGATCCCGGCGACTTGCAGCGCAACGTCGCGTGTTGCCGCAGTCGCTGCGCTCACATGAATATCGTCGATCAGAAACGATGCGAAACCGCGAGCTGTAGCGCGCAGCAGATAATCGCCCGCAGGTAGACGCTCCAATCGATATTTCCCGGACGAATCACTCGTCGTTGTCGTGCTCGCGGCGCCGGAACGCGACACCACTGCGATCGTCGCACCGGCAACGGGACGTCCTTGCGGATCTTTCACGGATCCCGCGAGAGAGGCGCCCGATTGCGCGCTCGCAGTCGCCAGCAGAGCGAAGCATAAAACGAAAGTCAGAACATATTTTGTCATTATTGTGGCCCGTTCCCAGAAGCGGTTTTCAGATAGAGAGGGAGACCTGCCACCGTAAGAATCACCTCGTCGGCGGCCTCGGCGGCCCATTGATTGAGCAGGCCTTGTGTGTCACGGAAGGAGCGAGCCACGGCGTGCTCCGGAACAACGCCCGCGCCAACCTCGTTCGACACAAGGATGATGCGACGTTGCTCAGCCAGCGCCGCGATGCGCGCCACTTCTGTATGCACGGCATCTTCGATGTGGCGGGCCGGAAGCTCGCGATATTTCCAGAAAAGATTACTCAGCCAGATCGTCAGGCAATCGACCAGAATCACATCCGAGTTTTGCGCCGCATCCTCGACTGCGGCCGCCAGCTCTACAGGCTCTTCGATGGTCTTCCACGACTCGGGACGGCTCGCTCGAAGACGCGCGATGCGTTCCGCCATCTCTGGATCGTTGCCCGCATGGTAAGTCGCCACATAGGTGACGCGAGCGTCATCGCTTGCACCCGTGGTGGCGATGCGCTGCGCGAGTCGAGATTTGCCGCTTCTAGCGCCGCCGAGAATCAGTGTCAGCATCGTCGAGGAGTCCTGGCCTCAATATAAAAAGCCGCGCAGAACTCAAGACGAAGAGAAAGAAGGAAGGATCGGAAGACGCCTCACGGATGAGGACGCCGGCCGTACGATCTGCTTTCGCCCGAAGCATAGCGCTGCACAATCACCCGAGGCAGGTCTCCTGACTTGCAGGTCTTTGCTACGCCGGCTTGCCTTCCCATTCCGAAGAACAGTGGCCCAATGCGCCGGCCGCTCGCTGCTTACAGTGGCGGGACCGTGCGGGATTCTCACCCGCTTCCCTTTTCACTCGCCTCTAACGACGAGCACCTCAGGGAGTCTTAAAACTAACACACACATTTCTGCGCGGTCAACCGGCTGCATTTGTTTTTTCTCGGGTCTTTCGTCTGGTGTTTCGTCTGGCGTTTCGTCTGGGGTTTCGTTTAAGGTAGCGCCGCTCCGCGCGTTCGGATACCGTAAGAGGTGAAGTTCGCCGTGATATTGGCTATTTCTGAACTGGAGAATAAATAATGGACGCACTTTATCTGATCCCAATGGTTTTCCTGGGCTTCATCGTGCTGTTTGTGATCTTCGGGAGCTTCTTCACCGTGAACACGGCGGAAGTCGCCATCATCACGCGATTTGGAAAATTCCTGCGCGTCGCTGAGCCCGGATTGAACTGGAAGAAGCCGTTCCTCGAAGCCGTGGAAGGCCGCGTGAGTCTACGCGTGAATCAGATCACGCTCACGATGGAGACAAAAACAAAAGACAACGTTTTTGTAACGATTCCCATCTCCGTGCAAAATCGCGTACGCCCCGAAAAAGCGTTCGACGCGTATTACAAACTCTCCAATCCGACGAATCAGATTCAGTCCTACGTCGAGCAGGTCATTTTAGGGCACGTTCCCGGCATGACGCTGGACGAAGTCTTCGCGAGCCAATCGAGCATCGCCCTGGCCGTCAAGCAGGAACTGGACGCGGACATGGCCGGCTTCGGCTATGAGATCGTGAACGTGCTGGTCACCGACATCGTTCCCGACGCGAAAGTAAAGTCCGCCATGAACGACATCAATGCCGCACAGCGCGAACAAGTCGCTGCAAATGCTCGCGGCGAAGCAGAGAAGATTCTGGTGGTGAAAAAGGCCGAAGCCGAAGCAGAGAGCAAGGCGCTACAAGGGCAAGGCATCGCAAACGAGCGCCGAGCGATCATCGAAGGATTGCAAAACTCCATCGAGGAATTTCAAAAGGTAGTCGAAGGTGCTTCCGCGGCGGAAGTGATGCAACTGGTCCTGGTAACGCAGTATTTCGACACGTTGAAATCCATCGGTGAAAGTGACGGTACCAACACGTTGTTCCTGCCACATTCGCCGAGCGCCATAAAAGATATTTCGGAGCAAATTCTGCAGTCGATGGTGATCGCGAATCGGTCGAATCCACCTGCTCGTGCGGAGGCTCCAGCCGCGCACCAGCAGACGTTCCCGCAAGCCTGATTACTTGGATGCCGGCGTCATCCCGGCGGCTTTCATAGCAGGGGCAGCTTTCGCGCTGGTCAGGAATGCGATCAGAGCCTTCGCCCCTTGGGCATCCTTGGCTTGTGCGCCGATGCCCGCCGTCATCACCACCGGCTTCTGGAATTCCCTCGGGAACAATCCGAGAACTTCAACTCCCTTTACGGTCCCGATCTCGCTAATCGGCCCGACCATCAACTCGTTTTCGCCCTTGGCAACGCTGAGCGCCGGCGTGCCCGGCGTCTTTTGCAAGACAATCTGCCCCTTCGCCTTCATCTGGTCCGCGATGCCGAGTGCCTTGAGCATGTCCATCGTCGCGCCGCTCGCAGCGCCTCCGTCGGTCCACGTGACGGACTTCGCAGCGAGCAACCGCGCTTTGATTTTATCCGGCGTGCTGATATCGACCTTGGGCGATCCCGCTTTCATGCCGAGTCCGATATCGGAACTCGCGAGCGTGGTCTGCGATCCTGCGACCACTTTCCCGGCCTTCGCCAAATCGTCAATGATGCCGGGCGTTAGAATCGTGAGATCGAACGCCGCGCCACCGTCGATTTCTTTCTTCAGCGCCGTGGAAGCTGAGAACTCAATCGAGATCTTGCGGCCGATGGCCTTCTCCGCATCGGGCATCAATTGCTCCACCGCCGCACGGATGCCGTTCGAGCAGAGCACGCGAATCGTGGGGGTCTGCGCAAATCCCTGCGTCGTCAGCATCGTTCCGGCAACAAGGACTGCGGCAAATCTGGATCGGGTCATGCGTTCTCCTGTGTAATGCAACTAGCTAGTATGTCAGAAATGGACCTCAATGGTCCTACTGCTTCACGTATTTCTTCAAATCATTCGGTACCACTTCACCTCCATAGATCACGCCCTTGGAATCGATCGCGATGCCTTCCGCCGCGCTCGTGGTCTCCGTCGTATCCGAAGGATCGGGGATAAATGCGGTCACCTTGCCATCCTTCAAACTCCCGATGCGGATGCCTCGCTTCCATCCAAAGTGATTGCGCGAAACGGACTCAGATTCAGAATCCGAAACATAAATCACGTCCTTGTTATTCACGGCGATCCCACTCGGGCGACTGAACTGCGTCAACTGCTGCAGAAACGTTCCCTCCTGATCGAAAATCTGGATGCGATTGTTATTGCGATCCGCCACCAGCAATCTCCCGTGACGGTCGAACACCATCGCATGGATGATGTCGAACTCTCCGGGCCCAACGCCCTTTTTGCCCCATTCCTTGATGTATTTGCCGTCTTTCGTGAACTTGATGATGCGATCGCCTTTGTCTCCGCCGTGTCCTTCGCCGATGAAAATGTCACCGTTCGGGGCAAACGCAATGGCGTTCGGTTCGTTGAATGTGTCGTGATCGCGCCCGGCGACGCCGGCCTTGCCGAGCGTCATCAGCACTTTGCCCTCGGGAGAAAACTTGAACACCTGATGACCTTTTCCGCCCTTGCCTTGTCCGTCGGTGATCCACACATTGCCGTCCGCATCGATGCCGATGCCATGCGGAAACACGAACATCCCTCCGCCCCAGTTGTGCAGGATTTTCCCGTTCTTATCGAACTCGAAAATCGGATCGAGCTTCGAATTCGCACAAGCCGCCGCGATGAAGCCTTTGATGCCGCAGCGCTCGATCGCCCAGACATGATCCTTGTTGTCGACGGCCACTGCCGGGATCGACCCCTTCAGTCGGCCCTCCGGCCACTGGTACCAATCCGCGATCTTGCGATACGGATTCGGCGCTGCGTTGACGGGCGGCCCCGTGGGCACCGGGGGATCCAGCCTCGCGCGCTCCGCGCCGTTTTGTCCTGTGGCCGGGATGAGAGCGCTCAGGCCAAGTCCAACGGCCAACACCGTCGAAGAAAAACGAATCAGCGTCACTTTATTCTTCACTTCACACCTCGCTTCCCGAAACACATCAAACACGATACAACGTTTGTCCATAGACTTCGCGTCCAACTGTTCGTAGTTTGTCAATCTGTCCGGTTTGATTCACACGTGATCTGTCCGGTTTAGCCTACCGCCCCTTTGGCGCTGCGTCGGCTGGCCGACGGGGGCTTTCTTGTTTTGGTTCTTAAGAGAGAAAGAGAACTCGCCGGA
>CAITIX010000390.1 GCA_903892565.1 uncultured Acidobacteriia bacterium
ATGAGCGGCTTGGCGTTATTTGTTGGCGCAGCCGCATTCGTTGTCGCAGCCGCATTCGTTGGCGCAGCCGCATTCGTTGGCGCAGCCGCATTCGTTGGCGCAGCCGCTTGCTGCGCAGCGGCGGGCGAAATCGTCATCAGACACACGACCACGGCCACTGCGAGCGCGATCCATTTCGTTGCGACTTTATTCAATCGGCGTTCTGTCACTGGAATTATCATTGCTTCTCCATCACTCATTAGCGCAGTTCATGGGCGGCGGATTAGCCGGTCGCCGACACCTGCAGGAATGAGTTTATTCTATTGGAGCCCGACATGCAGCAGGAGCTACGCTACAGGGGCTACGTTGCGCTCCTTTGCGGGGTGCGCCCGGCGGCTCAAGCGGCAGAAATCCCGGCGCGAGGTCAAGTAGGCACTCGCTCTTGCAGCATCCACCGGATTGCCAGAATGGCATAGGATAGTCAGAGATCAGCGATTCAATCTGAGTTGGAGCGAGGTGCCACATGAAGCCTTTCCATGGAAGCGGAGTTCGCAAGGGGAGCGGCAGTAAGCGCAGACAATTTCTCAAGACTGCCGCCGGTGCAGTGGCCGGCGCGGCTGCTGGTGCAATCGCCGCCCGAGGACAGGTTACAGGATTGATCCCGGGCGGAGGAACGCCGCCGTTCCCGCTGGCCCTGGGAGCGCTCGATACCCTCGACAAGAAATCGTACGCGCACAACATGGAGGTCATTGCTCACCTTCCCGGATCCACAATCGCGGGCGGCGAGCCTCTCATGGCGATGTGGGCCAGAGGCAAACAGCGCATGCTGCCCGCCAACGGTGGCTTCGTCGATATCAGCAATCCCAAGACTCCGGTGGTGATCAACAAGGGTGTGGTGCGCGGCGGCGGAGCGGTTGTTTACAACAAGAACCTTAAGAAGTGGATCATGATGTGCACGGCCGCGGCGCCTCTCACGTCGGCAACGCCTCAGTTTCCAAACGGCGCGTATGACAAGGAACTCCGTGAAAAGTCCACCGGGTATAAAGGACTGCGCGGGATCCGGAATTACGACATCACCGATCCTCTGAAGCCCGTTCTGCTGCAGGAGTTCAACACCGGCGAAAAAGGAAACGGCACGCACCACAACTTTTACGACGGCGGCAAGTACGCCTATCTCGACTGCGGCTGGGACGATCAGTTGCGGCTGGAAAATCACCAGCGGCCGTATAGCAACGCGATCATGATCGTCGATATGTCAGACCCCTCCAATGTCAAGGAGGTTTCGCGCTGGTGGGTGCCCGGGCAGCGCTACGGCGAAGAAGCCGAGTACAAGAAGTATCGTTTTGCTGGTGACAAAACCTCGTGGACCGGCAATCATGGCGCGCTCAGCGTTCCCCAACGGGTCGAGGATGGCGGCAAGCTTGGCTACGGAGGCTTCGGCGCCTTCGGTATGTATGTGATGGATCTCAGCGACATCACGAAACCAAAACCAGTCGGCCACGTGCAGTGGGAATTCGATCAGATGGGCACGATCCCTTTCCATACTTGCTATCCCGTCACGTCCGATCCGGCGCATCCGCGCCTTGCAAATATCATCGTGGCTGCTCCCGAGGCACTCGAAGCCGATTGCCGCGAAGCCTATCACACGCCCTACGTGGTCGACGTAAAGGATCCCAGGAATCCGAAAATCATTGGCTTGTTCCCTCGTCCCGCGGCGCCGCCCGAGGCTCCTTACAGCGATTTCTGTTTTTCGCGCGGCCGCTTTGGATCGCACAACACGCAATGCTGGATTGCTCCCGGGAAAGCCCGTCCGGAGATTATGGTGATGACGTGGTTCAACGCGGGCGTGCGTGTGTTCGATATTTCGGACCCCACAGCGCCCAAGGAGATCGCCTATTTCGTTCCGCCGCACGAAGGGGAGATTGAAAATTACGAGAGCTGGTGGCGCGGTTCCACGGAAAACGTTTTCGTCGAATGGGACCGCAATCTCATTTGGATCGGCACGCACGAAGGCAGTTACTGCTTGTCGTGCCCTGCGCTCGGCAAGCCCGTGCTGGAACCGCGCAAAGTGGAGCGTTGGTCGGTGCCGCATTGCAATGTCGGCTGGGATGACGGAGCGCCGAAAGCATTTTACTTCGGAAGTCCGGCGAACAGGGTGGGCTGAGCGGAACGCATCCCGTTCACGCACATTGTCGGTAAGTAGAGCCAGCTTTCATCTGGCAGTTCTTTGCATTCGCGTGGCAAGGACGTGAACAGGTTTGCGAGCCGTCGCCACGGCATGGGTGCAGCGAGCCGAAGTTTGCCATCCCGCGAAATATATAGTGTGAAAAGTTGAAGCCTGTTATACTCGAGCCACCTAGCCAATGGAGGAGTGGTACCCATGAAATTACTGGCGTGGATCGGTCTATTCTTTTTCACCTTCGCCCTGATTCCGGGCTCTTTCAATTCGGCGAGTGCCCAAACTCCCATTTCTTTCACGTTCACCGGCACCGGCACGGGCACCGGAAATAATTTTTCGCTTACCGGCACCGGTGCGTTCAATCCATACGGGCCCACGAGCATCAACGTTACGGGCGGCGCAGGAGCATCCGGGTACGCCGTCTTGTTTACGGTTACGTTTAGCGACGGCAGCACGTTCAGTGCGCAATCGACGGCCACCTCGAATTTCGCGACGATTACGGGCACGGCAACCGTCACAAGCGGAACCGGAAAGTTCGCGGGCACGACCGGGACGTTCTCGTTCGTTGTGACGGAGTCTCTCGGCGCCGGGGGGACCATCAATTTTACGTCCACTGGTTCGGGCACCTTCAACACCAACGCCAAGCCAACCTACACGTATTATTTTTACGATTTGGCGTTCGCCGGTGGCTTTCAAACCACGCTCACTCTCATCAACTACGGGCAAACGTCCGTCACCTGCAATACAAACTTCTATAGCGACAACGGGCAACCGCTCACGATTCCGTTCAGCGATGTGACTGCAGCCACGCGTGCCGACGTGCTTGCGCCCGGCGCCTCGATCCACAAACAAACCAACGCGAATCTTTCCGCGACTGTCGCGCAAGGATGGGCGGTATCGACCTGCAGCGGCCCGGTTGAGGCCAGCCTGCTCTATCGCTTGTACAACGCTGCGGGGACAGCCGTTGGCGAGGCCAGCGTGAACGCGGAGACCGCTCCGACGAACAAGTTCGTGACGTTTGCGCAGACCGCCACGGGCGTGGCTTACGGAAATCCTTCCACGACACAGACCGCGACGCTCACCTTCACTGCCTACAACGCCGCGGGCGGGTTCCTGGGGAGTGCGACCAAAACTCTGGGACCGCTAGCGCACGGCGCGGCCAACATCGGCCCGCTGCTGAGCCTGGCTAGTTTCAGCGGCTCGGTCGTCATCACATCCAACATTCCGATTATCAGTCTGGCGTTGAATGCCGAGGCTTTCCCGGTATTCTCGTCGCTGCCGCCGGGCGACCTGCCTGCGACTCCGCCCACCGGCGCGCAGACGTATTATTTCTCGGACCTTGCCTTTGCCGGCGGCTTCCAAACCACGCTCACTTATATCAATTACGGATCCTTGCCGGTGACCTGTACCACCAGTTTCTATGGAGACGATGGCAACCCGCTTTCGATTCCGTTTGCCCTGGGGAACGTTTCCACTCGAACCGATCTTCTTCAGCCCGGCGGCTCGGTTCACGACCAAACCAATGCGAGCTTAACGGCGACCGTGACGCAGGGCTGGGCCAAGGCATCCTGCAATGGGCCCGTCCAGGCCAGCCTGCTTTATCGTCTCTATCAATCCGGGACCGCCGTGAGTGAGGCCAGCGTGAACGCGGAGACCTCCACGGATACGATCTTCGTAACTTTCGCGCAGACCGCGACGGGCGTCGCCTATGCGAACACGAGCAATACCTCCGCGCCGATTTCCTTCGTCGTGTTCGACTCCTCCGGGAATCAACTGGCCGCGACCACGATCACGGTCGGGCCCCTCGGTCACGGATCGGCCAATCTTGGGCCTTTGCTGCGCCTCACCAGCTTCACGGGATTAGTGCAAATCACGAGCCCGCTTCCCATCATCAGCCTGTCGCTGAATGCCGAGGCGTTCCCGGTGTTTTCTTCCTTGCCGCCGGGAGATCTGCCCGCGAACACGCTGCCTGTGCCATAGGCCAAAAGGCAGATTTGGCGATCATCGGCATCGACCAAAGCGTGATGGCTCCGCCGCTACGTAGGCTCTCGTGGTCAGACGCGTGCCATGATCGGAAGCCTCGTCATAGCCGTAAGGAGCGATCCCGATCACGACAGATTCGAGTTGTGGATCTCTTGAATCATGGGTCCGCTGCTACCAGCCCGTCTGACGCATCCGTTCGAGTATGGCGGCACTGTATTGATTCATAAACGCGGGTCTGCGGCGGCGCGGAGCGGGTAAGCATGCGGCGAGTCTCGCAGCCTGGTCGCGATCGAGCTGCGCTGGTGCGGCGTGGTAATGGTATTCCGCCGCGGCTTGCGCGCCGTAGACGCCGGGTCCCCATTCGACCACATTCAGATAGAGCTCCAGTATGCGGCGCTTGCCCAGGATGCGATCCGCCAAGGGAGCGAGCGTATACTCGAATGCTTTCCGCACCGGATTGCGGTGCGTGGTGAAGAACAAATTCTTGACCAGCTGCTGCGTGATGGTGGAGGCGCCGCGCGGAATCGTACCCGTTTCGGTACCCTGCTGCGCGACCTTTTCTACCTCCGCCCAGTCGATTCCGTGGTGCTGGTAAAAGCGGCCGTCCTCGGCGGCGATCACGGCGTGCACCAAGTTCGGCGAAATCTGTGGGAGCGGCGTGAATTTGTAGCGTTTATGGTAAGGACGACCGGATAATTTCGCTTCCACGAAGCGCTGCATCTGAAGGCCGGTGGTTGGTGGATTCACGAAGCGAAGCGCGACGAGCGAGAGCGTCCAAAACAGGTACAGAAACGCGAGGAGCGCCAGCGCCCATCGAAGGAATCGCGAGATCCAGATGCGGGGTTTGTCTTGCTTCACGAATTCTAAGTATCGCGCGACTCCGTGTGGCGCGACTCGAAACGACAAGATCGCCGCCGCGGAGTCTCACACCGCGCCCCATTACGCAGCATTGTGAAAGGACATCCCCACAAAAGTCCCCGTCTTGAGGCCGTTACCCATGGTCGCGGACTGATTGCTTGATTCAGGCCGATGGTAGCCACGCGGATGCGCAAGAGGAGATTCTCAGCGCGAGCTCTGGTTCGCAAACCGCTCGGTTCACGCTAGCCAAACGATCCAGCACTTGGATCATGTATATCGTCGAACTAAAGTAGGACGCCGCGGCTGGAGTTGAGCAGCACCATCATGCGATCAAATCGGAATCACTACAGTCGCGGGTCGTGCATCGCTTAAATCGTGGGTCAGCGGCAATCAGCGCGACTGGCGCATCCGGTCGATGATGGCGGCACGGTACGGATTCATGGCGATCTCCACCATTCCCGTGAAGCTCGTCAAGCCCAGCAGCCGTCCCAAGTTGGCCGCGCTGTGTGCCAGCGGGGCGAGTGTGATGCGCTTGCTCCCTACTCCCCCACTTCGCGTCCGCGCCGGTCAGGAGAGTGAACGCAGGTGATCCGGGAGAGGCTTGACGATCCGATGGTTGAACACGGTCTGCCATTGGACTAGGCTGGTGAACGAAGATGAATCGATTTTGCACTCTAAGCCTGCTGTTGGTAACCGCGTTCGGATGGGCGCAGGCACAGCTCGAGCTTCCGCCAGCCCGGCTTTACGAGATGGCGACGGATGGTAATCCCGTGGCGTTTGAACATTTGACAGCGCTTGCGGAAGCGGGCAACGCCGAGGCGCAACTGAACCTGGGCTGGCTGTATCACGACGGTTGGGTGGTTCCCCAAAACTCCCTCTTCGCCGTGCAGTTGTTTACGAAGGCTGCGGAACAGGGCCTCGCGGACGCTCAATTTTGGCTCGGCTGGATGTATGATGTTGGCGAAGGTGTGCGCAGAGATTCCGCCACGGCCGTTACGTGGTTTCGGAAGGCCGCCGACCAAGGCGATCGGGACGCCCAACACAACTTGGGCTTGAAGTATCGCGACGGCAATGGCGCATCTAAGGATTCCGTCGCCGCCTATCTGTGGCTCAGTCTGGCCGCATCCCAAGGCGAACGATTCGCGGAAAAATCTCGCAATGATCTGCAAAAAACGATGACGCCCGCCCAGCTGGACGAGGCCCAGAAACTCCTCGCGGAGTGGAAGCCGAAGAAGTGATTCGCCCGCCTCAGCGCAGCAGTCGCAGAATCATCTGATCGTGCTTAAAAAGTTTACCGACGAGCTACAGCGAAATGTGACGGCCGGAAATGAGCGTGGTCTTGCGTGAATCGCCGAACTGCGTTGTCCGTAGTTTCAGGGAACGAGAGTGCTCACTGTATCTTGAATTGTCAGGACGCTCAATTTGCCCGCGGACCAATCTCACGCACGAACGCGCCCATGCCGATCGGAAACGTGTAGCCGGATCGCCGGCTTGCCCGGCGCCAAGCCTCCCACAGGTTGCCCACTAGCACTCCCGCCAATAGATAGTAAACCACGCCCCACCATTGAAAAACGGCGTAGCTGACGGCCGCGACGATCACTCCGTACACGATCTGATCAGGATATTTTGCGGGCGACGTCGGCGGATCGGTCAGGATGATGAACGCGAAGAACAATACTGCCTCGAGATCGGGAGGCCGAAACACTTCGGAGACGATTTGCGGGTCGCTCACAAACGCGGTCACCGTAAACAGTAGGAAGTACGTTCCGAGAAACGTCAGCACCAGCGGCATCTTATTGACTCTGTCGACGATGAAAATGCCGCCTGCGACCAGCAGTACTTGCGCGAGCGGCGCAACCTCGGTCAACGCGCCCCACCAACTTTGTCCCGTGTGGAACACATAGAACGTAGCGACAATCGCCAGCGCCGCCGGATTAAACATGTTCGCTGTCCGGATACGGAATACGTACTTGCTGAGAACCGCGACCACCGACGTGATGGCAGTGACGTACCACGGTTCCTGCGCCCGCAGCACCATCGCCACGATCAGGGCCGTTAGCACCGCGCCGCTCGGAAACTCCCAG
>CAITIX010000391.1 GCA_903892565.1 uncultured Acidobacteriia bacterium
CACTATCCGAATTGTGACCGCTGCACTACGGCATTTCAGCTTCCATCTGTTAAGCTAACTTTTTACGACCCCCTTTTTATGCCCCACAGACTGATTCGACTGAGCATTTGCGCCAGTGCTTTTTTTCTGTTTTATCCCCTGATTGGGTTAGTTGGACAGACGCCCAGCAAATTGAAGCTCGACACAGGGAAAGAGATTTACGAAGCCGGTTGTGTCTCCTGTCATGGACAGGATGGCAAGGGCCAGCCTCAGTCCCTTACCGGATTCGAGAAGCCGGCGACCTTTCCGGATTTCGCGGATTGTCCAGGCGCCACGCCGGAACCGGACGTGCAATGGCGCGCCAGCATCACTAACGGAGGGCACGCTCGGGCCTTTTCCGAGATCATGCCGTCGTTCAAGGAGTTGCTGACCGCGCAACAGATCGACAAAGTCATTGCTTATATGCGGACGTTGTGCGCCGATGACGCGAAGTGGCCGCGCGGCGACTTAAACTTCCCGCGTGCCCTGATCACCGAAAAAGCGTTTCCCGAGAATGAAACGGTGGTGACCGCTACGGTCAACGCCCACGGAGCTCCAGGCGTAGGATCGGCCGTTGTGTATGAGAAGCGCATTGGAGCGCGCGGACAGCTGGAAGCGATGGTTCCTTACAACTTCACGCACGATTCCGGGTCCTGGCAATCGGGTTTCGGCGACGTGCTGATCGGCTACAAGCACAACCTGTTCAGCAGCCTAAAATCCGGATCGATCCTCAGCTTGCTGGGCGAAGTGACCGCTCCCACGGGCGACACAACGAAGGGCACGGGCGGCGGGTCCACCGTGTTTGAAACGTCCGCGGCATTCGGCCAACGCTTCCCGGCCGATGCGTTTGTGCAAATCCACACGGGGTTCGAATTGCCTACACACACGGATGTTCTTCCTCGCGCGTATTACCTGCGCACGGCGCTTGGAAAAACATTCGCGACCGATGGTGGGCTGGGGCGGCGATGGTCGCCCATGGCGGAATTTGTCTATGATCGCGATTTGGTGAGTGGCGCGAAGAACAACTGGGACATCGTGCCGCAAATCCAAATTCCGATGAGCAAGCGGCTGCACGTTTTGGGAGGGGTTGGATTGCGCATCCCCGTAAACAATACGGTGGATCGGCCGAAGCAGCTGATGTTCTACATCCTGTGGGACTATGTGGACGGCAAATTGAACGAGGGATGGTAAGGGAGAGCCACATGCGTAAACTAACAGGAATCGTTTTCGGATTGGCCGTAGGCTCCGCGCTTCTTTTCTTACCGCAGGTCTTACCGCAAGCGAAATCGCAGCAAAAAGCGGAGCCGCCACCCAAGGATCTATCGAAGGTGAAGGGCTACGGCACGCACTTCCAAACTTCGGATCGCTGCGTGGCCTGCCACAACAACATCAAAACTTCGACCGGCGAAGATATTTCCATCGGCGTGAACTGGCGCACTTCCATGATGGGCAACGGCGCGCGCGATCCTTACTGGATGGCGGGTGTTCGCCGCGAGCTCACCGACCATCCGACGCAGGCGAAGCTGATCAACGACGAGTGCACCATTTGCCACATGCCGATGATGCGCTATGAGGCAAAGCTCGCGGGCGGGGAAGATTCGCCCTTCGCACACTTGCCGCCGAATCTCGATAAGCTGTCCGACCGGCTGGCGGACGATGGCATTTCCTGTTCCGTGTGCCATCAGATTACGCAGGAAGGTTTGGGCACGCCCTCCAGCTACGTGGGCGGTTTCAAGATCGATGAAAAGACGCCCAAGGGCCAGCGTCACGAATACGGGCCGTTTGAGGTCGACAAGGGCCACACGACCATCATGAAGACGTCCGTCAAGTTTGAGCCTCAGGAAGGCAAGCAGATCCGCTCGTCGGAGCTCTGCGCCACCTGTCACACGTTGCTGACCCAGGCGCTCGATTCAACGGGCAAGGTGATCGGCCAGTTGCCCGAGCAGGTGCCCTATCAGGAATGGCTGCATAGCGAATACAAAGACACGAAGAGTTGCCAGGCGTGCCACATGCCCGTCGTGCAGGAAGACGTTCCGATTACCAGCGTCTTTGGCGAGCCGCGCCCGGGATTCTCGCGCCACACCTTCGTCGGTGGGAACTTCTTTATTCAAGGCGTGCTGAATCGCCATCGCGGCGAGCTGGGGACTCAGGCGAC
>CAITIX010000392.1 GCA_903892565.1 uncultured Acidobacteriia bacterium
ATTCAGCGTTTACACAGGCGCTTCCGGATCGATTTGGTACGGGTGCGGCTCGAGCGTATGCGTTCTGGATCATGGCCGCGCGCGCGAGGTGGGTGTAGATCATGGCTTGCCGCCCGATCGCTGGGACGCCATTATCGGGGACCTCGACGGCAACCTGTGGTTACGCAGCTCCACGCATCTTTACGAACGCCCCGCCGGATCCGACAGATTCGAATTGCAAGCAGGCGTGCCGGAATCGAACAACACCTACCCGACGCTGGCGCTGGATCCAGTCGGCAAACTCCTGGTTCCGACGTATCGGGGACTCGCCCGGCCCAGCCGCAATGGATGGGAATTGGTGGATGCCGATATGGGTCTCACGACCAACGACATCTCCGGCGTTTTGCAGGATCGTGAAGGCTCCATCTGGATCGGGCTCCTGGGCTCGGGGCTCGCGCGCTGGCTGGGCTATGCCGAGTGGCAGGGCTGGACAACGGGCGAAGGCTTGAGCCGTGAGTCGATTTGGTCCATCACGCGTGACACCACGGGGCGCCTGTGGGTGGGTACACAGTTCGGCCTGAATTATTCTTACGAAAAACCGGCAGGCCGGTCCATCGAAAAACCAGCCGGCCTGTCTTCCGAAAAATCAAAAGTAGAGTCTCCCGAGAAGTCGGCGGGCGAGGAGCCTGCAAACTCGGGCACCATCGCATGGCGTCAGTTGAAACTTCCCGACGTGGAGATGGTGCGCTCGTTAGCCTCAGGCCCCGACGGATCTTTATGGATTGGGGGACAACCCGGGGGCCTGCTGCAATTGAATCCCAAGACGTCGCAAGTGCGGCATATTGGATCGCCCGAGGGCGTGCCGGAAAACGGGATCCAGTCAGTTTTCGTCGACCGCACGGACCGCATCTGGATCGCCTCACAGTTCGGATTGTTTCGCAGCGCATCGCCTATACCTTTTGGCCGTCCCGCCCATTTTGAACGGCAGACGCCCCTGGAAAATGCGGAGTTTCTCTCCGTGATCCAGGATCGGCAGGGCCGCATATGGGCAGCGAGCGACGATGGCCTGCTGCTCCAAACCGGCGAAGGGACGTGGAGACGCTACACACAGAAGCAAGGCCTCCAATCAAACACGGTCTCGCACATTGCCGAAGGCGCAGATGGCTCGCTGTGGATCGGCTATCGCGACGCGCTCGGCGTCACACGTCTCACGCTCGGCAAGGAAGGGCGAGGGAAGGACGACGTCGTTCGCGCCGCACAGTACAACATCAGCAATGGCCTGCATTCCGACAAAGTGCTGTTCCTCGGGTTCGACAACAAGGGGCTGCTGTGGGTTGGTACGGATCGCGGTACCGATCGTTTTGACGGCGCCACTTGGACCCATTACGGCAGGGCCGATGGCCTGATCTGGGACGATGCCAACACCAATGCGTTTTATGCGGACGCCGATGGAAGCGTGTGGATGGGGACCAGCCGTGGCCTTTCGCGCTATCTACCTTCGTCCTTGGCGCCGAAGAACGTGCCTCCGCCGGTAGTCTTTACGTCCGTGAAGTTGGGCGGCGAATCGCTGGAACCGGGGATCGAAAAATCCGTGCCGTACCGGCGCAATTCGCTGCAGGTGCGCTACGCCGCGCTCACCTTCCTGCAAGAGTCCACCGTGCGTTTTCGCTACCGCGTAGCGAACCTATCCCCCGAATGGATCGAAACCACGGAGCGGGAGCTGAACTATCCCAACCTCCCTCCCGGAAAATACACGCTCCAGGTGGAAGCTCGCAATGCGCAAGGGCTGTGGAGCGTAGAACCGGCCCGCGTCAGCTTCGGGATCCTCACGCCATGGTGGCAAACCTGGTGGTTCCGCTTCGCGACGGTCCTGGGGACTATCGGCTTAGGGCGTTTAATTTGGATACGCCGCACGTACCGCCTGGAAGACGAACGTATGCGCCTGGAACTCGCCGTCGCCGAACGGACGATCCAGCTCTCGCAGGAAAAGCAGCGCGTGCTGGAAGAAAAGGCTCGCACGGAGCGCGAGAACGCGGTCGTCCAGCGGCAGAATCGGGAAATCGAGCAATTGCTGGACGAAGCCCGCCAAACCAGCCGGCTCAAGAGCGAATTCCTGGCCAACATGAGTCATGAGATCCGCACGCCGATGAATGGCGTCATAGGCATGACGGATCTGGCACTGAGCACAGACCTCACCGCCGAGCAGCGCGAATACATGGAAATGACGCGCCTGTCCGCGCATTCGCTGCTGGAGCTACTGAATGACGTCCTGGATTTTTCAAAAATCGAAGCAGGCGGCTTCGATCTGAATCCGATTGAATTTTCTCCCCGTCAATGCACCAACGAAACCGCCAAGATGGTGCGGCTCGGGATTGAAAAACGCGGCATCAAGTTCAGCGTCAAGATCGACGACAACATTCCGGAGTTGGTCCTGGGAGACCCTCACCGCCTCCGTCAGGTGCTTATGAACCTGCTGGGCAATGCCATCAAATTCACCTCCGAAGGGGAAATTGAACTGACGGTGTCCCTGGTATCATCCCCTGCATCATTCCCGATATCATCCCCGATATCAAAGGACGCACGCGAAACCATGCTGGAGTTCGCCCTGCGAGATACCGGCATTGGAGTGCCCGCCTCCAAACAAAAAGTTATTTTCGAAGCATTCCGGCAAGCCGACGGTTCCACCACTCGCAAATACGGTGGAACTGGGCTAGGCCTGACGATCTGTTCCCGGCTGGTGGAGATGATGGGGGGGCGAATCTGGGTGGAAAGTGTGGAAGGCCAAGGCAGCACGTTCCATTTCACGTCGAAATTCGCCCACAGCGCGGCTGGCGCTTCGGCGGCGAACCCCGTCACCAACAGCCTTAGCCTCCAGAATATGTTGACGGCAGTAGGAACAACTCCCCATGAGCCGAAGCGCGAGTTGCATATACTGCTCGCCGAGGACAATCCCGCCAATCAACGCCTGGTCAAGCGTTTACTGGAAAAGCGCGGCCATACCGTCGAAATTGCCGGCACGGGGCGGCAAGCCGTGGCGCTCGCCGAGCAGAAAGCATTCGACATCATATTAATGGACGTCCAAATGCCAGACATGGACGGCGTGGAAACAACCAAGCACATCCGCAAGAGGGAAGGCGCGCAGGGCATACACACGCCGATCATCGCGCTCACCGCTCATACCATGCGCGGAGATCGCGAGCGCTGCCTGGCCGCCGGCATGGACACCTTCATCAACAAGCCTATCGAGGCTGTCACATTTATTCAGGCGGTGGAAACGACCGCCCAGGTGCCGCGTTAGCCGGACCGCAAAGGCCGCAACACGCGTCTTTGCCCTTTCAGGTCTGCTCCCGGTCCTCATTGGTGCCATCGGATGCGGCGTGCTACACTGAAAATCGCAGTTTTTCTGAGGAGTTTCACGTGGATAGCGCTACCCGCAAGGAATTGAAAGGCGACAAGTTCGCCGAGGAAGTCTTCGATATTTTCGACTGGGCTTCCGTGCACAAGGCTGAAGTGATCCGCTACGGCGCGATTGCTGCGGCCGTCGTCGTCATCGCGATTGGCGGGGTTATTTACCAGCGCTCCCAGGCTGAGGCTCGCCAGGAAGCGCTCGCGCAGGCCCTTCAGATTGACGAGGGGGCGGTCGGACCCGGTGCGCCGCCCTCCATCATGCATTACGACACCCCGGCCGACAAAGACAAAGCCCGCGTGAAGGCCTTCACGGATCTTGCCACGAAGTATTCTGGCACGCAGGAGGGCGCTTTTGGCTCGTTCGCGCTCGCCAGCGATGCCGTCGACAAGGGCAATCTGGCCGAAGCCGAAAAACGTTTTCGCGAAGTGGCCGATTCCGGACCCAATGCGTATGCTGCGCTCGCGCGTTCCTCACTGGCGCGTGTCTTAATGGCTGAAGGAAAGACTGCCGACGCCCAGAAGATCCTGAAGGATTTGGCGGACTCCCCAACCTTGACCGTATCGAAGGAAGCTGCAACGCTTGACTTGGCACAGGCGATGGGCAAAACAGATCCGGCAGGCGCGTTAAAGCTCCTGGATCCTTTGCGGACCTCGTCCCGCCAGCCCGTGAGCCGCGTAGCGGTAACCGAATACGGCAATATTGACCAGGCGAACCCCGGTCTCACGAAGAACGGCGTCTTAAACAAGAAGTAGTAGCGTTTCCTGGAAAGCTGGTGATTCCACTGCGCCCGCTCGCTCATCTCCGCTTTCCCGTGGAGCAGGGCCGTGGGCGTCGTTATCCCGAACTTCCGCATCCTTATCGAAACCCTTTCCAGCGCGATCGCGACCGCATCGTGCATGCCCGGGCGTTTCGCCGTCTGGAGAATAAGACGCAAGTCTTTGCCGCCGGGCTCTCCGACCACTTCCGCAACCGTCTGACGCACACGATCGAGGTTTCGCAGATTGCGCGGACCGTCGCCAGCGTCCTGGGTCTGGATGAAGATCTCACGGAGGCGCTGGCGCTGGGGCATGATATCGGGCATCCGCCCTTCGCCCATTCTGGCGAAGCGGAACTGGACCAACTGATGCGTCCGTTCGGCGCGCGCTTCGACCACAACTTGCACGCGCTGCGCATCGTGGAGTCTTTTGAAAACAGCTATGCGCGGTTCCCCGGCCTCAACCTGACGTTTGAAGTTCGCGAAGGCATGGTCAAACACTCGCGCGATTTTGCGCCCGGCGAGATCCCCGAGCTCGACGAATATCTTCCTGGTCTGCGGCCGCCGCTCGAGGCCCAATTGATCGACATGTGCGATGAGATCGCCTACGACACAGCCGATCTGGACGATGCCTACTACGCCGGATTAGTGACCGTGGACGACGCCAGCGCCAACGTCGCCAAGTTCGGCGAATTCTTCGAAGACGTCACGGGCCACTTCCCGGGCGCCAGCGAACGGGTTCGCATTCACGAGACGGTGCGCTCTCTCATTAACTGGCTGGTATCGGGACTGGTGGATGGAACAGTCGCGGCCGCAGCACCCCTTGGTTCGGTCGACGACGTGCGAGCCGCATCCTCACGGCTTGTGCGATTTACGCCAGAAACCGCGCAGGGGGCCGGTGAGCTCAAACGCTTCCTGCGGGCTCGCGTGTATGAATCCGACCAACTCAACGCCAGCCGGCGCAACGCAGCAGCGCGCATCGCGCAGCTGTTCCAGCTCCTGATGAGCCATCCGGATTGGCTTCCCTCCAACTATCGTGAAGAATCGGCCGAACAGCCCCTGCATTTCCAGGTGTGCGATTACATCGCCGGCATGACCGACGGATTTTTCGACCGAACCTGCATCCAGTACGGGATCTTGTAGAGACCGGCTTTTACTTTCCGGACAAGCCGCATTCCTGGTGAACGGCGCGCACCGCGTTTTCGAGCCCACTGCGGCGCACCGCAATCGCGATGGTCAATTCGCTGGAGCCTTGCGCAATCGCGATGATGTTGATGTTCTCGCGCGAAATCGCCGTGAAAATGCGCCCCGCCAAGCCAGCCGTGCCGCGCATGCCCTCACCAACCACGGCAAGCAAGCCAACTTCCGTATCCACCTCGGGCGCCTTCACATAACCATGAGCGAGCTCGATGGCGAACTCTTCCTGCAACTGCTTCAACGCGCGATCTAGCTCCGAGAGCTTGATCAGGAAGCAGAAATTCTGGCGATAGCTGGAGCTTGTAATAGCGAGCAGTTCGACATCCGCCGCATCCAGAGCGTGCAACGCTTCCGCCATCAAACGCGCGCCGCTGATCGTTGAGCCGATCGGTTCAATGGAAACCAGCGCGACATCCTTCATCGACGTCACCGCGTGCGGTCCGCCTTCGGCGTGAATCTGCGGGACAATGCGCGTACCCGGTTTTTCGGGCGCGAAACTGTTCTTGCTCCACACCGGGATGCCTTTTTCGACCAGCGGCGCCAGCGTCCGCGGATGCAATACTTTTGCTCCAGCGTACGCAAGCTCCGCGGCTTCCGCATACGTGATTTCGTCCAGCACGCGTGCATCGGGAACCAGGCGCGGATCCGCCGTCATGATCCCATCCACGTCGGTCCAGATCCACAGCTCTTCCGCATCGAGCGCCGCGGCCAAGATCGATGCCGAAAAATCGGAGCCTCCCCGACCCAGTGTCGTCGGACGTCCGTCGAGCGTCGAGGCGTTGAAGCCTGTCACCACAGGCAGCGTTTTCTTCGCAAATAACGGTCCAATGACCTTGGCCGCGCGTTCGCGAGTTTCCTCCATCAACGGCGTGGCGTTACCGAAGACCATGTCCGTGGCGATCACCTGCGCCGCGTTTACCGCCACTGCGGGCGTCCCCTGCGATTCAATATAAGCGGCAATCATGAGAGCCGAAAGACGTTCGCCGATGGCCACGGCGCGGTCGGTCGCGGGAAGCGGACGCTCGCCGAGCAGCAGCATACCTTTGACGATCTTGGAAAATTCGCCGATCAATGTGTGCACGCCATCGAGCGCGGCTTTCTGCGCCGCTTCCGGCAGCAGTTGCTTGCAACAGGTTTCGTGTTTTTCGGTGAGCGCGGCCAAATTCGCTTCGAGCCCTGCTTCATCGCCCGCTTCCGCCTTCTTCATGGAATCGAGCAGAAGGTCCGTGACCTTGGACATGGCCGAAACTACGATCGCGACGGGGCGCTTGGCATGCTGATCGGTGGTGAGTTTTGCCGCCACCTTGATGCGATCGGCGGAGCCCATGCTGGTACCGCCAAACTTCATCACCAGAAGGTTTTTAGAATTGCTCAACGAATTGTTCAAAATGAATCCTTTCGGCCGGATGGCCGGATGAACGGCAGGGCGTTTCCAGTTTGAATGCGCCTGCTCCCACGAAGTCCCGCGCGCAGAACGCGCCGGTGCCCGGCAAGACCAACTCTTTCTATTTTATCGTTCCGGGAAGGCTTGCGCCAGAGACAACCAGAAGCTAGGACAACTGGTGACCCGTCGCGAAGAAAACGCTATCATTCTGTCCGCTCCCTGACGGTCGCGGTTCGGTGCTGAACACGATAAACAAACCGGCCTATTCGCAAAATTAGCACCGAACCCCGACTGTAAAGGAGGGGACATCATATCAATCTCGTCGCGATGGGCTGCTAGATGTAGCTCCGGCTGGCGCTTGGGATGCCCGGTAGTTGATTGTAGGCTGCGTTAGGTAGCCGACTTCCCGTTACTAGTGCGTGCGCGAATAATCTTGAGAATCGCGTCCTCCACCTGTTCGAGCGTCAGCCCTGTGGAATCCACATACTCCGCATCGGGGGCCTGCGACAAGGGAGCCTCGGCGCGCGTGCGATCACGCGTGTCGCGCTCCATCATCTCGCGGGCGATTTCTTCCACATCTGCGCCGATTTCATCGGCGCGGCGCTGGGCGCGAGCTTCCGGATGCGCGTCCAGATAAATTTTCACGCGGGCATCGGGAAATACGACTGTACCGATGTCACGGCCTTCCATCACTAACGATTGTCCCGTGCCGATGCGGCGTTGCTCGTCGCGCATGGCCCGGCGGACGCCCGGAACAGCGGCCACTTTCGATGCGGCGTCAGAGACGCGCGGCTCGCGGATTTTGGCCGTCACGTCCTCGCCGTTTAATAAGACTTGATTGCCGGGCGCGGCAAACTCCACGCGCGCCTGTTTGGCAAGTTGTTCCAATCGAAACGGATCGTCGAGATCGATGTTCGCCTCGATCGCCCACAGCGCCACCGCGCGATACATGGCGCCGGTGTCGATGTACGTGATCCCCAGACGGTCGGCGAGCGAGCGCGCAATGGTGCTCTTACCGGCACCCGCAGGCCCGTCAATGGCGACGATCAAGTACTTGTGTGAATCGGCTGCGATACGCTTCTCCTTGGGAAAGGACTCCGAAGAATCAGTATCCCATGCGGACCAGCGGATTCAACAGCATGAAAGATTGCTCCCTCATCGCGGCTCACTACTTTTTTGAAATGTTCCAGCTTGCCGTGGCGGCCCCCAAAAAGCAACGGGCGCAGCAGCGAGAAAGATTATGACGGATCAGTATCTCGGGAGTACCGGGTGGTGGATATTCCACTGGGGTTAGGAATTTCCGCACACAAAAAGGTATTGACTCCGCGAGCGTAACAATGCATTCTAAATGCATCTTTCTGCCTACTGCCAATTCTACTCTTTTCGATCAACTGGGCGGCCAAGCAGCCGTCGAAGCCGCCGTGGACAACTTCTACCGAAAGGTCTTGAAGGATGACCGGGTCTCGCATTTCTTTGACGCCGTGGACATGGATCGTCAGCGCGCGAAACAGAAAGCGTTTCTCACGATGGCCTTCGGCGGTCCGCATAACTATTCCGGAAAAGACATGCGAACGGGCCACGCCCACCTTGTGGCCAGGGGACTGAATGACTCCCACGTCGATGCGATCATCGAATTGCTCGGCGGTACGCTTCGAGATATGGGCGTGCAGGAAGCTCTGATCCAACAAGTTGCCGCCATCGCCGAATCGACTCGGAACGATGTCCTAAACCGCTAATGGTCACGGTTCGCTACGGAACCCACACCTGCGAATTAAAAGAAGGCGAGAGTCTGCTGGATGGCTTGTTGCGGCACGGAGTGCCGGTCGCTCACGCGTGCAAAGCGGGCAGTTGCGGTTCCTGCCTCTTGCGCTCCGTGGAAGGACAAGTACCGCCCTCGGCACAAGCAGGCTTGAAGGATTCGTGGAAAGCCCGTGGATATTTCCTGGCGTGCGTGTGCCATCCCACGGGCGACCTTATCGCCGAGCCCGGGGGAAGCGATATTCGAATTGCCGCGACGATCACGGCGCTGGACCATTTGACTCACGACGTAGTGCGGGTTCATCTGGCATGCCAAGCGCCGTTCGACTTTCGCCCGGGCCAATACCTCACGTTGTTCCGCGATGATGGATTGGCGCGCAGCTATTCGATCGCCAACCTCCCGGAAGAGCGAGAGATCGAGCTGCATGTGCGGAGAGTGCCCAACGGGCGCATGAGCGGGTGGTTGTTTGAAGGGGCTCGCACCGGAGCGCAGGTGCAATTGCAAGGACCGTCGGGAGAATGCTTTTACGTACCTGGGCGGCAGGATCAGCCGATACTGCTCATTGCAACGGGCACGGGACTGGCGCCGCTTTATGGCATTGTGCGGGACGCCCTGAGATCGGGGCACCGGGGCCCGATCCATCTTTTCCACGGGGCCACCCGGCCGGAAGGACTCTATCTGGCGAAGGAACTTGCCGCGATGAGCGCGGCGCACGGCAACATGAGCTATACGGCGTGCGTCTTGCAGGCGGATGCGCCGGGACCCTTCGAGATCGGCCAAATCGGCCAGGTTGTGGCGAGCCGCTTTTCCGAATTGGACGGCTGGCGCGGCTTTGTGTGTGGTGACCCGTCCGTCGTGCGGTCTCTGAAACAACAACTTTTTCTGGCGGGCATGGCGATGCGCGATATCTACACGGACGCGTTCTTGCCGTCCGCCGCATGACGCCTCGCACATGTTTTAATCAAGTCAGATGCAGCTGAGCTTGCACGCCGACTACGCCCTGCGCGTTCTGATTTATTTGGGAGCACACCCGGGCGAGACGACCTCCACGCAGAAGATGAGCACGGCCTACGGGATCTCCAAGAACCACTTGGTCCGCGTGGTGCAAACCTTGGGAGAGCGCGGCTACCTGCACGTAACGCCCGGCAGATCGGGTGGAGTTCGCCTCGCGATGGACCCCAGCAAGATTCGCTTAGGGGATGTGGTTCGTCATGCGGAGCCGAACTTGCGCCTGGTGGAGTGCTTTGACCTGAAAACCAACACCTGTCCCATTGTTTCCGCATGCGGCTTGAAGGCGCGCCTGAAACAGGCGCTGGATTCTTTCCTCGCCGAACTCAACAAGCACACCTTGGCGGATTTGCTCGCGGAGCGCCGGCAACAAGCCCGCCTGCGGGAGTTGCTGCAACTCAATAGTGTCGTCCCTGCGTCCACCAGCCACCGAAAGTGAGCGTACGTCCTGCAACGGAGCAGCGTAGGAGCAAGACTCTAAGTTGGGTCGACTGCCGCGCAAGGAACTGCGGATTGCGCCGTGTCCTACCTTTGCCCAGATTGGGTGCGCTCAGACTCCGTCGTGTGTGCTGTGTGCCGAGCATCGAAGTTATCAGCGCGCGCCGGCGACCGTTCTTGCACAGCACTGACCACCGCGGCGAGGGACATCGCGTCATGCGATTCTTCCCGGCGAATTCGAATTGCAGGCGGACGGGCTTCGGTCCATCGCGTACGTTCGCGCGCGACAAATCCAAAGCGATATTCCAACACCAGAAAGATCATCCGCCAGCCGAGCTTCCAGGCCTTCCAAAGAGATCCCGTGACGGAGGATTCTCCGACGCGCGCGCGATAGTTCATGGGGATCTCGACAAACGGAATCCCATGTTCGATCACTTCGAGCAATACTTGCGGGCCGAAGTGCGATCCACCGATGGTCAGATGCGGACGGATGCACTGCAGCGCTTCGCGCGACAGTAATCTCTGGGTGCAGCCCATGTCCGACTGCATGCTGGTATTGAATAACAGTTCCGTCAGTTTCGCGACAGCCCAATTTCCCCAGCGCAGGAATTTGCCCATGTTGGCGCCCTGCCAAATAAACTCGCGTGTGGTGCGTGTGCCGAATACCACTGGCACATCGTCCGAATACGCGAGGAGCTTGATGACGTCGTGTCCGCTAAATGTGCCGTCGGGCTCGGAAAAGATAATGAGATCGGCATCGGTGTTGTCGATGCCGCACAGCAGTGCGTTTCCGTAGCCTTGTTTCGATTCGAAGATTTCGCGAGCGCCCGTGCCGGCGACTTCTTCCGATGTGCCTGCAGCCGCGTTGTTGTTGACGACAATGATCTCGTCGACCAGTCCGGTCTGAAAACAATTCAGAACAGCCGCGCGGATGGAGTCCTTCTCGTTATAGGTCGGAAAGATGACCGCGACCTTCTTGCCGTGCCACATATCAGCGGGCTCCCCGCGTATGGGCGGTTTCTGCAAGAGGTTCCGCGATCACCAGAAACTGCCCGGCCAGAGGACGATACGGCAAGCCGAGGTACAGATCGACCATCCACTCTGCCGTGGGCCAGCGCGATTTCATCGTGAACGGCGTGAAGCGCGGCTCCGCATGCACTACTCGGAAACCGGACGATTCCAGGAATCCGCGAAAACCTTCGTCCGTGTAAATGGTTTTGTGCGTGTAGTCGTCGAAATAGCGGCGCGGCTCCAAGCGAAAATTTGGCTGCACGGCGATGAAGCGTCCGCCGGGCTTGAGCACACGCAGCGCCTCGCCGAGGATCTGGCGGCCTTCTTCCGGCGTAAAGTGTTCAAAAAAGTTCGATGCAAAAACCGTGCCAACCGAAGAAGACTCCACTGGCAGCGGCGCGAGCGCATCCTGAATTAAGGGCGTGATCTCAGGCCCCCAATATTCCGGCAGCGAAGGGTTCTGATCCAGCGCCCACTTACGCGCGGCACGAATCGCTTTCGAGAACTCTCCGTATCCCGCGCCAAGTTCCAGGCAATTGGCATTGGGATCGATCCAGCGCTGCAGGTAGCGGGCAATGGCCTTCCAGGGCGCGGCGCGACGACGATCGTAGGCGAAGCGAACCTGGTGGTATGTCTCTTCGTATGTGGACGCAGGAGTCACAGGCTGTCTATCGGCGGATTTTGATTTCCATACAGACCCGCGCGCTCTTAAATTTTACGACGTAATCTACTGACAGCACTGGAATTTGCCGATCAATGGGCGAATGTCTTCACGCCTTCGCATATCACTCGCGATCTTCCTGGCCGTCGCAGCGCTATTGTTGGCCGTGCACAGCCATCGGGTGGTTGCGACCAACGACGAAGGGATCGTGCTGGACGCAGCACAACGCGTGGCGGGGGGCGAGCGGCCTTACGTGGACTTCTGGGCCTACATGACACCCGGAAGCTACTGGCTGCAGGCGCTGGCGTTCCACGTTCTGGGGATTTCGTTTTTCGCGGGGCGCGTCATTGTGATCCTCGATTTTGCCTTGCAATGCGCGCTGGTGTTCTGGCTGACCGCACAGCTTGCATCGCTGCGCGCGGCGTCCGTCGTCACATTTACGTTCCTGGGATTTCAACTCGCCGATCCAACATTCTTAACGGCACAGCATCGCTGGGATAGCTCGACGCTCGCGCTGTTGGGCATTAGCCTGGCGCTTGCGGCGGGATCATCGCTGGCCTCGCCTGGAACCAGAGCATGGAATGCAACCGGAGCATGGATTGCAACGGGCGCGGTGCTTGCGTACGCCGCCTGGTGCACGCCCACTGTCGGCGGTGTGCTGTGCGTATTGGTCGCGTGGCTTTTTTGGCAGCGCGAGAAAAGAGCGGCGATACGCCCGCTGCTGGGCGGTGCCGCCATTGTGTTTGGCGCAGGCGCGGTGTGGCTTTCCGCGACCGGCGGGCTACTGCCCCTGATCCGTCAATTGTTATGGCTGCGGACCAACTATTTGGTGAACGCCATGCCGTATGGCTCCATCATCGGAGGCTACCGAGCGCTCTTCGCGGATTTGACCGGCGCGCTGGATCTATCGGTCCGTGCGCTATTGGTGAGCTGTATTGCGCTTCCCGCGTGGTTGCCGATCGTGGCGTTGATCGGATGGGCCCTGATCTTGTGGAAGAAGAAAGCCTCCGGCCCACAGAGCGCCATCGCCATACTGTTGCTTGCGGCCGGCACCGCACTGATCTTGGGATTATCGCCGCGTCCGGACGTCACGCATCTTGCGTTTGTGGTGGCTTTGCCTTACGTATTGGCGGGGTCCGCCATCAGCATCTGGTTGCCGGAACGCGGGGGCGCCCCTGTGGGAATCTGCGCGACGTTGCTGGCACTGGTATTCGCTGCGAATTCGTTTAATACATTGACGGCGACCTCGCTCGTATCTTCTCCCGTTGGAGAATTGCGCGTGGAGAACGCACTACAGCCGGCGATGGCGACGCTATTTTCGAAGGTGCGCGCGGGCGACTCCATGTTCGTTTACCCGTACATGCCCATGAATTATTTCTTAACGCAGGCCCGGAATCCTACCGAGTTTTCGTTCTTCAGTCCGGGGATGGCGACCAAGCGCGAGGAGGCTATGGCGCTGGCGCAATTGCAGACGCATCCTCCAGAGTGGGTGCTGTTCGCGACACTCTCGCGGAAAGAATACTTGCGCGTTGTTCCTGGCGGAGGCGATACGGAGTGGCGATACAAAGGCCTGGAAGAGTGGATCCAGAAGAATTACGAGCCATTGCCCGATGCGAGCGCTCGCCTATTCGGATACGAATTGCGCCGGCGCATCCATTTCAAGCAAAGCTTTTCGCTGCCTCAACAATAGCGCTCGCAACACGAGGGCTCCAGGGAACTAGATGTACTGAACTTCTTCTTCGAGTTCGATGCCGAATTGCTCACGCACGCGTCGTTTGAGTTCCGCAATCAGCTGACATAATTCCTGCGCGGTTCCGCCGCCTTGATTGAAGATGAGGTTGGCGTGATAGTCCGCCACCTTCATGCCACCCAGAACCATGCCTTTCACGCCTACCTGCTCCAAGAAGTAGGCGGACGGGACCTTTCCCTCGCGAACCACTTTATCGGGCACTCGTCCCCGCGCGGATTCCGAAAGCTCGGCGAGGATGAGGTTCTTAAAGATGCTGCCAGCACAAAGCATGCTCGCAGGATATTTTTCATCGCGAATTTTGCGAATACCATTGGCGGTCTGGATCAGGTCGACAGCGTCGCCATGAGTCAGTTGCAACTCTGCGCCTAGGATGATCCAACTTTTGTTCCGCTTGAAGATGCTGCTGCGATATTGGAACTCGCATGCGGCTTGGTCCAATACTTGGACGCGCGTGGCATCAAAAAACGAAACGCTCTGAATTCGTTCGTGAATGGAGTGTCCGTAGGCGCCGGCATTACCGTAAATCGCACCTCCGACCCAGCCAGGGATTCCGGTCAAGGTCTCAAGCCCCGCCAGGCCACAGGCAATGGTGCGATCGACGAGATCCTGCAACACGGCGCCTGCCGCAACCCGAACACACGCGGTCTCTGGGAGGACTTCGATCGGCGCACAGGTATAGCGCACAATGGCACCGGGGAATCCAGAATCGCTGGCAACAAGATTGGTGCCGCCACCGATCACCACATGCCGGATGCCGCTCTCCTCTAAGCCTGCAAGAGCCTGGATCAGCGCCGTTTCCGAGGAGGCATCCACCAGCCACTGTGCGGGGCCGCCGATACCAAAGCGCGTGCATTGCGCGAGCGGAACATTCTCAGAAATGCGCAGCCCGGAAATAGACCCGATACGAAGGAGCACGCGAGCCTACTTTGACGTTCTGGAAAAGAGCTTGAGAAGACTGCTCAGGGACGAAGACTTCTTCGGCGCGTCCGTCTTCTTTGCGCCGCCGCCGAGGCGTTCGGCGAGTTGCCCTATCGCCTTGCCTAACGCCGTACTGGAAGGGATGGGCTTACCATCGAGCAGCGCTCTCTGCACCGCTTCATAGTCACTGGGAATAGCATCGAAAACTTCCGCATGCAGCGCAGTAGCGATGACATCGCGGCTTAAGCCGACATCGCGCAGGTAGCGATTCACAATGAGACGAATCTTCCAGCGGCCGACGCGATTGCTATCCAGGTACGAAAGTGCGCGTTGCGCGGCCTGTAGCGCCGGCAACTCATTTGTGGTCACCAGAAGCAATTCACCCGAAGAGCGTGCCAGATTCAAATTCCACTCGCCGTATGGCCCGCCGCAATCCACGACGATGATATCGTACGCGCGGCGCGCATAATCCAGCACCGGCCCTGGATCAGTCACGGCGTTGGCGCCGTCGAGCATCATCTCGGGAGCTAGCAGTACGTCCACACCGTTGACCTCGGTGACCATCGCGCTACACAAGTCCCGATCGAGTTCGCTCGCGCGCAGGAGCGCATCGATAAAGCTGTAGGTGGACTTGATCTTCAGAACAAACGAAAGCGTCCCCGCCAACATGTCGAGGTCCATGAGCAACACGCGCTTGGTGCCCATCTTCTTAAACTGGAACGCGAGGTTCGCAGCCATCGTGGTTGCGCCGCACCCACCCTTGGCGGGCATCACGCAAAAAACTTTGGCTAATTCGGTGGCCTGCGATTCAGCGCTCGATTGGAGTCGAGCGAGCTTCACGAAGGCAGCGTCGACCTGATCGTCCGTAAAAGGATGAACCAAAAACTCCACGGCGCCGGCACGCAGGCAACGCAATATAAGGTCCGGATCGTCGCCTTCCAGGATCGCAATGACGTGCACATGCGGAGCCATGCGCGCCATCTCGCCCAACAAGTCGATCGCTTGTTCCGGCTCGGAGGAAATATCCAGGAACACAAGATGCCGGATGCCCGAAGCCAGCGCCGTGGGGAGATCCCGAGGCGAAGGATAGGCCTGAAGCCGATGAATTGTGGTGTCCCCGACGTGACCAGAGAGAACAGTTTCCAACTCGTTCGCCGTGGGCGCGCTAGGACTCATAATAATGAGTCGCCGGGAAGCTAGGGCCTCACGATTCGTCATGTGGTCCGAACTCAAATGGGATGCGTTTCAAAGCAGTAATTCGACTTGACCCGATCATAACATGAGAGACTCCCATTCATTTACCCACTAATAGAGTGATACGCCTGGACGATGAGGTTTTTGCAGCGGAATAGCCCGGGCGGTCTAGTCCAACGGGCGAGAATACTTGCGTAAGAGGTGTACATGACGAACTTAGCTCCCAACCCAACCATTGCTCCGAGTGCTGGCATTGGTTCCTTAAATCCAAGCCTGGCGGGGTCGCGCCTGGCCCATCCAGATCTGACAAACCCTGCGATTTCAGCAGCATGGGACCTTGTCGAGAGCAAACAAGAGCCCAAGACAGTTGCCGTATGCGATACGCAGCCTGTCACGGCCGAGGGCATCCGGACGCTGCTGAGCGACGGTCGCGACCTCAAGTTCCAGCAGTCGGCAGATTCGTTGGGCAAAGCAACCGAGCTCCTCCGCACGATGCGTCCGTCTATCCTGCTGATTGACAAGGCGTTTGGCATGCAGGTGATTTTGGATTGGCTGGCCGATCTGCGCGTGGGTTCGCCCATCGATTTGTGCGCCAACACGGGCATCGTGATCTGGGGTGTATCCGTGACCGAGGCGGAAGCCCTGCGATTCCTGCAGGCCGGAGCGCGTGGGATTCTGCGCAAGACTGCGGAGGTTCCGATGGTGCTGGCGTGCCTGCGCACGGTAGCCGCCGGCCGCACGTGGATGGAAGATTGTGTGTTCCGCGATGCGGGGCGTGGCGATCGCTATCCCCGTTCTGAGTTGACCCCCCGAGAGCAGCAGGTGCTGGAGCTCGTGGAGCAGGGTTGCAAAAACAAGGACATCGCGCAGGAACTCGGCATCCGTCCGGGCACGGTAAAGATCCACCTGAAGCACATCTTCGAAAAGACCGGTGTGCGCGGTCGTTACGGATTGGCCTTGAATGGCTTACGCGACCGAGGCATTACGGCTTTGCCGGCAAATTTGTAGATTCTCCTTTCCTTCCATTCCTTTGATTCCGGAAATCGTGATTCAAAACGCGGGTTGGCTGGTCGTAGTCTCGGCTGTCCAACCCGCATATTTTAGTCCCACCAACAGTGCATCACGCGGTCGCCCGGGTTGATATATCCTTAAGGACGTGCGAAAGTTTTGTGTTTTAACGCTTGTTTCAACCTGTGCGTTCGCACAGTCCCCCCTAACGAAAATCCTCTCCACCGAGCTGGAACGAAACTACTCGGTACTGAAGCAGAAGAGCGACCCGGCCCCTTATTTCATGGGTTATGAAGTAACGGACTCGGAGTCCAACGCCATTCTGGCAAGCGGAGGCGCGATCACAGGGCAGACGCAGCGGCACGCCCGGCTCCTCGATATTACGGTTCGCGTGGGAACGCCGAAGTTCGACAATTATCGGCGCGTGAATGGGCAAATCCCGCGATTTACGGTGACGACGCCGCTGGCGCTCGACGATAACGAAGCCTCGATTCGTCAATCCGCGTGGCTGGCCACCGATCGCGTGTATCGCAACGCCTCGCAGCGACTGATTCAGATTAAAGCCGACGAAAAGCTAAAAGCCGCCGCCACCGACGATTCCGACGATTTCTCGAAAGAAGATCCGCAGGTGTTTTACACCGGGACTCCCGCTTTGAAATTCAATGCCAAGGAATGGGCGGATCGCTTACGCAAGCTCTCCGCTGAATTCCGCAAGTATCCGGGAGCCCTTAATTCCGACGTTGCCGTGGAGAGCGAACGCGTCGCCGCCACTTTGGTAACCACCGAAGGTACAAAGCTGGAGCACGGGCGCCTGTTCAGCCGCATCATGGTTACCACGCGCGGCAAGGCGTCCGATGGCATGGATCTTACGACGATGGAGACGTTTGAAACAGACGATGCTGCGCGGCTCCCGAAGGACGCGGAAATTCTCGCGGCTGTCGCAAAGACGGGCAAAAGTCTGCAGGATCTGCTTGCCGCACCGCCCGCCGATCCATTTGTAGGGCCTGCCATTCTGAGCGGCCGGGCCGCGGGTGTATTTTTCCACGAAATCTTCGGGCACCGCATTGAAGGCCACCGCCAGAAGGACGAGACTGAAGGACAAACATTCACGAAGAGCGTCGGAGCGCCGATCCTGCCCACGTTTCTATCCGTCATTTTCGATCCGACCTTGAAACAGTTCGAGAACACCATGCTCAACGGTTCGTATCTCTACGACGACGAGGGCGTGAAGGCGCGCCGCGTCCCGGTCGTGGAAGACGGCATATTGAAGACGTTTCTAATGTCGCGATCTCCGATCAAAGGATTCCCGCAATCGAACGGCCACGGACGTCGCGAGGCGGGCGCAGAAGTGGTTTCGCGGCAATCGAATCTGTTCGTGGAATCCACCAAAAAAGTGAGCGACCAGGAATTACGCCGCCTTTTGATTGAAGAAGTGAAAAAGCAAAACAAACCGTACGGATTGTTCTTCGATCAGGTCACCGGCGGATACACCACCACCGCGCGCCGCGGATTGCAGGCGTTTACGGTGATCCCGTTGGTGGTTTATCGGGTGTACCCCGACGGGCGTCCGGACGAATTGATTCGCGGAGTGGACATCGTCGGCACGCCGCTCTCCAGTTTTTCAAACATCATGGCGACGTCGGAAAAACGTGACGTGTTTAACGGCATTTGCGGTGCCGAATCCGGGAGCGTGCCGGTGTCGGCGATTTCACCGGCGTTGTTGGTTTCGAGCATCGAGATCCAGCGAAAAGAACGGTCGCAAGATTCCCCGCCTTACTTAGGGCGTCCGGGGGTAAGACAATAAATGGCAAACCACAAAGCGGACATGGGAGCTCATATCGGCCGGCGCGATTTTTTGATTCACGTTGGCTTCTCCGCGGCTTTCGTTTCGCTGCTGGAATCACGCGGCTTGGCGCAAGGCACAGAAGGCGATGACGTTCTGCTCCGGGCAATGCGCGACGAGATTGCACGTTCGCGGGAATTGCGCGTGGTGGGCGGCGGCGGCGACGATGTCCCGTATTTCATCAGCTATACGGTCAGCGATCAGGAGAATTTTTCCGTGTCGGCGACGCTCGGCGCGGTCACCGGAATCACTCGCAACCGATTCCGGGCTCCCAGCATCGAAGTTCGTGTCGGCAGCGTCAATTTCGACAACACCGGTCACATTTATAGCGGATACTACACGGGCTCCCGCTTCGACAATAACCCGTGGCCGCTGGACGACGACTATCAGGCGCTGCGAGAGTCCTTGTGGCTTGCAACGGATCATGCGTATAAAGCCGCGGTGGAATCCATCGCGCGCAAGCGAGCCGCCCTCAACAGCGTTGCCGAAGCGGCGGATAAACTGCCGGATTACTCTCCGGCGGAAGTAACGACGGGTATCAACAAGATCCCTGCACGGAGAGCCGACGATGCGGAATGGCGCGCGCGTGTCAGTAAGCTCTCCGCGATTTTCAAAGCCTATCCGGAGATTTTGGCGTCGGGCGTGGAATTCAACGCCAACATCGGACCCACGTATTATCTGAATTCAGAAGGCACCGCTGAAAAATATCAGGACGACATCATCTGGCTGACAGCGCGTGGCGAAGGGCAGGCCGCGGATGGCGCCTTGATTCGCGACGGGATCTCCATCCAAACCCTGGAGCTGAAGAATTTCCCCGTTGAGGCTGAGCTTACGAAGCAAGTGACTGCGCTAGCGGAGCGCGTACGAACGAGGTTGAAAGCGCCCGTCGCGGAAGCCTATACGGGCCCCGTGCTGTTCGAGCCCGAAGCAGCCGCACAGCTTTTCGCGCAGTTGGTGGGTGACAATCTCCGTTCGCCGCGCAAGCCTGTGAGCGACGCCAACCGTCCCGTAAACTTTGTGCCCAGCGAATTTGAAGGACGCGTGGGCGCGCGCGTTCTTCCCGAATGGATTGACATAACCGATGATCCAACGATGGCCACGTGGCAGGGGAAGCCGCTGGCCGGCGTCTATTCGTTCGACGTTGAGGGAGTTCGTCCCAAAGTTGTGAACGTCATTGAAAAGGGCGTATTCAAAGGATTTCTCACCACGCGCCAGCCGGTGAAAGGGACGCCTCAATCGAACGGTCACGCAAGGCTCGCGGGTGGATACGGATTCAAGGCGGCGGCAATCAGCAATCTCTTCGTGAAGGCATCGCAAACGCAACCGCTCGGCGATATGAAGGCTCGCATGATCCAGATGTTGAAGGATCGCGATAAGCCGTTTGGCATGTTGGTTCGTCGTTTGGATTATCCGTATTCGTCCAGCGGTGGCGATTTGCAGCAGCTGATGGCATCGGCCGCACAATCGGGAGGCTCGGCGCGTCCCGCTGCCCCGCCGACAATGATTTATCGGGTGTATCCCGATGGCCGCGAAGAACTGGTGCGCGGTATCCGCTTCCGCGGACTTTCGACGCGCTCCCTGCGCGACATCACGACCGCATCGACAGAGACGGCTCTGTTCGATTTCATCAACAATGGAGCACCGCTGGCATTCATGGGCGCGGGCGGTTTGATCGCTCCCGCTGCGGTGATCGCTCCCGGCTTGTTGTTCGAAGAGCTGGAACTCGAGCGACCGACAGAGCAGTTGCAGAAACCGATTATCGTTCCTCCGCCGGGAGTGTAGGTTCGTTCGAACTCTTCGTGATACAGCAACCTCAGGTCCTAAAATAGAATCATGCGTTTGCTGAGCCGCACGATCTTTCGCGAAGTCTTCGTCAGTGCGACGCTCGGCGCGACGCTGTTCACGTTCATCATCTTCTTGCAGAGAGCTCGGCCGCTCTTCGAATTTCTGGTGAGAAGCCCCGGACCCGCGTCGCAGGTGGCGTATCTATTCGCGCTGGTACTGCCGCAGGCCCTTCCGTTTACGGTTCCTGCCGGAATCCTGTTCGCCACGTTGATTACTGTCTCGCGCATGTCGAGCGATGGCGAAATTACGGCGATGCGCGCGGCGGGCGTCCCGGGCAGACGCGTGGTGGGCCCGATTCTTGCATTTGGATTTATAGCGGTGTGGGTTGCCGCCGCAGCCTCGCTCTGGTTAACGCCATGGTCCATCCGCGAGCGCTACCGCGTCGAGAATCAACTAGTGAATGGAGGGCTGACCGCCGACATTCAGCCGCGTGTTTTCGACGAACAATTCCCCAATTCGGTTTTGTATGTCACCGATGTGACGACGGGTGCCACGGGCCGCTGGAAACGGATTTTCATGGCGGATGTTACGCCTCCTGGAAACCGCGCACCAAGCGCCATGGAGCGTGGCGACAGTCCGCGCATCACCATGGCATCGGAGGCACTGGTTGCGCCCGACATGTCGCAACATCGGCTGCAGCTCGCCTTGAAGAACGGCAGCACCTATGAGGCAGGCAAGGATGCGGCGGACTATCACATCACCATGTTCCCCACAGGGGACCAAATCCTGGATGCGAAGAAGCCTGAGGAAATCCGCGCGATTCGCGTCGCTCCAGAGATGGACACGGGGCCGTTGTACCGGCAGGCGTACAAAGATACAACGCTTGATCGCACCGCACGTCTTGACGCACGAACGGAACTGAACCAGCGCTTCGCGATGCCGCTGGCGTGTTTGTTGATGGCGCTGATCGGCGTGCCTTTAGGCATCACACGGCGCAGAGCCGGAAAATCCGCCGCGGTTGTGCTGACGGTGGGAATCGCCTTCTTGTATTACATGGCGATGATCGGCTTCATCGGCTTTGCGCGGCAGGGTGCGATTTCGGCGGAGCTTGCGGTGTGGCTCCCAGACGTGTTGCTGGCGGCCGTCGGCATCTTCATGGTGGCGAGGCTGGAACGTGCGGGGGATCACGATTTTATCGGTATGATCGCGGCGAGCTTGCAGGCGCTGCGTCCGCGTGCCAAGGTTGTGGCGGAACGCCCTACGACCGCTCCGGAGCGCAACCGGGTTGCCTTGGAACGTTTGCGGCCACGGCGCGTACTCACACGTATTTCGCTTCTTCCGCAGGTGATCGACGGGTGGGTGCTCTCGAGCTTTTTGTTCTACTTTGTCGTGCTCTTGGTCAGCTTCGTGATGATGACGCACGTGTTCACGTTCTTCGAACTGCTGAGCGATATCGTGAAGAATCGCATTCCGATGTCGCGCGTCTTCACGTATCACTTGTTCCTGACGCCGCGGCTGATTTACGATCTCACGCCGGTCGGCGTCCTCACCGCCGTGCTGGTCACGTTCGGGGTGCTGACGAAGAACAACGAAGTGACCGCGATCAAGGCATGCGGCATCAGCGTGTATCGACTGACGGCTCCGGTGCTACTTGCAGGATTGTTCCTCAGCTGCGGTTTGTTCGCCTTCGATCACTACTGGGTTCCCGAAGCGGATCGCCGTCAGGACGCGATTCGGGCCGAGATTAAAGGGCGGCCGGCACAGACGTTCTTGCGCCCCGATCGCCGCTGGATTTACGGCCTGCGGGATCGCGTTTACTATTACCGATATTTCGACGCTTCCGAGCAAGTGATGCTCGGCGTGAACGTTTACGAAATCGACTTGGAGCGCTTTCGGCTGAAGCGCCACATCTCCGCCGAGCGCGCGCGCTGGGATCGCAATACGAAAGCCTGGGTCTTTGAAAACGGCTGGAGCCGCGACATGACCGCGAGCAACGTCACACGCTTCGACGATTTCTCCGGGGACACGCGAACGTTTCTGGAACTGGAAGAGTCTCCCGACTATTTCGTCAAGGAAGTGAAGCAATCGCGCCAGATGAATTTTCGCGAACTCGCGGCGTACATTGCCGAACTGAAGCAGAGTGGCTTCGATACCGTCGCGCTTCAGGTCCAGTTTTATAAGAAATTCTCAGTGCCGTTGTTCGCCCTCATCCTGGCGATGGTTTCGATTCCCTTCGCCTTCCTGGCGGGAAATCGCGGGGCCATGGCAGGTGTCGGGATGAGCTTGGGTATTTACATTCTATATTGGTCCATCGGACAGGTGTTCGAGCAGGTCGGCAACTTAAGCCAATTGCCCGCACAGGTGGCCGCATGGTCGCCCGACGTGGTGTTCTCACTCGCCGGATTCTATCTGCTCGCGCGCATGCGCACGTAGATCTGTTCCGCCCTTCACATTCCACCTTCACGCTCGACCTTCGCCGTCGCTCCGCTCACAACGTTCGGATCACACCTTGTCCGATTGCACCCTGGTCGTAGTTTGTCAATCTGTCCGGTTTGATTCACACGTGATCTGTCCGGTTTAGCCTACCGCCCCTTTGGCGCTGCGTCGGCTGGCCGACGGGGGCTTTCTTGTTTTGGTTCTTAAGAGA
>CAITIX010000393.1 GCA_903892565.1 uncultured Acidobacteriia bacterium
CACAGCGACGCGACGCCGATGCACATGGGCTCCAGGTTCTGGTGATTGATATTGGCGGGGATGATCATCCTTCCCCGCGCCACTTCGTCACGAACAGTTTCGGGCGTCAAGCGTTCCCGCTTCGCCACATATTCCATCTCTTCGGTCACCCGGTTTTGGCGAGCGTAATGGATCTGCGTCCGAATTTTGTCGTCGGCGCGTTTGGCCACCCATTCTTGTCTCATAATGCCTTGATTATATGCGAGAACGGCCCCCCAGCGGAGCGACGTTTTAAAGTTGTTTGCTGTCCTGGACAAAGCCCTTAAAATCAAACTCATATCCACTCGATAGAAAGTTTGAATTGGACCGCGCGTAACCTGAGCGCTACCCTCGATACATGGGTGCCTTAAAAGCAATGGAACCACTTCAATTCGATGCCTCCGTCCTGCATCGCGTCAGCGGGATCGTAAGTTCGGAATTGTCTTTGGATGAGATGCTGGGCGAGGTCGTCGGGCTTACGTCTCGCGTCTCGGGGTGTGACGCCTGCCTGGTCTACCTGGTTGAATTCGAAACGGGTGAATTCGTGCTGCGCGCGTCGCTGGTGCCGCACGCCAAAGATCTGGGAACGCTCCGCGTGAAGATCGGCGAAGGCGTCACGGGCTGGGTGGCGGAACACCAGTCGCCGGTAGCGTTAAGTGCCAACGCCTCGGCCGATGCGCGGTTTAAGCTATTCCCCGCTCTGATTGAGGACACGTACGAAGCGTTCCTCTCCGTGCCGCTCGTCAACAAGGGCAAGGCCATCGGCGTCATCAACGTGCACCATCGTGCCAAGCACGAACACACCCCTGAGGAGATGTCGACGATATCCTTCATCGGCGAACAGATGGGCAGCGCCATCGCCAAGAGTTTGTTGGAGGAAGATAACGCGCGGCTGACCGAGGAAACGGCCGAGATGAAGCGGCAGCTCGAAACGCGCAAAGCCGTCGAGCGCGCCAAGGGCATCTTGCAAAAGCGCCATGGACTTTCCGAAGAGGAGTCCTATCTGCGCATGCGCAACGAGAGCCGCCGTTTGCGCCGGCCGATGAAAGATCTGGCCGACGCGATTATTCTGTCGGAGGAATTGTCGCGTAAGGACGGAACCGGCGCGGCTATTTAACGTCGTCCGGCACTAGCATGCGGATCGTCCCGTCCTGGCGTGACGTGATGAACAGCTCGCCGTCGCGGCTCCGTCCGATCAGCAGATCCGCGCGTTCGGTTCGTTTGCCCATCGTCTTTTCGATGAGATCGAGCAGCGAAACGTCAACGCGCTTGCCATCGGCGTCGCGGATATAGAGCTGGATCTCTTCGATCGGCGCCACCGTGCGCGGAATCCCGTCGTCGGCCTTCTTCATGGCCGCAATGTCGCAGGCGAACACGCGTCCGCGGAAAAGATCGCCAAAGATGAACTTGCCCCGCAGCGCCGCGATTTTTCCGTGATACGCGAAGCCCGCCGTCACGGACCGGCCCTCGTCGTGATCGTACATCGCGACAGGATACGTAAAGCCGTCTTTCACGCGGCCGTCCAAGATCTCAACCGGCAGCGGATACAGTTCATTCAACGCCCCGCCGCGCGGCCGGGCGTTTTCAAAATAGCCTTCGCGCTTCATCCAGCCGTAATTTTCGCCATTGCGCACAATGTTGATCTCTTCAATCTGGTCCATGCCGATGTCCGAGGCAAACATCGTACCGTCCGTATCCCAAGAGAGTCGATGGGCGTTGCGAAAACCATACGCGTAAATTTCGCCCAGCGTTTTCGGATCGCCATCGGCCGCGAACTTGTTAGCCATCGGAATCGTGTAATCGCCTAACCCCTTTTGCCCGTGCGTAACTCTTGGACTGCGCGGATCGAAGCGCAGAATCGCCGTGACGATCGAGTCCAGCCGCTGCGTCTGCGCGGGATTACTCGCGTTCGGCCCTCCGCCATTACTGAAGCCCATGTCACTACCGCTGGTGTAAAGCAACCCGTAATCCGTATCGCCGGGCTTCGCCGTTGAATTGAATTCCACGGCACCCAAAGGATGCGACGGATTCCCCGTCACCTGCGCCACACGCAGCAATTCGCGACGTGTGCCTTCGAACACATTGGCCGCGGGATTCGTCGCGTGCCACTCGGTGATCACGTCGTGAAACGTGATGTCCTTTGCGCTATAGCCGATGGGAACGAAATCCGGCTTCTGCGGATTCCCCGGCCCCGCCTCCAGATGAACCGTGTAAAACAGCCCGTTTTTCGCGAATTCGGGATGAAACGCAAAAGCGATGAAGCCGCTTTCCAAACGCGAATACACGCCGTTCAAAAACACCTTGCTCAAATCCGCATAGACATGCGGCTGATTGCCGGCGTCGATCCAATAGAGAATACCGCGCGAATCGTTCGCGAAGCGGCGACCATCGGGAAGCTCGCGCACATAGCTCACGCGCGCCCACGCTTCGGGCGAAATATCTTGCGCCGCGGGGCGCATCCCGCGCGTATCGGGCAGTCGCACGGCGTCCTTGATCTGGACCGCAAGCCCACGTTTGACGATCGGCTCCGGAATCGGATTGCTCGTAATCTGTGCGTGGACTGTGGTCGTCGCGCAGAGCGCAAGCACGAACCATGCAGCAAGCGGCGTTTGTATTGCCATCTCTCCTCCAAAATCTGATTCGGAAGTGATCATAGCAAATCGACATCCACGCGGGATCGCGCCGCGCCGCTTTTGCTGCGAGCGACTCCTAGTGAGGCGCCGCGCGCCCGCTGCGCTCCACCAGTTCACGAAACCGTTGTGCAAGTGGCCCGAGTTGTTCAACCGAACCATTCCACTTCCGCCGCCAGTTGGGATACTGCCATGTGCTGCCGGGCAAATTCTGCTGTTCGGTTTCCCCCGAAAGATCGTCGAAGTTGATGATCGCGAGCAAACATGGCGTCGCCAGCATGAAGCCGATGGGATCGCCCGCAAAGCCCGCCCATTCGAGCGATTGATCCAGCTTGCGGACTTCGTCCTCGCGCGCGTGCTTCTGCGACCAGTACGTTGCGTCGTCGATCAGAGCGGCCGCTTTACGCGCTTCAATGTCGCGCCCCAAACGGAAACCCGCAATGGTCGGCAGATCGTTCGTCGTGGCCGATGCCAGCGCCTGCTCCGGATACTGATGCGGCTGCTTGAACGTCCCGTCGTTGTTCTTCTCAAACCACAAGAGACGATATCCCAGAATGCCCGTCTCGCCCAGCGCGTGCCGCACTTCACCCGTGACCGTGCCGAGATCTTCCCCCACGACGATGAAGTTTCCGCGCACACTCTCAAGCGCGAGAATTCCCATCAGGTCACTGGCATAGTCTTGCACGTACGTTCCTTGACACACCGGAAAAGCATTCGGGATCCAGAACAGGCGGAAGAAACGCATGACGTGATCGATGCGCAGCGCTCCTCCGGCTTGCGCCGCTCTGCGAATGGATTGCGCAAACAATCGGTATCCATCGGCGCGATGCGCGGCGTGATCCGGCGGAGGAAAGCCCCAATCCTGCCCGTGCGGAGCAAGATCGTCGGGCGGCGCGCCCACGCGGCATCCGGTGGAGTAGAACGGACGATTCGCCCACAAGTCGCATCCGTAGCGATCCGTTGCCAGCGCCAAATCGTGATAGACGCCAAACTCCATGCCCTTGGACTTCGCGAACGCCTGTGCCTCGGCCGCCTGCAACGTTAAGTGCCACTGCAGAAACTGGAAGAAGCGCACGCGTTGCCGATGTTCTTCGGCGAAGGCATGCACCGCTTGCGAACGGGGATCGCGATATTCTTCCGGCCATTCGGTCCATAGCCAGATCTCGGGATAGCGCACGCGCATCACTTCGTACAACGCGCAATAGATCGCGTAGTCTTCGAGCGGACGCCCCTCCATCGCGATGAAGCTTTCAAATTCCGGCGAAGGCGCTAGTGCGTCAAACATCCCGGTAAGCGCAGTAAGTTTCAATTTCGCCACGCGCTCATACTCGACGAACTCCGAAGCTCGCAGCTCGTCAATTTCGCGAGACACCTCTTCGGTCAGCACGACTGGGGCTACACGTTCCACGTCCAGATAAATGAAGTTGCGATAGAACGCGCATTCCGGAAGATACGGACTAGTGTTATACGGCTGGCGATTCGCGATCGCATGCAGAGGATTCAAGCCGACGAACGCAGCACCCGCCGGCGCAAGCACCTCGATGATGCCGTGGAGATCCGTGAAATCGCCGCAGCCCCAGTTGCGCGCGGATCGAACGCCGTACAAGCTGAGGCCGAATCCGGCGCGGCGATGCTCCACCGTCTTTGCGCGCTTGGGACACACAATGAAACGTGCCTCGGCCAAGATGGAAACTTGCGGCTCCTGCACGTGCAGAATCCGCAGCTGATGATAGCCCAAGCGCAAAGCAGGCAACGGCAGTCGCTTCAGAACAACGTTCGCCGCAGGGTCGCTCGGCTGTGATGCATCCCACGCAGGAAGCTCCGGAAGCCAGTTCCAGTGATGTTCGAGCTCCCCGCCCTCCCACTCGATTTCCAGTTTGATGGTCGCCCCGGACGGCAACGATTTCGGAATGCGAAGTTGAATCGCGGTGTGATTCTCATGCGAGGGGTCGTGATAGGAGTGATCGTAGCGCACCACAATCACCGGATCGATCATGCGCAATGCGTTCGCAGCGCGTTCGGCCGCCCAGGAGCGCTCGATTTCATCGTCCGTCGCGGCCGGAAACCCGAGAGAGTCCAGCAACGCGCGAACCACTTCGTCGCTGGCGTGATGGTGGTGCCCGAAGACGTCCGTGTACTCGAGCTCCACGCCGTGCGCCATGGCCGCACGATCCAGGAGCCGTTCATCGCTTCCCATCTACCTAGTGTACGGTAGACGGTCGGGCTCGGCGGCTTTCTCATCCGGCGGATCTATCGGACTCGCCTGCGGACGCCGCAGCACGAAGAAGCCTAAACTCAAGAGCACGGCAAGCAGCGGATCCGTGATCTCCGGAGTATGGCCCGGAATGCGCGTCTGCAGTCCTTCGATCACCGCTAACAGAACGGCGACCACAACCGCGGCGCCGCTCATGCTCCCGAAGCAACGTCCGAACAGCCAGACCGAAGCGCCGTATTGGAAACACTTCTCCAACAGAATGGTGATCGCCGCCTGCCATGCCGTGTTGAGCAAACCAAGAAACGGGATCCACGAGAACGCTTGGGTGCGAGCATCGAAGTGGAAAGGGTCAAGGCCGCGGAGCGTCACAGCAAGGATCAGGAAGATGCCGGCAATCCCATCGGCTTGCCGGACGCGTCGAAACACGACGAACAGCAAGCAACCCAACACGGGACCAACAAAATCCGCCGGAATCAAATTGTGATCGATGATCGCGAATTGCGCCGGAATCAGGAGTAGCAATCCGCCCAGCCAGCCCAGCGTTGCGTCCGCTCCCGCCGCGCACAACAAGCGCCCCACGACGAACCATTCCGCCGCCTTGAGGAATACAGGTATGGGGATAAACCACAGCCCATGCACCAACCCAACCAGCTTGTAACGCCAGACCGCGAGAGCGGTCACAGGGAAAAACGGAAACAGCAGAAACGCCACCCAACAAAATAAGAGCGCAACAGCCGCTCGGTCGCGAACCACAAATAGCGGACCGGTGGCCGGAAGATCCACGATCTGCGTAAAGATGAATCCCAACAGCACGCCAAAAACAGCGCCCAAAATGTTCGTCGTCCAATCGACTGCACTGCAATTCCGGTGCGGCGTAAAGAGCTGCGCCATCTCGATCAGGGCGGAGAGCGTCGCTCCGATCAGTATCGGAACCACGATTTCCAGCACCTTGGAGTGGAAGCGCCGGAAGGCCAGATACCCGGACATACCCAACGGCACGTAGATTGCAATGTTCACGGTCACGTCGGCCCAAAATCTGCGGCTATGCAGATCGATCACCCACGAATGCAGCAGGATCCAGAACGGATTTTCGAAGAGCTGCCGCGCTTCAAATGCCCACGGGTAGAACGACCCGTAGATGATCAAGCCGATAACGGTGATGAAGATCGCGAACATTCTCTTATGTGAGCGCGAGATTCGGATCGACCTGCAACGTGAAATCCGCAAAATCCTTGCGCAGGAACTTCGGATACGCCGCCGCGCCGATCATCGCGGCGTTATCCGTAGATAATCCCGCATCGGGGAAAAATACCGGATACCCAAGTCGTGCTTTGCTCGCGGCCATTCGCAGTCCGGAGTTGCAGGCAACGCCACCGGAAATAATCAAGCTCTGCGCGTCGATCTGTTCGGCGGACGCTTCCGCATGACGCATCAGCTCACGAACCACCGTGGCCTGGAAGGACGCCACCAAATCCAATGTCGCGCGTGGCGTCACCCCCAGCCACTGCTCCACGCTGGGATGCGGATTCACAATCAACAAGTCACGTCGCGCCGCAATTTCCGCCTCCATGTTGTGTTCCTGCACCCATCGCAACACCGCCGTCTTCAGGCCACTGAAACTAAAATCGAGAGGATTCCCCTTCATTTTCGCGAGCGAAAATCGCACGCCCTCGGGATTTCCATGCGACGCGAGCTTGTCAATCACCGGACCTCCGGGGTATCCGAAGCCCAGCAGCTTGGCCACCTTGTCGAACGCCTCGCCTGCGGCATCGTCGCGCGTTCGTCCCAATAAGCGATAGCGGAATCCTTCGAGCACTTCGTATAAATGCGTATGCCCGCCGCTCACCACCAGCGCCAAGGCCGGATATTCCACGGCGTTCTGGCTGGCCACCGCGTGAATATGTCCTTCAATATGATTCACGCCAATCAATGGAAGCTTGTGGACGTAGGCCAGTGCCTTCGCATACGTCATGCCCACCAAGAGCGCTCCCACCAGTCCCGGACCCTGCGTCACGGCGACGGCGCTCACCTCTGCAAGCGTCGTATTCGCCTGCTCCAAGGCCATTCGCACGGCAGGAACAATCGCGCGCAAATGTTCGCGCGAGGCAAGCTCCGGCACCACGCCTCCGTATTTTGTGTGCAACGCGATTTGCGATGTAATTACGGACGACAAAATGCGCGAACCATCTTCGACCACGGCTGCTGCCGTTTCATCGCAGGAAGATTCGATAGCCAGGATTTTGACGCAGTGCGGATTGGACAACCTCTTCAATATATCAGCGGGGGCTCGTATGGCAGCGGCAATTCGCCTACCTGTTTTCGCCTAATATGAAAAAAGCGGTGCGCGTCGCGCGAGAGTCCAACCTTGCAGCTTTCCGATTTCGATTTTCATCTCCCCGAAGAATTGATCGCGCAAGAGCCTTTGCCCGAGCGCTCGTCGTCGCGCATGCTCGTGGTGGATCGCGCACGCGGCACATTCGAAGACAGAATGTTCCGCGACTTCCCTTCCTATCTGCAGCCCGGCGATTGCCTGGTGCTCAATAACTCGCGCGTGTTTCCTTCGCGGCTGTATGGACATCGCGAAAAAGGCGCGGGAGGCGAAGTGGAAGTCTTCCTCACCAAGCCCGTTTCCGAGGACGGCCTCACCTGGACCGCGCTGGTTTGGCCCGGAAAGAAAATGCGCACGGGCGAACGCGTCATCATCAGCGACGATCTCACGCTCGACATCACCGGTCGCGGCGAATTCGGCGAACGCACCGTGCGGCTCCATCCCACGGGCGATCTTTTCGAGATCCTCGAACGCGCCGGACACGTACCACTGCCTCCTTACATTCGACGCGCCGACGCGCCGTCCGATCGCGAGCGCTATCAAACTGTATTCGCTCGCGAACGAGGATCCGTTGCCGCGCCTACGGCGGGATTGCATTTCACGCCCGAAGTTCTTGGGGCGTCTCAGGCGCACGGAGCGGCGGTCGCGTACGTGACGTTGCACGTGGGGCTCGGGACGTTTCAACCGCTGCGCACCGAGATCATCGAAGAAGTGAAGCTCCACTCGGAAACATTCTCCGTACCTCCAGAAACCATCGCGGCGATGGATCGGGCGAAGCGCGTGGTGGCAGTGGGAACAACATCGGTGCGCGCCATCGAGAGCGCCGCACAAGTAACAGGCGCGGCTGGGAAGCAATCGACCGAGCTCTTTATTTCTCCCGGCTTTCACTTCCGGCGCACGGGCGCGATGCTGACGAATTTTCATCTACCCAAGTCGAGCCTGCTCGTCTTAGTGGCGAGCCTCGCGGGCCGCGAGTTGATCCTCGCCGCGTATCAACACGCCGTGAACGAACGCTATCGTTTCTTCTCCTATGGCGACTGCATGTTGATCTTGTAGCGCCTTGCATCAAGCACTCTAGACCAACCAATGGCGCAAGGCACTGCGGATTGCTTAGACTCGAAGTGTGAGCGATCCCACGCCTGCGGTGCACCTCCCTCGAATATCAGCGAATGGGCGCGATGCCGAATTCGTTCGAGGATCGCCCCTGCCGCTCGGCGCCACACCTGTGCGCGGCGGAGTAAATTTTTCGATCTTCTCGCAACACGCGGCGTCCGTGACGCTGGTGATTTTTCTTCCCGAAGAGTCGCAGCCCGCGTTGGAATTTAATCTGCATCCGAAGTTTCACAAGACCGGCGACGTGTGGCATTGCTTCCTCTCTGGCCTCGACCCGGGGATCCACTACGCCTATCGCATCGACGACCGCTTACTCTTCGATCCCTATGGAAAGGCTGTCGCCGGACGGCCCGTGTGGGGCCACGATCCGGCTTCCCCGGTACGATCGGTGGTGGTGGAAGATCGCTTCCCGTGGCATCACGATCAGCCCTTGGGCATTCCGCTCGCCGATAGCGTCATCTATGAGATGCATGTGCGCGGTTTCACGCGGCACGGCTCGTCAGGCGTTGCGGCACCCGGAACATTTCTAGGCCTTTGTGAAAAGATTCCCTATCTTCGATCGCTCGGCATCACGGCAGTGGAGTTGCTCCCTGTAACGGCGTTTAATGAGACCGACAATCCGCGCCACAATCCGCAAACGAGCGAGCCGCTGCTGGATTTCTGGGGCTACAATCCTCTTTCGTTCTTTGCTCCGAAGCTGTCATATTCGTCGGCGACGGACTCGCTCTCTGCCGTGCACGAATTCAAGACCATGGTCCGAACGTTTCACGCCGCAGGCATTGAAGTGATTCTGGATGTCGTGTTCAATCACACGGGCGAAGGCGGCCCCAACGGCCACACCGTTTCCTGGCGCGGCATCGACGAAAGCATTTACTATCTCACCGATCCGGCAACGGGCAAGTATTTGGATTTTTCAGGCTGCGGCAACACGCTCAATTGCAACCATCCTGTCGTGCGCGGACAGATTGCGGATTGCCTGCGTTACTGGGTCACCGAAATGCACGTCGACGGTTTTCGTTTCGACCTTGCCTCGATTCTCGGGCGCGGACGTGATGGCACGCCGCTCACGAATCCTCCTCTGCTGGAACAAATCGCTGGAGATCCAGTGCTTGCCAGTACCAAGCTCATCGCGGAAGCGTGGGACGCCGCCGGCCTGTATCAGGTCGGAACGTTCCCCGCGTGGGGACGCTGGGCGGAGTGGAACGGCCAATATCGCGACGACGTTCGCCGCTTCGTGAAGGGTGACGCGGGCATGGTACGGGCCCTTGCCGAACGCGTTTCCGGCAGCGCCGATCTATACAAGACGAGCGGACGCGAGCCCTATCACAGCATCAACTTCGTAACCTGCCACGATGGCTTCACGCTGGCCGACCTGGTCTCTTACGACCACAAGCACAACGAAGCCAATGGAGAAGACAATCGCGACGGCACCAACACGAACTGGAGTTGGAATTGCGGCGTGGAAGGTCCCACCGACGATCCGCCGATCCAAGCGCTGCGCCAGCGGCAAATCCGAAATCATGCGGCAGTGCTGTTGCTCTCTCACGGCACGCCTATGATTTTGTCGGGTGATGAACTGGGCCGCTCGAAGCAAGGCAACAACAACACGTATTGCCAGGACAACGAACTCAGCTGGATCCCGTGGGACCTGGAAACCCATAACTCAGACCTGCTGCGCTATTTCCGCAATCTAATTGCCTTCCGCAAGTCGCACGCCATTCTCAGACTCGCGTCTTACGTGCGCGATCAGGCACGACGCGAAGTGGAAACGGTGTGGCACGGTGTCGAACTCTTTCAACCGGACTGGTCTTATGAGTCCCGCCTGCTGGCATGGCACATGTACGAAGCTCCCGCCACGCGCCGCGGCGAACAGATTTACGTCATCGCCAACGCACACTGGGACGCGCATCTCTGCGCCTTGCCGCCTTTGAACTGGGGACAGTGGCGCAGATTCATGGATACAACGCTGGCGTCGCCCGACGACATCGCGGACGCCAACGGAGTGCTGCCGGAAATCCCACAAGATCGTTATCTGGTGGGACCTCGCTCTGTGGTAGTTTTAGTGGCGCGTTAGCGGCTGTCCTCTACGAAAAATCTCCGTCCCTCGGCGTTAAGGGACTTGCGAGCGCGAACTTCGCGATTTCGTCTTTGCGCATGAACACCGTTCCCGGATGCGATTGCGCGTACTTGATGAAATCTTCGATCACCGCCGCGCGCGATGGACGCCCCGCGACGCGATCGTGATTCGTCACCGTCATCATGCGCCGCTTGCGGCCGCATTCGGAGTAGAGCGCGTCGAACTCCCGCTTGATATCCTCGGCATATTCCGCGCACGTGTGCCAGCGATTTTCGTAGCTTTGATAGTCGTTCGACTGGAACGCGTACGGAACCACCACGAACGGCTTCTTGCGCACGGGCACGATAAACGGCTCATCGCGGCTTAAATCATCCGTGTGATACAGAAAGCCCATATCCTGCAGGATGCCGAACGTATTCGCCGTGGCGTGCATACCAGGAGCGTTAAACCCGATGGGCTTCACGCCGGTCGCGTTTTCCACGGCCTTGAAGGCTCTCTCGTGATAGGCCTTTTCTTCTTCGAGCGTGAGCGTGTGGAAGGGTCCCCAGGTTTGGCCGTGCGCCGCGGCTTCGTGTCCGCGCTGCACGATCTCTTTGGCCAGCGCTGGATGCTTCTCCACGGATTGCCCCACCATGTGCGACGTGATCTTGATCTTGCGCCGATCGTAAATATCCAGCAAACGCGGGATGCCTTCCTTGATGCCGTACTCGTACCATTTTTCGCCCGGAAGGTCGGGATACTTCGGATCCAGCACGCCCCACGGCGTGGGCGCTCCGCGGTCGGGCTGCGCTCCCGCTTCCATCTGCAAGGAGATCGCGATCACCATGCGAGCTCCCTCGGGCCAGAACGTTTTCCCCGCCGGCGCGGCTTCTTTCTTCGCCGATTGCCCTTGCGCGCGCATCGCTAAGGCGAATGCCGAACTTCCCTGGATGAAATGTCGTCGATCCATAAGACCTCCTGAGTCCAGGCGATTCGCGTTTATTCCCGGAGCGAATACGCCAAGCAATCAATTATGACCCAAGAACGCAGTGTCGTGGAAGTCTGTCGACATTCGTCGGCGCACTTCCGAGAGCGTTACCGTGCAAATTTGCCACTTTGCCAGAAGCATACCAGCCAATTCCCGCAAGCCTTGCCAAAGCAACGCGCTTCACCAAATTTTCGCCAAAATCGAGGCCATCGACGAGGGGTGGTTAGGGGGTAGGGTGCGGAAAATCGCGAAAACGCTTCTATGCGCCCGCTAGGGCCCTAGAAATGGAAATCGAATTTACGCCGAAATGGGCCGATCACCAGCGGCGTATTATTCCGTCTCGTCGTCATCCTCGGCGCCTGCCGCTTCGGCTTGCGCGAGCAATTCTTCGTCGGAAATCTGCGCTCCGAGCACTTCTTCGGCTTGCTCCACGAACGCCGCGGGCACGAACAAGCGCAAAGCACCCGCTCCGGCGGCGAAATTGCTGAACTCGTTCTCCAACTGCGCCGGAATATCGGCACTGCGGAGCAAGGTCAACGCCATTTCCGCTTCCTGCACGTTCAGAAACGTTTCCAGGTGGACCATTTCCTCTGACGGTTTCAAATTGTGCTCGACGGGGCCTGCCGCGGGAGCCTCCTCCGTCAACAAACCACGCGCGCGAAGCTCGGCGTCATAATATTGCTGCGCGATCTCGGTGAGCTCGTTGCGCTCGATCTCGAGCAAACCGTCGTCAGAGAGTGCGGCATAGCGACTCTGAATTTCCTGCGGGTTGATATCCATAAACTTCCCCTCGGCTCATTGACTTGCATCTCAGATTTGTATCTCAGTGACTGGGCTTATTATAGTCGAGCTCCGTCAAAGCGATGTAGCCCGGCTTCGACTCGCTCTGGACGGGCCGAAGATCACTGCATTAGCCGCCACGAACACATCCGAAAACAGCCGCAAACAACGGACAGCACAGCGCTTCATATGGTTCCAGAAAAAGGCGTTATGTTATCATCAAGGGCGTTCGCTGCCTCGGAACACACCTGTTTATGCCCCCACTCGAACTGGCTGTGGTACTGCCGACGTTTAACGAACGGCAGAACGTCCGGCCGGTATTGGATCGCCTGGAAAAGACGCTTCGAGATATTGCATACGAAGTCATCTTCGTGGATGACAACTCTCCGGACGGAACAGCTGACGAAGTTCGATCTATCGCCCTTTCCAACAGCCGTATTCGCGTGATCCAACGCATTGGCCGGCGTGGACTGGCTTCGGCCTGCGTCGAGGGAATGATGGCCAGCCCGGCGCCCTATGTCGCGATCATGGATGCCGATCTGCAACACGACGAAACGGTTCTTCCGTAGATGCTCGAGCTGCTGAAATCGAAGAACCTCGACCTCGTGATCGGAACTCGCAATTCGCTCGGCGGAAGCATGGGGAGCTTCTCCGCTTCGCGCGTTTGGTTGAGTAATCTGGGACGCCGCTTAAGTACGCTGGTCACGCATCAGGAGCTCAGCGATCCGATGAGCGGCTTCTTTATGCTCAGCAGGCCCTTTCTGCAGGAAACGGTGGGCGATTTTTCGGCAGTTGG
>CAITIX010000394.1 GCA_903892565.1 uncultured Acidobacteriia bacterium
CGTGTAACTTCATCATCCGCTCCGTTTCCGCCGCGGAGTACTGCTGTGAGGTGTCCAACCTCCAGCTTCCCCCGCCGCTTTTTCAAAAGCGGACAGTTCATGTGTGAATTAGACCGGACAGATCACATACTAGCGACATGGGTGTCACCCCTGGGTTGACTTGAGCCGCTAAACCCAATAAACTTCCGCACGGAGGAGTTGCGTCCATGTTCAAATACCCCTTCGGCACAGCCGCTTTGCTTGCCGTGACGTTCGCATGTTCGGTGCCCGCCGCGGAGCTTGCCAAACAGCCGACGTTCACGAAAGACATCGCGCCAATTTTCCAGGAAAAGTGCCAGGAATGCCACCGCACGGGATCGATGGCGCCAATGTCGCTGCTCACCTATGAAGAAACGCGTCCCTGGGCGAAGGCCATCAAACAAAAGGTGATGACGCGCGCGATGCCTCCCTGGCACATGGATAAGACGGTCGGCATCCAGAAATTCGCCAACGATTCCTCCTTGAGCGAGGAGCAAATCGCGATGATCTCGCGGTGGGTGGATGCTGGTGCGCCGATGGGCGATCTGAAGGACATGCCTCCGCCCAAGCAGTTCCCGGATTTCAAGGACTGGCAGCTGGCGAAGACCCTCGGTCAGCCGGACCTCGTGATTGAATCGGAGCCCTACAAGGTGCCCGCGCACGGGCAAGACATCTGGTGGAAACCATACGCCAATATTCCGATTACCGAACCTCGCTGGGTTCGCGCCGTTGAGATTCGCCCGACCACTGCTCCGGCGCGTCGCGTCGTGCATCACTCCATCGCGCGCCTGCAGCAAGAAGAGCCCGATCTCCGCACGTCGCTCTTGACGGCCGCCGACGCGAACAACAGCGGCCCTGGAATGCTGATGGAATGGGCCATCGGAAAAAGCTACGACCAATACGAGCCCGGCACCGGGAAGCTTCTACTTCCGGGATCGCGCATCTGGTGGGAGCTTCATCTCCATGCCGTCGGCGAAGAGATCACCGCACAGACGCAGCTCGCGATCTATTTCTATCCGAAGGGGCAGGAGCCAAAGGACCGCACATATCTGCTGTCTTTCACTGCGGGGAGTTATGTAGGCGGCGAGCACGAACAGACGCTCGACATTCCACCAAATAGCGTCACGCAAACGCAAGGCTATCACGTGCTGCGTCATCCGGCGAAGCTTTCGAATTTCCAGCCGCACATGCACCTGCGCGGCAAGGCTATGGCCATGGAGGCGATTCTGCCCGATGGCTCCACGCAGATGCTGAGCTATGTAGATAAGTTCAACTTCAACTGGATGACAAACTACATCTATGCGGAGGATGCCGTGCCCGTATTGCCGGCGGGTACTGTGATTCACATCACCGCATGGCACGATAACACCGCGAACAACCCGAGCAATCCGGATCCGAATCAGTGGGTTGGTTGGGGCGAGCGCACGGTGGACGAGATGGCTCATGCGTGGGTCAATGTGACGTTCCTCAGTGATGACGAATATCAGACATACGTCGCGAAAAAGGGCGCCTCGGTCGCGCAAGCGGGTAAATAGGTTGCGATGATGAAGCTAATGCTGTCTTTGGGTGTGGCCGCGGCCATGTTGTCCGCGCAAACGCTACCGGTAGAGCCATTCCATGATCGAGGGCAGGGCGTCACGCCCGCCTACGAAGGATGGTTCCAAAATGCCGACGGTAGCTATAGTCTGTCGTTCGGGTATTTCAGTAGGAATCAGGTGCAGGAGCTCGATGTTCCTCCGGGCCCGAACAATCGGATTGAGCCGGGTGGCCCGGATCGAGGACAGCCCACACATTTTATTCCGGGACGGCAGTGGGGCATCTTTGTGGTCAACGTCCCCAAGGATTTTGGGAAGAACAAGGTGACGTGGACTTTGATTGTGAACGGCCAAACCGCGACAATTCCGGCGAGCCTCGATCCTTTGTGGGAAATTTCGCCGTTCAAGGAGGCCACCGGCAATACTCCTCCTGTTCTTCGTTTTGAAACGGGCGCGTCGAATCAAGGGCCCACGCCGATCACTGTGAACATGGCGACACCCGTCGATAGACCCATGGTCTTGCCACTGACGATCGCCGACGACGCGAAGCTTCCCTCTGCGAATGCGCGCCTTCGGCCGATTCCTGTAGCGATCACCTGGAGTAAATATCGCGGACCCGGCATCGTCACCTTTGCCGCCACAAAGCCGGCGATTGAAAAGACGACCGGCGACGCCGCGTTTAACGGCAAGGCGTCGACTACAGCGATGTTTAGCGAGCCGGGTGAATACCTGTTGCGCGTCGTCGGCAACGACCTTTCCGGATCCGGCGGCGGTGGTTATCAATGCTGCTGGACCAATGCGTTCGTGAAGGTCAGCGTGAAGTAGTTCGTCCCAGCTAATGAGCTTTGCGATAATCGGAAGTTGAGTTTGTTATCACGATCTCGTTTTCACGTCAGCTTGCGGACTTTCCCATGCTCCCCATCGCTCTCCCCATTTTGCGGCGCGCGTAGCGGGTCCACAAAATGACGCCCGCTTCCATGCCCGGCAGGGCCGCGGATAAGCGAACGGTATACATCGAAGAACGGCGGCGCTACTGGGACGACTACGCGAAAAACCAACCGGGTTGGGATGGTCCGCGACGCTACTACCGGCAACGGCTCGCCGAGCTATATCGCTTCGTCATCCCGCCTGGCTCCCGAGTACTGGAGCTCGGCTGTGGGGAAGGCGATCTGCTGGCCGCGGTGCAGCCATCGGAAGGAGTAGGGCTGGATCTTTCCTCTGCGCGCATCGAGCAAGGACGGCGCAAATACCCGAATTTGACGCTCCAGGTGGGAGACGCACATGCCTTCGACCTGGCGGGAAAGCAATTCGATTTCATTGTCGCCTCGGATCTCATTAACGATTTGTGGGACGTGCAGCAGATGTTCGAAACTGTGCAGCGCTACTGTCATCCCGGTACCCGACTGGTGCTGAACTTTTACAGCCGCTTGTGGGAAGGGCCGCGCCGCGTTGCGGAAGCCTTACGTGTTGCTCGTCCGCAACTGGGGCAGAACTGGTTAACTGTGCCGGACGTGCAAAATCTTCTGTATCTCGCCGGATTCGAAACGATTCAGACGCGCCCCGAAATTTTATGGCCCATGAGAACGCCTGGAATCGATGCACTAGCCAATCGTTACCTGGTGAAGCTGTGGCCCTGGGACACGTTTGCTTTGACTCATTTCTTGGTGGCTCGGCCTGCGCCGAAGCCTTTTTCTGGTCCAGAGTCGGGGCCAGAGCCTAGAGTCACGGTCGTGGTCCCTGCTCGCAATGAAGCCGGGAATATTTCGAATATCCTCGACCGCTGTCCCGAACTCGGTGGTGGTACCGAGCTCATTTTCGTGGAAGGTAATTCCACGGACGACACATACGCTGCCATTGAACGGGAAATTGCCCGGCGTCCTGGATGCACGGCCAAGCTGTTTCGCCAGACAGGTAAGGGGAAGGGCGACGCGGTGCGTCTTGGTTTTGCGAACGCCACGGGCGAAGTGCTCATGATTTTGGACGCCGATATGACGGTCCCTCCTGAGGATCTACCGCGCTTCTACGATGCGTGGCGCTCGGGCAAGGGCGAATATATCAACGGCGTTCGCTTGGTCTACCCGATGGAAGATCGCGCCATGCGGTTCTTTAATTTGCTCGGCAATAAATTTTTCAGTCTGGCGTTTTCCTGGTTGCTCAATCAAAGCATTAAAGACACGCTGTGTGGAACAAAAGTGATGAGTCGAGCGCATTACGAAGTGATCGCACGCAACCGCGCGTACTTCGGAGAGATTGATCCATTCGGCGATTTTGACTTGATCTTTGGCGCGGCGAAATACAACCTCAAGATGGTGGATCTGCCGATTCGCTATGCGGAACGCGTGTATGGCGACACGAATATCCAACGCTGGAGGCACGGGATGATTCTGTTGCGCATGGTTCTGTTGGCGATGCGCCGGATCAAGTTTATCTAGCGAGTTTGCGGGATCGCGCTTTGGTGGCTATCGCTCGTTCGCGTATTTCTGCAGCCATTTTTCCAGGACGACCAAATACCAAAGCTGTTGGGCTGGCTGGCCAAGTTTGATCGCAAGATCAATGGCCGGCCGCAGAGAGCCGTTGCGGATCCATCCTTCGCGTTCCAGAATCGAGTCCTCGCGAAGTGAATCCAGCTGATTTCTCCAGCGGGTGAGCAGCCAGCGCTCGGCGGGGATGGTAAAGCCGCGCTTGGGGCGATCCGCAATCTCCGAACCCAAGTTCCGCCGCACGACGGCGCGGAGGATTGCCTTCAGTTCTCCGCCTTGCAGGCGCGTCTCTTGCGGAACGGAGGCGGCATACGCCCAAAGATCCTGGTCAAAGAGTGGCGAGCGAGCTTCGATGGAATAAAACATCGATGCGCCGTCCACTTTTGTCATGTACTCGGAGACGAATCGTGTTCTCAACTCGTAGCTGTGGAAGTCAGTCAGCAGCCGGCGCGCGGACGCGTGCGAGGCAGGAATCTTGCGTGATGCAATTTGTAATCCCTCGAGACGTTGTCCCAGCATTTGCAGACGAACGTAGTAGGGAAGTCCATCATGCGTGGCGGTTGCGGCGCCCAGTCCGCCGGTCGCGTAGTGAAGCAGGTTTGCGGCGCGCTTGAGCGGCAAGGGCCAGCGGGGACGCCAGTCGGCGGAGTTCCAAGCATGAGCGAGTGGTCCGGGGATGCGAGCCGCGAGCTGCTGCGCGCTGAGGAAGCTGAGGTGGTGGGTGTATCCCAGAAAAATATCGTCGCCGCCATCGCCCGTCAGCAGAACCGTCGCTTTCGGCTTGACGGCTTTACAAACGCGGAGCATTCCCAACGCGGAGGAACAAGCGAACGGCTCGGAGTAGGCGCTGACAAGATCGTCGAGATCCGGTTGATCGTCCTGATTGAGATCGATGACCTCGTGCGGAATACCAAGCTTGCGCGCCGTTTGCGCGGCGCCCTCTACCTCGCTCGCAGGATCTCCTGGAGTGCCCACGGTGAACGTTTGTACATTGGCGCCGAGCTTCGTCAGTGCCCAGCAAATCAAGGTGGAGTCGGTGCCTGCGCTCAGCAGCGCCGCAACGGGAACATCCGCAATCAAGCGTCGACGAACTGCTTCCAGGATTAAAGCCTGCGTCTGCTCGACGGCCTCGTCGAACGATGGCCCCGTTTCGGCGGGCGGGTCCAACGTCCAATAGGAGCGTTCCGTGATCCGGCCATCTTTCCATTCCACGATCGTTGCAGGCGCGACTTTGCGGACTCCTTCGTATACCGCTGTGTCTTCGCTGCACCAGCCGAATTCTAAAAATTCAAGGATGCCATTCGGATCTAAGTTGCCCGCAAGACCCGATGCCCGCAGTGCCGTGATGGTCGATGCAAACGCTATCGTTCCGCTGCGTTCGGCGTACAAGAGTGGCTTGACGCCCAAGCGGTCCCGCACCAAAAATAATCGCTGCAACTCCTGGTCCCAGATCGCGAAAGCGAACATGCCGCGCGAGCGCTTGCACAACTCATCGATGCCCCACTGCCGGTACCCGGCGAGCAGGACTTCTGTATCGCAGTGCGAGCGGAAGGCGTAGCCGTGTTGTTCCAGCTCGCGGCGAAGTTCCAGGAAGTTGTAAATGCAACCGTTGAAGACGACGCCGACCTTTTCGTCGGGCGTCAACATGGGCTGGTGGCCCGCGGGGCTCAGGTCCAGAATCGCCAGTCGCCGATGGCCGAAAACAATCGTACTGCGGTCATTGGGAAAACTGTGGAGCCCGCCGGAGTCTGGACCGCGACGCTCCAGAAAACTCATCATCGTCCGAACGGTTTCCATTGCTTTGGCCGGCGAAATTGTCGACGAAAGATTGGAAACGAAGCCCGCGACGCCGCACATAATTCTAGTTTATTCCGAAACCTTTGGAGAACTTCTTGGAAGCGATGAATCGTGAACGAATTTCGTCGGACAACGCTGCATCGCGCGCCGAAATTTACAGCAACGAATCATAGAGGCCGCCCATGCGTGCCGCAGCAGCTTCCATGGAAAAGACATCGCGTGCGCGAATCGCGGCGGCCGCGCCCACCCGGCGTCGCATGTCGGGATCTTTCGCAATGGAGCGAAGGCGCTGCGCCAGCGCGTCCACATCGCCTGCGAGAAAAAGGAATCCGCTGCGGCCGTCCTCCATCATTTCGGGGACTCCACCTACGGCAGACGCAACCGCACAGCAACCGCAGGCCATAGCCTCGAGCAGCGCGTTCGGGAACCCTTCCGAGCGCGACGTGAGCACGAAGACGTCCATCATTCGTATCCAGCGTGGGATGTCACTCGTGGTTTGTTCGAAGTGGCAGGCGCTTGCGAGTCCGAGCTCGTCACGGCGTTTGATCCATGCATCGCGCATCGGCCCGTCGCCCACGATGAGAAGTCGCAGCCCAGGGTGGAGTGGAAGCACGCGCGCGAAAGCCTCCATGAGGATATCGAGGCGCTTTTCTTCCCGCAGGACGCACACGTTTCCAATGACGAGCGACGCATCCTGGAAGAATTGCGGACGGAGCGATGGCGCGGGAAAGAATACGTTTGTTTCGACTCCATTGTGACTTACGAAAATCCGCTCGTCCCGCAGACCGAAATCCTCCATGAGATGGCGCTTCACGGCCTCTGCGTTCACGATGATGCGGTCTGCGAACCAGTCGACGATCCGTAATGCCGCGTGCTCCGGTTGTGGGATGAGGTGGCGAAAGAAACAGTGGTTTGCGACCACGGGTAAGCGCCACAATTTTGCCAGCGGGACCGTAAAAATACCGGTGGGAGGATCGAATGCGTGAATCAGGCGAATGCCATGCTTGCGAACGTAGGCGCGCAAAACTTGTGCCCCTTGGATCGCCGTTCGATTGCGAAAGCTGCGCACTGGGAGCTCCAGTATCGGAATGCCGGCCGCGGTGAGTTCTTCGACTCGCTCTCCACCGGGGCGAAACGTGGCAACGTGAACCTGGAAGCGCTTGGGATCGAGATAACGAGCCAGTTTTGCAAGATCTCGCTCGTTTCCGCCTACACCGAGCTGGTAGACGGCCAGGAGGATCGGCTGTGGTTCGCTCAATCCATTATTGTATCGTGAGTGAATTGTTTCTGAGTGAAATGTATCTGCGTGAATTGCATCTGCGTGAATTGCATCTGCGTGACGCGCGCGGGAATATCGTGGCCGGCATCGACCTGCGATTAATCGACAGCTGACTTGCCAGCGATTCCGTGTTCGTCGTCGCTGAGCGATCGTTCCAAAACCTCGCAAAGGATATGGCCGATCATGATATGCGATTCCTGGATGAATTGGGTGACCGTGGACGGCACGCAGATCGTAGTCCAACCTTGTTTCATCATCTTGCCGCCGGTTTCACCCGTCAGAACGATGGCTTGCATGCCGCGGGAATGCGCATATTCGAGCGCGCGCAGTACATTTTCCGAGTTGCCCGATGTGGAAATTCCGACGACGATGTCACCGGCTCTTCCGGGTGCTTGCACCTGGCGTTCAAACACGCCGGCAAAGCCGAAATCGTTTCCATTCGCGGTCAGAAAGCTCGAGTCCGTGGTGAGTGCAATAGCGGCTCATCCGGGGCGGTGAAAGGCTTGACTGAGGACGCTAACGAACTCCGCCGCGATGTGTTGCGCGTCCGCAGCGCTGCCGCCATTTCCGCACAGGAAGATTTTCCGCCAGCGGCTCACTACGGCCGCCGAGGATCGCTGTTCGAGGGTACCTGGATGCCTGATTGTAACGTGCCCTAGCCAAATCGATCTCCATGGCGCGCCCTTTCGCGGAACGGGTAACATAACATCGTGCTGTTGAGAGTGATCCGAATCGTCCGTAGTCTTGCCGCAGTGCTGGGGCTCCTGATGGTTTTGGTGACGGCAACGCCGGTAGTCCGCTGGTACGCCGAGCGCCTTGCCGGTCCGTGGGCCGAGGCGAAAGGCGATATTCTCATCCTGCTCGGCGCCGATGGTCCCGCAGGGAGCGTCATGGGGCAATCGACATACTGGCGTTGTTTCTATGGCGTGTTGGCTTGGCGGGATGGCGGATTCAAGTCCGTTGTTGTTTCCGGGGGGAGCGGGGTTGCGGAATCCATGCGCGATTTTCTCGTCGCGGCGGGTGTGCCTGCAAATAAAATCCTGCTCGAAAATCGATCGGAGACGACCCGGGAGAATGCGATCCTGACGGCCGCCGCTCTTCGCGGGATGGAAGGCCGAAAGATTCTCGTTACCGCTGATTTTCACGCGTATCGTTCGGTTTGCGCATTTCGCCGAGCAGGCGTCGAGGTCACGGCCAGCCCTTTTCCCTACGCCGTGAAACGATTCAATACATGGACGGAGCGGTGGCCGATCTTTTTGGAACTGCTTCTGGAAACGGGGAAAATTTTGGATTATCGCGTTCGAGGCTGGATTTGAATGCGACGATGAATCTCGACGAGATAGCTGTGCTGATGGATCAATCCACCGCTCTTGCGCCCCCCCCGGCGGGGGATTCCGATGAGCGCCTGATGGTAAAACGCACACGGGCAGTCTGCGCGCGATCGGCTTCGCCAGTGGTGGGCGCCTAGTTAAATCAAGGCCGTCGGCCCGGTGACGATTTGCCGTCACGCGACCACTCATCGTCGCTGCTAGCCTCGTCCGGGATGAACGGCAGCCGGCCAAATCGTTGATCGCTCACAAAGAACACGACTGACTTTTCTTCGTCGCGAGCGGACAACATGTTTTGCTGCAACAATAAATCCGGCGTTGCCAAAATCGGGGCGTGAAACCACGTGTCGCGCTCGGCGCACAATCAGCCCGGAAACGGCCGAAACGCAAATGGAGCATAAAGTGCTCCACCATCCCCATGGAAAATCCAAAGAAGTGCGCCCATCCGAGTTGCCACTGCGTCGCGAGGAAAGATAACGATTACTGTGGCACGTATTGCGAAGGCGGAGCGAAAACCGCCGACATCCTTTGTAGCTGCGGTCACGGCGATTGCCGCGAACAGGCCGCAAAATAGCTTCTTCAGCGAAGCGCGGTGCGACTCGCCGCGGAGCGGAAATTCGTGCGACGCACCGCGCTTCCTCGTGGATCCCGAGAGAGAGGGATTGCTGATGAATCGATTGTCAAACTTCTTCAAAGGCGCCGAAACGGAGTTCGGAGTCTTCTGTCCAAAACATGACCTGCGCGCTGACCTTCCGAATTTTGCGGATGCCCGGAGCACGAAGGCGAAGTTCAACCGGAATGGCGCGAAGGGCGCCGCTGCGCAGACCCAAGAGGGTGCATAGTGAATCATGGTGCGTCAGGTGTGTCCTCTATCCGGAACGAACTTAGACTTGCGCTCGGTCCCGAGGCTGGGGAATCATTTCACTTCCTGTTGCTCTCGGTCGCATCGCGGGGCGCACGACCCGATTCCACCACATGAACAACGCCGAACCATAGAGGATTGCGGGGGTCAGCCCCAGCAGCATCCACAAACTCTTTACCGGCCAGCCGGCAAAGTTCCCATAGTGAGCCAGCGAAAGAATATGCAGAACCCTCCCGGACGGAGTGAGGGGCTGGCGGAGTGGAATGACGAAACTCTGCTCCGCCGCTTGCGAGACTTGCCGCTGCAGCGCCCGTGCAGCAGTTGAGGTCGCAAGAACGTTTACCGTCGCACGGAACGGCTGCGGGAATACGAAGGAGAAACCTGTCATTCCCCACATGAACAAAAAACCGAATACCCATATCCCAACCACGCCATGTAATTCCCGAATCAGCCGCTTCCAGCCCAAGTCCCTGTGGATAGTGAGGCCTTGACGCCAGCGATCCACACCTTGCCACCAGATCGCAATTCCTGTCAGACACAGGCATGCCACCAACGCTCCACCTATGGCATTAGCGGTCATGCCTGATGGACCGAGCAGGAGATAGCCGTGCACATTGCTCAACCATTCAAATAATCGGAACCATGGCGAGACCGCCGGTCCACGATCCTCGCCAGTGTAGGGATTGACCAGGTGTCGTAGGCGACTGCCGGGGCGGGACATCGTCACTTCAGATGCCTCTTGTCTATCTCGCCCGGGCTTCACTTCACGCAGTTCGTAACCTGGGTGCGCCCTTCGGAGGACTTCCGCCAATTGTTCGCGGCTAAGTGCCGGTCCATTCGGGACGACCTTCACTTTATCCGATAAGATCCCGTAGATATCGTTGCGGAAGACTACGCTGCTTCCGCTGGCGCACACCACCGCAACGTAAAATCCTAACAACAGTCCGGCCCACAGATGTACTTGAAAAAGTGCCTTACGAGGCCAAGTACTCTGTGGCCGGCTCAGCCAATCGCTCGCGAATGACACGACCCGTTTGCCTCCGCTACGCGTTACGTTGCGTTTCTGTCCGCGCCCCATGGCGGGGAGCGGACGCGTCTTTCCTAGGGGTCCGTAAAGCCGTTAGACTTCTGATCCGGACCGGCGACAGGCAAGCCCAGCGATCAAGCCGATCGCGGTCCCCACGGCGAGACTTCCCACTGGATTCCTTTTAATGGCGCGCCTCAAATTTGCGATGAGATCGTCTCCATCGAAATTACGGATTAAGTTGGCGCCGGAATCCAGTTTCTCTCCGGCTCCGTTGGTCAGATCACAGAGAGCTTCTGCTCCCTGGTTTCCCGCGCTGCGAACCGATTCGGCGGCACTCTCGAGGGTCTCTGCTGCTTGTCGACGAACGCCGTTCGTCGTTTCTTCGATCGGATTGGTCTTCGTCATGTTACGCTCCCTGTCCCTTGCCGCGATACGTTGGTTTATCGGCGGATTGGAAATCGGCGGTGGCTTCGCCGGCCGACGCGACGTCTTCGGCGCCGCTGTTCGTCAACAACTCTTTGGCCTTCTTTACCCATTCCGAGCTATCGCAATGCACGGAAAGAAGGATGCCGCCCTGTCTGATGCGTCCTTCGTAGCGCTTCGCTTCGTATTCGGGCATACCCATTCCGACCAGTGCGCCGACAATCGTGCCGACCGCGCCGCCGACGCCGACACCCGCAAGCGTCGCCATGATCGGACCTGCCGCAACGAAAGGACCCACGCCCGGGATCGCTAACAGGCCAATGCCTGCCAACCATCCGAGTGCGCCACCGAGGACTGCTCCGGAACCTGCGCCCGTAACGGCACCTTCAGGCGCCTTGGTTTCTTTTTCAACGGCGAAGTCCTTGGAGCCTTGGTTCTCCGGAAATAAAACGGAAATGTCCGTATTCCGAAAGCTGCCACGCTTCAATGCATCCACTGCCTCTTCGACACTGAGGCGATTCTTGTATAGACCGTAAACGGCTGTGTTGGCTGCCATGACGATTTCTCCTTTTCCGGGTTCTGTGAAGAGCACGTCCGTGGCCGATTTGAGTCCTCAAGGCCGAACGCCATGAATCCTCGTCACAGCCAAAGACCCAACGTCATAGCGAGAGGCGCAGGCCCATGCGTCCAAGATCTCCTGACCGCACAGAGTCATGTGATCAAATGCGGTCAATTCCGGATCAGGAACGACAAGATGTGTCGCAAAGCGCGGCCGTTTGCCGGAGAGGTCCGTGGGTGGCGTCTGCCCACGGGGCGATCGCGTCAATGATTGTTTTCATTGACCATTCGGTATATTTGCGGACCGTACTTCTCGACCGTCGCGATTCCAATACCCGAAATCGCGAGCAACTCCTCCGCCGTCCGTGGACGCAGCTTGGCAATTGCTCCCAGCGTCTTGTCGCTGAAAATCCGAAATGCGGGCACGCGGCGCCGCCGGGCTTCGGACGTGCGCCATCCACGCAAAGCCTCCTCCATGCGCAGATCCGATTCGGAGTGAACGGCAACGGCCGCGTTTTTTTGCCTGCTCACTTTTCCGGTTTTCTTCTGGCGTTTTCCTTGCGCCGGTGCCGCCGCTCTCTTCGTGCCTTTGCGTTCCGTAGGAGTCGGCATCGCGATCTTCATCGTGAATTCCATCGGTGTCTGTTCGTCTACCGATTGACCCTCGCTCGTCAAACTGACCCTGCGATAGGGGATCTGCTTGCCGTCCTTTTCAAACACGGCATCGACAAGGCGCAGCAATCCCGCGCGCGCCATCGCCCCCAGCACTTCTTCGAAAGAGTCACGAGTCATGGCTTCGCCTGGGAACAACAGGCTGTGCAATTTGCCTGTGGATTTTCCGTCGCCCTCGCGCACCGCCGCGATCACTCGGGACGCTGCCGCGCGTTCTGCGTCCGTGGCAGCGCGGAACTGTTGCGCCACGCACTCTGCTGGAGCGCAGAAATCGCAAATGCCGCACGCGGTTTCTCCGTCTTCGAAATCGCCGAAGTGACACACCAGCGTGGACATGCGGCAGTGGCTGCTGCCGGCAAAACGAATCACATGGTCAAGCTGCGCTCGCTTCTGTTCCATGAGCGCAATATGAGGTTTTTGCCAATGGGCTTGGCCACGGGAGACATTGTCGGCGAAGTCGATCTCGGCACCGCCATGAATCCAGAGCTTTTCGAGAGCTTTATCGAATATGTCAGCATCCATTCCCATCCGCTGCTGCAGCGCGGCCTTCTCTTGCGGCTCTGTGCGGAGTTGTTTGAAAATCTCATCCAAGACTGTGACGGCAGGATAATCGCGTTCAAAGAAAAAGTCGTGCGTGTGTCGATCAGCGTAGGAATGCATGAGGACCGCGCGGCTTGGCCTTCCATCGCGGCCCGCACGCCCGATCTCCTGGTAGTACGCTTCCAGACTTCCAGGCAATGCTGTGTGGATCACAGTGCGAATATCGGACTTGTCGATTCCCATTCCGAACGCAATTGTCGCAACCATCACTTCGATTTTGCCGCTCAGGAATTGCTCCTGAACTCGCTTGCGATGTTCCGCGTCGAGGCCCGCATGATACGCCGCCGTGGGAACCAGACGGCCAAGTTCCTCCGCCAGTGCGCTCGTCTGCTTGCGCGTCGGGCTATAGATGATGCCCGGCCTATTTTCCGCATGGCGCATTAATTCACAGGCCAGCTCACTGCGTTCCGACGGCCTGATCTCCACTACCTCGATGGCAATATTCGAGCGGCGAAACCCATGGATAAAACGCTCCGATTGTGCGAGCCCCAGCTGTTCCGCGATATCGTCCTGCACGAGCGGCGTCGCCGTTGCCGTCAGCGCAATCACGGGAGACGGGCGCAAAGCCGGCAGATGCTGGCCAAGCATGCGGTAATCCGGGCGGAAATCATGCCCCCACTGCGAGATGCAGTGCGCTTCATCGATGGCAATCAGCGAAGGCTTGCGCTTCGCGAGCATCTCGGGGAAGCCCGCCACACGGAGCCGTTCTGGCGCGATAAAGAGAAATTGCAAATGGCCGTTGAGATAGTCGATGCAAGCCTGGCGGGACGCTGCACGATCGCGGCCCGAATGAATTCGCTCGACCGCGAAGCCTAGCTCTTTTAATTTGCCGACCTGGTCCTCCATCAAGGCAATCAGTGGGCTGATCACCAGCGTTGTTCCGCCGCGGGCGAATCCGGGCAGTTGGTAGCAAAGAGATTTTCCGGATCCCGTTGGCATCACAAGCAGGACATCTTTACCTTCGATCGCGGCCCGGCACACGGCTTCCTGGTTCGGGCGAAACGAAGAGAAGCCAAAGGCGCTCTTTAAAATATCCTCGAGCGAATCGCCCTTCGCTGGCGCAACAACGGTACGGGGTTCTTTGCGATCCAGGACGGCTTCTGAGGCTACGTTTGAAGCGACCTCGGGACGTTCTCCCGCCGCCGCTCCTACGGCCTTGGCTCTTGCGGGAGTCTCCCGCACTTTTTCGACGACCTGCCGTACGTAATCTTCAATGCCCTCGAGAAACGGCTCCAACTTCCCATCGCCACGTTCGATCCGTTTCAGATACGCTTCCCACTGCCCCGTCATGGCGGGGCTCTTTACTTCCGGATGCACAACCTCAATCAAGCGGATGCCCTTGTCCGTCGCTTCCAGATTCTTCGCGCTGCGCACGATGTATTCGCGCTTCAGCAGCACTTCGATAATGGATGCGCGCGTCGCGGGCGTCCCCAAGCCGCTTTCCTTCATGGCGTCGGAGAGCTCTTTTTCATCGAGCGTCTTCCCTGCTGTTTCCATCGCGGTCAGCAACGTGGCCTCGGTGAATCGCTTGGGCGCGCGTGTCTTCTTTCCGATCGCCTCGGAGCTCAGTACGTCCTGAGCTTGCCCGCGCTCCAGTCCGGCAGGCAGAGCCTGTTGCTCGTCTTCCGAATTGTCCTCGCCAGTCTTTGCTTTCCGGCTACTCGCTTTCTTCTTGTCCGTCTGAAAGTCCAGCACTTTCCAACCAACCTGTTGGATAGCCTTACCTGACGAGTGGTAACGATCGATCACCGCCGCGTTCGTGATTGCGGTAATCACCGTTGTCACCGACCACACATGATCCTCATGCCAGCAAGTCAGCAATCGGCGGCACACCAGGTCGTAGAGTTTTCGCTCATCTGCAGAGAGATCCGCCCGGTGCGGCGCAGTGACGGTGGGGATAATCGCGTGGTGATCGCTGACTTTCACGTCATCCACGTACCGGCGTCCCAACGGCTTCTCACCAGTACCAGGAGCCAGATGTTCGCGATAGGGTTCCGCCACTGTCTGCACGATTCGCGGTAACGTCCCCGCCACATCCTGCGAAAGATGCCGGCTATCCGTACGGGGATAACTGATCAGCTTGTGCCGCTCATAAAGAGCCTGCGCCGTGTCGAGCGTGTGCTGCGCGCTGAAGCCGAAGAGCCGGTTCGCATGACGCTGCAACTCGGTTAGGTCATACAAAAGCGGCGGTCCCATGCGCTGCGTCTCGGCCTTCACCGATTCAATGGAGGCAGTTCCGGTCTTTGCGCGCGCGGCGATCTCGCCCGCTTCCCTGCCATCTGCTGGAAGTCGCGAGGATTTTTGAATCTCTTCCACATCACGCACCCAGGTGCCATTGTAAGCTTCGGCCTGTGGGCGCGCCGCGGGCCGAAAGGTCGCCGTCACTTCCAAATAATCTTCCGGCACGAAACGGCGCACAGCCAGTTCACGCTCCACCACCATGGCGAGCGTCGGCGTTTGCACGCGTCCCACGCTCAGCTCATCACCGTAGGTGAGCGTGTAGGCGCGCGATAGATTCATGCCCACGAGCCAGTCGGCTCGACTACGGCCCCGTGCTGCATCCGCCAACGGCTCGTAATCCTTGCCCGGCTTAACAGCATCGAAACCTCTTCTGATCGCCTCCGGTGTAAGCGAGGAGATCCACAGACGGCTCGTGGGCTTCGAACAGCCCGCGGCTTCGTAGATGTAGCGGAAAATCAGCTCGCCCTCGCGCCCGGCATCCGTAGCACAAATCACACGGCCCACGCGGGACGAAGATAAGATCTTTCGCACCACCTCAAACTGATCTTTGGTTTTTTCGTACACGACCAGCGGCCATGTGTCGGGGAGCATCGGCAGCGTCTCGCGCCGCCAGGACTTCCACTGCGCATGAATCTCATGCGGTTGCGCAAGCGATGCAAGATGCCCAATGGCCCACGTCACCACGTAGCCATTGCCGTGCAGGTAGCCTTCGCCCCTGGTTGTAGCTCCTAATACCTTCGCAATATCACGCGCGACCGAAGGCTTCTCGGCGACTACTGCAATCGTGCCGGATTCTGAAAGGGACATCTTGAACTTCCTAGTTTAGCGATGCCTCACTTTTGAGGTACAAGCAGAGATTTTCGCCACATGTTAGCGGGGCCGGGATGGGCACCTGTTCTTGGCGTCATTTAAGCTCTTGCTTAGAAGAAGGTGTTGCTTGGACAACGACGACAAAGAATGCTTCGTGCCGTGGTAACTCTGGCCGCGCTTTGTTCCTTCCCGCGACCGCACAATCGGCGACTCCGAACGAGGCTGGTGCGTTGATGAGTCACTAGGATGCGCTCGTCCGCGAAGTAAGTGCCGGTCGAAAGTCCTGGTTGATCAAGGACTCACGGCAGTCCTTGGCTCGTGAGCCGCCGAAGACGCGTCCTGCGATTTATGGATGCCTGCAGTTCGCGTTTGCAGACAATGCTTCCGCCAAGCCTTTCGCGGAGCAGGGTTTCCGTACAGATGTTTGTAGATATTAGCCAAAAAACTGCTGACAAAAACCGTTGTTGAGAGCAGCACCACTCGGATAAATCTTTTGTTTTGAGTGGTGAGCGCGGTAGGAATCGAACCTACAACCTACTGATTAAGAGTCAGTTGCTC
>CAITIX010000395.1 GCA_903892565.1 uncultured Acidobacteriia bacterium
ATCGGCGGAACACCAGTAGGTGTCTTCGTCCTTCAGATCGAACACCCACTTCATGGAGGCGGTGGCTTGCGTGAGATATCCGCCGGTGGTGTGCAGGATGCCTTTCGGCTTGCCGGTGGTGCCGGAGGTGTAGAGCACGAACAGCGGATGCTCGCTATCGAGGTGAACGGCGGGACAATTTTCCGCATCGGGACCCGTCAGCGCGGCGTCGAGATCGTGCCACCAGGAATCGCGACCGGCTTGCATGGCGGTTTCCGATCCGGTGCGCTTGTAGCAAATCACATCGCGCACACCGGGACAATCGACGACAGCTTCATCGACGGCGATCTTGAGTTTCACTTCTTTGCCGCGACGATATCCTCCATCGGACGTGATGATAACGCTAGCGCCGAGATCCAAGATGCGAGCTTTCAATGCTTCGGCGGAAAATCCACCAAACACGACGCTGTGAATGATCCCCAGGCGCGCGCACGCCAGCATGGCGATGGGGAGCTCCGGGATCATCGGCATATAAATGATGGCCCGGTCGCCCGCTTTGTAGCCGCGCGATTTCAGAACGTTGGCGAAGCGCGAGACTAACCGCAGGAGCTCCTGATAGGTAATGGCGCGTTCTTCGCCAGGCTCGCCCTCCCACAAAATGGCGACCTTATTCTTGCGGTGCGTTTGGACGTGGCGATCCAGGCAATTGTAGGAGACGTTGGTTTTCGCGCCGACGAACCATTGCGCGGCGGGAGGGTTCCAATCGAGCACCTGCGTCCACTTCTGAAACCAGTGAATCTCGCGTTCAGCAATGCCGCCCCAGAAAGCTTCGGGGTCGTTCTTGGCATTGCGGTACAGCTCGCGATATTCCTCGATGTTCTTGACGTAGGCCTTGCTGGAAAAAGATGCGTTTGGTTCGTACAATCCTTTATCGCTCATCGATTCGGATTGTAGCAAAGCGACAAAGGCCACCGCCCTCAAAAAATGTGGCAGTGGCCCTTGCTGTTGACTATGGAATGCTGCTATCTGCGCGCAGCGCGTTAGTACTTGGGAACGCTCGAGTCGACCTTATCGCTCCAAGCGGTGATGCCGCCGAGCATGTTCTTCACGTGCTTGAACCCTTGCGAGCGCAGGAAATCCGCGGCCTTGGCGCTGCGTCCGCCCATCTTGCAGTGGACGACGGTCTCCTTTTCAGGATCAAGCTCGCCGAAGCGCTTGGGCACGTCGTTTAACGGGATCAGCGTTGCGCCGGGAATCTTGGCGATCTCATATTCGTGCGGCTCGCGCACGTCGATGAACTGGAACTTATCGCCGCGATCCAACTTGGCTTTCAACGCGACCGCATCGATTTCAGTGTCTGACACAAAACCTGACAAGTGAGTGGCCTCCGGTGCTGCGTCCTTCGGATTCGGCACGCCGCAGAATTGGTGATAGTCGATCAGTTCCTTGATCGTGGGATTGTCGCCACACACGGGGCATTCCGGATTGCGGCGGACCTTCATCTCGCGGAAACGCATCGCGAGCGCGTCGTACAGCATCAAGCGGCCAATCAGCGGCTCGCCGATGCCAAGGATCAACTTCACGGCTTCGGTGGCTTGCACAAGTCCAATGATGCCGGGGAGAATTCCCAACACGCCGCCTTCGGCGCAACTCGGGACCAATCCCGGAGGTGGCGGTTCCGGATACGAGCAGCGATAGCACGGGCCCTTTTCGTATTTCTTGCCGTCGATGGTGCCGCCGGGGTAGCCGTAAATAGTGGACTGCCCTTCGAAGCGGAAAATCGAACCGTAGACGTTCGGCTTCTGCAGGAGCACGCAAGCGTCGTTGATCAGGTAACGCGTGGGGAAGTTATCGGTCCCGTCGATCACCATGTCGTAGTCCTTGATGATGTCGAGCGCGTTCTCGCTGGTGATGGCGACTTCGAATTTATCGACCTGCAGGTAGGGGTTGATGTCCTGCATGGATTCGGCAGCCGAGTCGAGCTTCTTACGCCCGACGTCTTTCGTGCCGTGAATCACCTGACGCTGCAGGTTCGTGAAATCGACGACGTCGAAATCGACGATGCCGATGCGGCCCACACCCGAGGCAGCCAGATACAGCCCGAGCGGCGCGCCCAAACCTCCGGCGCCCACCATCAGGACCTTCGCCTGCTTGAGCTTCAGCTGCCCTTCCATGCCGACTTCCGGCAGGATGAGGTGGCGCGAGTAGCGCAGGATTTCGTCTTTATTTAGCTCCACTTTCGTATTAGGGGGAGCAGTAACAGATGCCATAACAGCCTCCAATGCGGCGACAGGGATTCGCCACTACAGATTCCCAGTCCGAGCGAGACGAAAAAGCAGATCCCTCGACTTCGCTCGGGATGACAA
>CAITIX010000396.1 GCA_903892565.1 uncultured Acidobacteriia bacterium
CGCTAAGGGCTACAGCGATTATCCTGTGCTGGCGTAACAAGCGAGTGGCCCGTCGCAAAGAAAACGTTATCTTTCTGTCCGCTCCCTCACGGTCGCGGTTCGGTGCTGAACACGAATACCTTTCATAAAATGAGCACCGAACCCCGCCTGCTTCAGGAAAGGACAAGGAGGGGAGTAGTAACGGTCTCGCCGCGACAGCCCACTAGACTATTCGAAGGTTCCGCCCAGTATCCCCGAGGCGACGAGTTGCTTCCGCTGCTCGTCGTCATGGCTCGCGATGATGTGAAGCTTCGGATCGGTCTTCATGAGACCGTTCAGCCAGACGAGTTGCCCCATCAACGCGTCTTCGTCTTCCTTGATCCAGTTGGCGTCCTTCACCTTCATTAGGCGGACGCCGTCCATGTGCCAGGCGCTATCGCCGATGAACAGATATTCGGCGCCCGATTCCAGAACCACGTAAATCATCTGCGAACCGGGCGTGTGTCCGGCGGCCTTCATCAGCGCCATGCCAGGGGCGAAGGGATAGACGCGTTCGTAATCCATCACGATGTAGCGCGCGGCCATTTCCGGGGTTAGTTTGATCTCCGGCATTTGCGGATTCGTCAGCAGCGTCGCCACCTGCGTTTTCGTCAGCACGGTTTTCGCCGCAATTTCGTTGACGTAAGGCGTGCGGATCACGCCGGCCACGTGATCGCCATGTTCGTGCGTCATGACGATGAACCGTGCGGAGCGCACCGCCTTCTCCACTTGTTGCGCAGCGGCGGCATCGTACGGCTCATCCACGCCGCGTCCGAAGAATTTGTGGACCTGCTGGTCCATTCCCGAATCAATCATCACGGTTCCGTCGGAATAGACCACCTGAAATGCAGTGCGAGCTTGCACACTGGGTTCCGCCGGAGCTCCCTTGACGGAGAAATTCTTCGTGCGCAGGCTCTCGGCGAATTTGACGACGTTGATGCGTAGAGGCTTGCGTCCAGGAATGAGATTCGCGGTCTGGCGAAGCTCGGCGAGCGTGGCTGCGGGCTTCTGCTGCGCGACAACCGGCATCGTTACGGAAAGAACAAAGGCGACGATCGCGAGCAAGGCCGAACGGAAAAGATTCATCACTCTCTATGCTAGGCGATATAATTGGCCCCGGTAGAGGAGGCATGATGCCGAACATTTTCAAAAAATCCTTGCTGATTGGAATCGCCATGGGGTTATGCGGAGGCGCGAACGCGCAAACCGCCTCCGCACCGGAGCCAAATCAGGGAGTGGTCTCGCAGAAGACTCTATCGCTCGGCATGGCGATCACGATCGCCAACGCAACCATCACGGAATGCCGCGCGAAAGGCGCCAAGAGCGCGGCCGTGGTGCTGGATCGCTCCGGGCAAATCATGGTGGCGCTGCGCGATGAAGACGCTCCTCCGAATACGGTGGAGATGGCGCGAAGGAAAGCGCTTACTGCACGCATGTTCAACACCACCAGCGCGGAATTCCAAAAGAACACGCTGCCGGATTCGCCGCGCGCCGGGCAACGCGACGTCCCCGAGATGCTGGCCTTGAGCGGCGGCGTGCCGATCAAAATAGGCAAAGAAATTATCGGATCCGTCGGCAGTTCGGGATCCGGCCTGGAAGCCGACGACGCATGCGCGAAGGCAGGCGTAGCAAAAGTAGCAGACTTATTAAAATAGGCGCTTCCTATTTCGCTTTCGGATCGGATGCGGCTGCGTCGGGCGTAAAGGCGCGCTTGAGGAGTTGGCCGAATCCTTTGCGCGTCATGCCCGTCTTTGAATCGGGCTGCGAACAGGGCTGGGAACCGGGCTGCGGACCCTTGTGAGAAGGCGACGGATCTGTCTTCGGGTTGGGCGGATCCGGCGAGGATGACATACGCCGCAAGCGTAGCACGGCTTCAAAATCACCCCCGGGCCCTCAGAACATTCCCGATAGAAATTGTTGCAAAGGGTATTGCAATTCTCTTTTTCTTCGCCTACAATGCTGGCATGGCTCTGACCAAACGCCAGAAGGACTTTTTAGACTTTCTTTCCGGATTTCTGGAAAAGAACGGCTATAGCCCCAGCTATGAGGAAATCGCGGCCGGGATGCAGTTGGCGTCGCTCGCGACGGTGCACAAGCACATCCTGTCGCTGGAGACGAAGCACTATTTGAAGCGCGGATTCAATCAGAGCAGGTCGCTCGAGATTTCGCCCAAATACTATCAGGAGCAGAGGGCGTACCGGCAGTCGGTTCAGAGCATCACGGAGGGCCGGGAGGCCCCGCAACAGAGTCAGGACGTGCCGTTACTGGGGCGTATCGCGGCAGGTGCCCCGGTGGAGGCCATTGCGGGCGAAGATGTACTGAGCTTCTCGGATTTCACGGGCGATCCGAACACGTATGCATTGAAGGTGCGCGGCGAATCCATGATTGAAGATCACATCTGCGACGGCGATTACGTGCTGATCGAAAAGGCGAGCGAAGCGCGGAATGGCGATATCGTGGTCGCGCTGGTGGATGGGGCGGAGACCACGCTGAAG
>CAITIX010000397.1 GCA_903892565.1 uncultured Acidobacteriia bacterium
CGTCGAGTGAACTGGCCTCTTCGCCGTAATCGCGCATGAAGAACTGGCGCACGCGAAAGCCTTCGGGTGTGATGCGACCGACGCCGACGAGGAACGCGCACGTGCCGGTGCCTCCCGCGAGGCCCGTAGTTTCGGTGTCGAGGAACGCCCATTCGCTGGGGGGCACACCGGCGACGGCTCCATTCGAGAGCGTCGCGAGCAGATCGGCGGGCATATCGGCGAGCGCGCCAATATCCGCACTGCCGTGATATTTGTGACGCGGATAGAGCGTTTCGGTTTCGTAATGTTTACCGAGTGCGGTTTCCACTTCTTCAAATGGGAGTGACGCGGGCGGCGCAGTTTCTGCTTCGGGAAGCGACTCGCGGATGGCGGATACTTCGTCGAGGTCCACATAGCGCTGCTTACCGGATGTGCGGGAAAGGTCCGAAAAACGGGGCTTTCGAGCACCAGCGGGGGTAGCGTTTGATTCGGCGCGGTCGCCGGATTGAATGCGCTCCATGCGTCGCCGCAAGGCCGCTAGCTGCTCCTGTAATTCACTCATGCGGACGTCGCGCGCCTTCCCGGGCCCGGTGTTTTGGCCTTACGAGGGTCAGCATAGCATCCTTATAACGTCCTTGAGATGGCTGCGATAGGCGTATTTAGGGGCTCCCGAGCATCCAAACATTTCCTGTGGAAATTGTGGAATCCCGAAAAGCTACGAAAAATCGGGTGTTTTCGCATTTTTCTCTTTACATCGGGAGGAACGATCTATTATGATGCATTAGGAAACGCGTACCTGCTGCACTTTGGGCGCTTGGAGCGCGAAGAGTAACGGGATCAAACGCACCAGGTACATTCGGGAGAGTTTGTTTTAGAAAAGGAGCAACATGGCAGCAAAGCTGACGCAATCGCAATTCATCAAGAAGCTGGCCGAGACGGTCGGCGTGACCACGAAGGTGGCCAAGGCCCTCACCACGGCGTACGCCGATCTGGCCGTCGCCGAAACCAAGAAGAACGGTGTGGCCGTTCTGCCTGGCGTGGGACGTTTGGTGCGCGTGGATCGCAAGGCTCGTCTGGGACGCAACCCGGCGACTGGCGCCACCATCAAGATCCCGGCCAAGAAGGTCGTGAAGTTCCGCGTGGCGAAAGCCGTGAAAGACGCGATCGTTCCGCCGAAAAAGAAGTAGTTCGGCTGGATGATTTTTGGTGGGTAAAAAGCGAAACCCCGCGGGGCGTATTGCCATCGCGGGGTTTGCTATTTCTGGACTTAGTTTATAAGATACCGATTGAGGCTGACGTCCAAACTGCGGACGTGCCGGAAGCCTAGGCCTGCTTCTTATCGTCGGGGGGTGTTGATGTGGGTTCGTTCTTCAAGGCGTCCTTGAAGTTGCGAATGCCTTCTCCCAAGCCTTTGGCTACTTCCGGGATCTTCTTCCCGCCGAATAGCAGGAGCGCGACCACCAGGATCACCAATAGCTCAGGCAAGCCGATTGAACGTAACATAAGCGGCCTCCTTCATTCGACAGCATAACATAGCGCGGTCTTTGTGAAATAGCCATGAAACAGCGTAAGGCTGGTAAAGCGACGAAAACCACGGCTCCCAAGGCCGACCCGAATCGCGCCACCATTGTGACGTTTGACCAGCCGAAGGAAGTCCGCGCCATCGCGCGAGAGCGTTTGGGAACCGTCAAGCCGACGCAGGCGATCTTGCCGAAGACCTCGCGGAAGAAGCCCAAGCACAAGAAGCCGTTGGGTGAAGACGCGAACTCCGATTAAGTCCGTCTTATCAACGAGCTCCCGTGGGTGTTGCCATAATCGAAACATGCCGTTCGTGAAGCTCGCACAACTATCGCAACTGCCGGAGGGCGCGGCGATCCATGTGGAAGTCGGGGATGGCGCGGTGGCCATCTGCAACGTGGAGGGCGAACTGCACGCCATCGACGGGATTTGTCCTCACTCGAATGGACCTCTTGGTGACGGAGGATTGCACGGACGGATTCTAGTCTGCCCGTATCATGCCTGGGAATTCGATTGCGTCACGGGCCTTTGTCCGGCGGACGATACGATACGGCAGGCGCGCTACGCTGTGAAGGTGGAGAGCGGCGACGTGCTTGTAGATTTCCCGTCGGCCTAGCCGATCCGCATGCCTGAACTTCCTGAGGTCGAAACCGTTGTTCGATCGCTTGTGCCGCATCTGCCGGGGCGCAAGATCCTGTCTGCCGAATTTGGCTCGAAGCATGTGACGCCCGGGAATCGCGGGGCGCTTGCAGGGAAGCTGGCGGGCCGCACGATCCGAGCCGTCACGCGTCGCGGCAAGCATATAGTGATTGGACTAGATGAGGGAACGCTGGTCGTCCACCTAGGAATGACTGGGCAACTCTTGCTGGACGCCACGCCGAAGAATCACGCCTATGGCATCTTTCATCTGGACACCGGGATGCTGGTATATCGCGATCCGCGGCAGTTCGGCAGCATTGCCTGGCATGCGGATTTAGCAAAGCTCTTCGCCAAGCTTGGGCCGGAGCCGCTTTCCGTGACGGTGGAGGAATTCGCAGCGCGTTTGAAGAAGCACAAGATGCGGATCAAGGCGCTGCTGCTGAATCAGAGTTTTGTTGCGGGCGTCGGTAACATTTACGCGGATGAGATTTTGTATGCCGCGAAGGTGCATCCTTTGGCGATGGCTTCGAAGCTAAGCAAGCCGCGGGTGGCGTTGATCCATCAGGCCATGCGCGAAATATTGACGATGGCGATTGAACACGGGGGCTCGTCGATTTCCGATTATGTGGATGCGGCGGGCGAGCGCGGTTGGTTTCAGATCCTGCACAATGCCTACGGGCGGGAGGGCGAACCGTGTTTGCGTTGCGGCGGAGCGATTAAGAAGATTTTAGTGGCGCAACGCGGCACGCATTTTTGTCCCGGGTGCCAGAAGCGCTGATAAATTCCAGACATCCAAAAACAAAAACCGCGTCCACCCTTGCAGGAGGACGCGGCTGGATAAGGGGAAACTGTGAAAAAGCTTATTTCGCCTTCTTCTGTTTCTGCTGACCGACGCGGACTTTGAACTGTTTGGCTTGTAATTCGCCGTAGGCCTTCCAGTCGAAACGCTGGGCGGCTTCCGAGAGATATTTATTGACGTCGATGTCCTTCGGCAGTACGGCCATCAGACTGGCCGTCATCGTGCCATCCGGGCTCGTGATGCGATAACGTTTAACGTTGGCGATAGACATAACGTTCTTAGCATAGCACGGGTTCTGCGGGGCGGGCTGCGCCACCTCAAGTACCGCCCTTAGTAGGGTTAAAGAAATGCCCCTGTGATGGGCGTATCGTGTGAATAACCCCGTCTACTTTGATAATTTCGTGCTGCGAGTCGACAACCTCCCCATCAAACCCGTACCGCACTGTGGACCGCACAACCGTTCGTAGTGCGTCCCCAGGCTGGATGACCTCTGTGCCGGCTCTAAACTGGGTCAGCCATTCAGGGTCGCTGATCTTAGCCTCGAAAACCCTTCTTTCGTGCCTAAACTCCCAACGGGAATCGCCTAGAAAGTCCGGTCGCTTGATGACAAGGATCATTTGCGCATGGCTCGTCATTACTTCTTTTACGAGCAGATCGGTAAGCTCGTCGGGAACAACTTGGAAGGACGCGTTGAACTCGATGGCCGGCTCAGAGCTCAGGTAGGACACCGAATCGCTTGCTGAGAGTGGCTTGATCGCATCAGTAATCAACTGTATCGACCTCACAACCTCATTCGACGCTATGGGTGTGTATGTTGGAATTCTCAGGACATCAGTTCCGGCCGCCGCATCGAGCAATTGCTGGCGTAGTTCCATTACGTCGGACTCGGACGCTACACTGGTTCGACCTTGTGTCCAGTTGATCATGATCCTTTTGGTCTTTACTAGGTAGGCGCCAACAATCTTCTTCCAATCGCCGCTTTTCAAGGCTTCGTCGTCGACTGATTCTAAGACGTTTCGCAACCAGACGCGCAGCGAACCGACCTCTATGTCCTCGAGCAAGGTTGCGGGCTTTAGCCCAACGGCTATCGACCCTGCCAAGAAGAAATCTATCTCTTGAAAGGAGTCGATCAATGCGGTCATTACCCTAAAAACCCTGCTCGGCGCATCCGAGTGCGGTGCGAAGCTGATTTGGATGCCGAATTCATCGGATTCGTGCGTTAGGGGCCCCTTGAGATTCGGCAACACGTTAAAGTAATCCTATCTCAATAATAGACGCGTCAACACGCATAAATTCTCTGGTTTTAGTTCGACGTCCTCACTACGATATACTTTCCTCTGCAATATAAATTAGGAGAAGTCTCATGTCGCGCTTCAGAACCCAGCTGTTTTCCACTGCTATTTTGCTCACGGCGATGGCCGTTATTTCCGTTCCAATGCTTGCGCAAAAGGGCGCCACAAACGGGGAATGGACCACCTATGGAGGCGACCTGGGCAACACGCGCTACTCGCCGCTGAAGCAGATCGACGCTACGAATTTCAACAAGCTCCAATTAGCCTGGCGCTTTCATACCGATAACCTCGGCGCGCGTCCCGAATACAACTTGGAAGCGACTCCGCTCGTCGTCAAAGGCGTGATGTACTCGACGGCGGGCACGCGACGTTCGGTGGTTGCGGTGGATGCCGCGACGGGCGAGCTGCTGTGGGTGCACGGCGAGAACGAAGGCAAGCGCGGGCAGTCCGCTCCCCGCCAGCTTTCCGGACGCGGGCTCTCTTACTGGACCGATGGCCGCGAGGAACGCATTATATATGTCACCCCCGGTTACAGGATGGTTGCCCTTAATGCTAAGACCGGCGCGATCGTCACGAGCTTCGGCAAAGACGGCGTGGTCGATCTGAAAATGGACGACGATCAGGAGATCGATCCCGTGACGGGCGAAGTCGGCCTGCACTCGGCGCCCGTGATCGCGAAGGACGTGATCGTGGTGGGCGCGGCGCACCGTTCGGGAGGCGTCCCGCGCGCGCGCAAAAACGTGAAGGGCTTCGTGCGCGGCTTCGATGCCCGCACCGGCAAGCGCCTGTGGGTGTTCCACACGATTCCTCGTCCCAACGAATTCGGCTACAACACCTGGGAGAACGATTCGGCCGATTACACGGGCAACACGGGCGCGTGGGCGCAGATGAGCATCGATGAGGATCTCAACTTGGTTTATCTACCTGTAGAGTTGCCCACGGGTGACTATTACGGTGGCCATCGCCCCGGCAACGGCCTCTTTGGCGAAAGCATCGTCGCGGTGGATCTGCACACGGGCGTGCGCAAGTGGCACTATCAGCTGGTGCATCACGGGATTTGGGATATGGACATCCCATGCGCGCCGATGCTGGTGGATATCAACGTGAACGGGCGCGCGATTAAAGCCCTTGCCCAGCCCACGAAACAAAATTTCATGTACCTCTTCGATCGTACGAATGGCCAGCCGGTGTTCCCGATTGAGGAGCGTCCGGTGGAGCAATCCACTGTGCCGGGCGAAAAGACCAGCGCGACGCAGCCTTTTCCGTCGAAGCCTCCGGCTTACGATCGCCAGGGATTCTCACTCGATGACGTGGTCGATTTCACGCCCGAAATTCATGCCGAGGCGTTGAAGATCGTGTCGCGCTACAAGATCGGTCCGATCTTCACGCCTGCCGTGGTGAGCAACGCGAATGGTCCTCTGGGGACGCTGGCGATGGGAACCGCGCAGGGCGGCACGGTGTGGCAGGGAGGATCGTACGATCCGGAAACGCACATCGCGTATGTGTATTCGCGCAAGTCCGCGTCGATCTTGGGATTGGTCCCGCCCGCTCCGGGCTCCACGGATTTCGCATGGGTGCAGGGCACGGCCACGGCGGGCGCGCGCACTTCGGCGGGCGCGGGTGGAGATGCGAGTGCGGCTCCGGGAGCGGGTCCGGCGGAAGATAACGAAGCGGCACTGGCGGTACGCGGCATCCCGCTGATGAAGCCTCCTTACGGGCAGATCACGGCGATCAACCTGGATAAGGGCGAGATCGTGTGGCAGGTAGCGCACGGCGAAACTCCGGACAACATCAAGAACCATCCGGCGCTGAAGGGCGTGACCATTCCGCGCACGGGTCGCGCGGGCATCATCGGGACGTTGACCACGGGTTCGCTGATTGTCGCGGGCGAAGCAGGTAATGCGACGTATCCTCAGGGACGCGGTGCAATGTTACGCGCCTACGACAAACTCACGGGTAAAGAAGTGGGCGCGGTGTTCATGCCTGCTCCGCAGACGGGATCTCCGATGACGTACATGCTGAACGGGACGCAATACATCATCGTCGCGATCGGCGGCGCGGATCATCCGGCGGAGTTTTTGGCGTACAAGCTGGCGAAGTGATCTCGCGGGATTCGAGGGTCTAGATGATAAATTATGACGTTCGATTGACGGACTTGGCGATTGTCTTTGCTACCCTTCTAGGGCCCATCCTAGCCGTCCAGGTGCAGAAAAGCCTAGAGCGCTGGCGGGAGGAGAGCGCTCGTCGCGAAAGAATTTTCAAGACTCTTATGGCTACGCGAGCTGCGCGACTCGCGCCAAATCACATTGAAGCATTGAACATGATCAACATCGAGTTTCCGGCTGGCAAACAGTTCAAAAAGGTGAGAAGCGCGTGGAAAGCCTATTTTATGCATTTGAGTGAGCCTACGCCAGAGGAAGCACTCCAGCCCGTCTACTTTGCCAAGCGGAGCGAGCTGTTCACCGATTTACTCTATGAGATGGGCGCTGCGCTCGGCTACGATTTCGATAAGACAGAAATCAGCAAAGAGGCCTATTCAACCGTGTTTCATGAGAAGGCCGAGAATGATATTAATACGATCCGAGAAAAGTTCGCGCAAATTCTAAACGGGAAGGCAGCGCTTCCTATGGCCGTAGTTCAATTTCCGGTTGATCCCGAACTTGCGGCCAACCAAGCCGACTATCTCAAGCTTCTCATCGCCCATATTCGCGACGGCAAGCCTATACCGGTGACTATCGTCGAAGGTGAGGCCACTGCCAAAGTGCTTTCGATGCGGCCGGCTGGAGACAATAAGACCGCCTAGGTCTTTTGCGCTGCTTGGTGTTTCGCAAATGGTGCTCTCGGCCCTGACCCCTACGACGTGGGCTAGGAAGATTACCATTAGGAGAGATGCTATGCCGTTGAAAAATCCCGTTCACCCCGGTGCGCTCGCCAAGGCGAACCTTGAGGAACTGAACCTCAGTGTGGCCGAGGCAGCGAAGACGATGAAAATCACGCGCCAGCAGCTTCACAACGTGATGCAGGGCAGGAGCGCCGTTAGTCCGCAGATGGCGTTGCGCTTTGAACAGGCGTTTGGCGGCAGTGCCGATATGTGGCTAAGAATGCAGGCGGCGTATGATCTTGCCCAAGCGCGAAAACACCAAGGGAAACTGAACATCCCGCGCCTCGTTGAGCATTCTTCGCTTTAGTCGGGGCATCGGTAAAACCCCGCGTGTAAGTGCGGGGATACAGCTGCAGGTGCGATCCAGTCGGATGTATCCCCGGGCTCACGCCCGGGGTTCTACCACGGCGTCTCCAGTGACTTGGACATCCGTGGGGCGGACGCCCCTCATAACGGATAATGAGTGTGGAGGCCAAGTATGTTTACACCAAAAGGAAAATTCGACTGGTACGAGCTGATGACCAGCGACACGAAAGCTGCCGGGAAATTCTACTGTGATGTGGTCGGCTGGACCACGCAGGAAGTCACAGCTGCGGATAGTCCCGCATACACGACGTTCAACCTGGGCAAGGTCGGGATCGCAGGTATGTTGACCATCCCGGGGCACACTGCTTGGGTCGGCTACATCTCTGTCGAGGACGTCGACGCCCACATCGAGAAGATTGTCGAAGCCGGAGGCAAGCTGCTGAGGCCCGCCACGGACGTTCCCGGTATGCTGCGCTTCGCCGTGATGTCCGATCCTCAGGGCGCTGCCATTGTGGTCTACACGCCCAAGATGGCGATGCCCCCGACGGAACGCCCCGCACCGCCCACTCCCGGGACGATCGGTTGGCACGAACTGTACACGAGCGATCTCGAAAAAGGATTTAAGTTCTACCACCAGCTTTTTGGTTGGACCAAGGTCAGCGATATGGACATGGGCCCGTCGGGCACGTATCGTATTTTTGACGAAGGAGATCGCAAGCCAATGGGCGACGGCGGCATGATGACCAAGCCCGCCCAAATGCCGGTGTCTGCTTGGGGCTTCTACTTCAACGTGGATTCGATCAAGGCCGCCGTGGACCGTGTGAAATCCGGCGGCGGGAAAATCGTCAACGGTCCGATGCAGGTGCCCGGCGGTGCCTGGATCATCCAAGCGCAGGACCCGCAGGGCGCGATGTTCGCGCTGACTAGTAATCGCGAGTAGGGCGAGTCTTCCGTCTATTCGTAGCGCAACGCTTCGGTCGGATTCAGCTTCGCGGCGCGGTTTGCGGGCAGGATGCCGAAGACCAAGCCGACAAGTACGGAAACTCCGAAGGCAACCGCAATAGAAAGCGGCGAAATGGGCACGGCGAAATCGTCGGCGAAATAACGGACGCTCAGGGGGATCGCCACGCCGATCAGAATTCCGGCGATGCCTCCGGTGAGGCTGATCGCCACGGCTTCGGCCAGGAACTGCGCCAGGACATCGTGACGCGACGCGCCCACGGCCATGCGCAAGCCGATCTCGCGCGTGCGCTCGGTTACGGTCACCAGCATGATGTTCATGATCCCGATGCCGGAAATAATCAGTGCGAGCGCGGACACCAGCATCAAAACGATGGTCAGCACCGTGGCGATGCGGCTGGCGGCAGCTAAAATCGCCGCGAGATTATCCACGCGATAGCGAGCCCCGGTGCGATGGCGGCTTTCGAGGATCGTTTGAATCACGGCCGTCAGCGGGATCACATCGGCCGCGCTTTTGGCTTGGACATATAAAGGATCCACGCGCTCGATGGGGCTGAAGTAGCGCAGCACGGAAATCGGTATGAGCGCGTTTTCGCCCGAGAGTTCCGAAAGGCCGAAGCTCTCGGTCTTTTCTTTAAACGTTCCAATCACTGTGAACTGCAGTCCATGGATCTTCACGGTCTGCCCGACGGCGGCGGTTTGCGATCCGAAGAGTTTTTTCGCCAAGCGCTCCATGAGTAGCGTGACGCGATGGCGCTGGGCGACGTCCGAATCGTCGAAGAAGCGCCCGGCGAGCAGATCTAGATTGCGCACGCGCGGATATTCCTGGTCGGCGCCGATGATCGCGACGTCGAGTTCTCCGCCCTGCACGCGCATGCGGTCGAAGTTGTTCATCACGCCGGTGGCCGCGACGATGCGCGAGCCAAGCTGGCGGCGCACGGCTTCCACGTCAGAAACCTTTATATAGTCCGCGGCGGCGACGCCCATGGCGGGATTGTTGCCAGCGTCGTACTGCGCGTAAATCAGATTCGAGCCGATGCGCTGGATTTGATCCAGGATGTAGTCGCGGCTGGTGAGTGAGATCGTCACAACTAAGATAACGGACGCGTTGCCGATCACCAGTCCCAGCGCCGTGAGGAAGGCGCGGAACTTGTTGGCACGGAGAGCTTGGAAGCTGAACCGGATGGCTTCGGCGTGGAACATGAGGCGTAAACTCCACGATACTGCTTGCACGCCACTGCCTGCACGTTTCCATTAAATATTAGTCAGACATGCCAGTTGGTGAATCTTTCCGCGTAGGTCCGGCGTCTCCTGTGGTGTGGGGATGCCCTCGGGGCTGCTCCCCCTGGGAATCCGCCTAAGGTGAAGATTGTAGTATCCTGAGAGGCGGTACCCCGATTTTTACTCACTCTGGAGGTCGTTACGGCCATGTCTGGTACGTTACGCAAAATTTTCTTTGTTTTTCCGCTGATGTTGGTTTTTGCTCTCTCTGCATGGGCCCAAACAGCAGCTTTTGAAGGCACCGTGAAGGGGCCGGATGGCAAACCCGTTCAGAACGCTGTGATGAAGATCGAGCGTCAGGACGTCAAGGGCAATTATCAGGTGAAAACCGATAAAAAAGGCCACTATTTTTACGGCGGTCTGCCGCTGGGCAACTATAAGATCACTGCGGTGATCGACGGTATGGATCGTGGATTCCAGACCGGACGTACGAAGGTCGGCGAAACGATCGACGTCAGCTTCAATTTGAACAACGAAGCCGCACCGCCCGTGGATAACGACGCCAGCCGTGGCATGTCCGCTGCGGAAAAGGCCGAGCGTGAGAAGGCGGATAAAGCCAACTCCGCTACGATGGCGAAAAATAAAGCTCTGAACGACGCCTTTACGGCGGGCAAGACTGCCGCCGCCAGCAACAATTGGGACGGCGCGATCGAAGGCTTCACCAAGGCTTCTGAAATCGATCCCATGCAGCACGTAGTGTGGGGCAACTTGGCGGATTCCTACGCAGCGCGCTCGAAGGGCAAGACGGGCGACGTGCAAGCTGCCGATTTGCAGAAAGCTTCCGAAGCCTATCAGAAGGCCCTGGCGATCAAGCCGGAAGATTCGGCGTATCACAACAACTTTGCGCTGGTTCTGGCGCAATCCAAGAAGTACGACGAAGCGCAGGCGGAACTGACGAAGGCCGCGCAGGCCGACCCGGCCAATGCCGGCAAGTATTACTTCAACCTGGGCGCCGTCTACGTGAACACCGGCAACAGCGATGCGGCTGCGGCGGCATTCAAGAAGGCCATTGAAGTGGATTCGAACTACGCCGACGCCTACTATCAATACGGCCTGTCGCTGATGGGCAAGGCTACGGCCGATGCCAGCGGTAAGATCTCGGCCCCGGCCGGCACGCAGGAAGCGTTCCAGAAGTATCTCGACCTGAAACCGGATGGGCCGTTCGCGCAGCCCTCCAAGGACATGATTGCGAGCCTGGGCGGCACGGTGCAGACCAACTTCTCCACCAAGCCGGCGGCCAAGGGCAACACCAAGAAGTAGTTTTTGCATTACCTCGGGGGCTTGTTGCGGCAGGCCCCCGATTCCCTCCTAGACTTCCCGCTGTAAAATCCCCTCCATATGTTTCGTGCACTCATCGAAATGATCGTCACGCTGGTGGCGGTTTACTTGGTGCGCCAGGTTCTCTCCATTCTCGGCAGTTCCTTCAAAGGCGGCTTTTCGGGCGGATCTCCTTCGGGCGGATCAGCCGGCGCTCCTCCTCCACGGCCTCCTGCGGCAAGCAAATTGGGCGAGCTTAAGAAGGATCCCGTGTGTGGAACCTTCATCTCCACGGAAACGGCATTTCAGAAATCCGTGAAGGGCGAGACGTTCTATTTTTGCTCCATGCAGTGCCGCGATAGCTACAACGGTTAGCGCCCTCCTCGGCATTTTCAACCTCCGATCTTCCTATTGGCGTCCGCACGCCGTACCCTAGAGAGATGAAACTTTGCGATCTGGCGGCTTCTCTTGGCTGTGAGCTGAAGGGCGACGGCGCCCTGGAGATTACGGGCGTCGCCGGCATGGAACGCGCGGGCGGCACGGAGCTCACGTTTCTGGCGAATCCCAAGTACGCGCACAAGGTGAAGCAATCGGGCGCGGGCGCCATTCTCGTCTCAAAGCCGGTGGACGGTTTGGAGATGGCGCAGCTGCTTTCCGCGAATCCGTATGTGGATTTCGCCCGTGCGCTGGAGCTGTTCTATCAACCGCCGCGTCCTGCTGCCGGAATTCATCCCATGGCAGCGGTTGCGGCGAGCGCGGAGATTGGCGAGAACGCGTCGATTGGGCCGTTTGCGGTGGTCGGTGAAGATGTCATTATCGGACGCAACGCCGTGATCCGTCCGCATGTGGTGATCTACGAAGGCGTGCGCATCGGCGACGATTTCTACGCGCACTCGCACGCCACGGTGCGCGAATTTTGCCAGATCGGCAATCGCGTGATTTTGCAAAATGGCGTTGTGGTGGGCGGTGACGGCTTCGGCTTTGCGAAGCGCGCCGATGGCACGCACTACAAGATCGTCCAAAGCGGCGTCACTGTGATCGAAGATGATGTGGAGATTCAAACGCTAACGTCTGTCGATCGCGCGACGGTCGGTGAGACGCGCGTGCGTCGTGGCGCGAAGATCGATAGCCTGGTGCAGATCGGCCATGCGTGCGAAGTGGGCGAGGATAACATCATCTGCGCGCAGACGGGACTCGCGGGATCGAGCGTGCTGAAGAAGAATGTTCTGCTCGCTGGGCAGGTCGGGATTTCCGGGCATTTGACGATCCACGATAACGCGATTATCTATGCGCAGAGCGGCATCGGCGGCGATGTTCCGGCAGGCGCGGTCATGAGCGGATCGCCCGCGTTTGAAGCTCGCGAATGGCTGCGTGCGATTACGGCGTTTCCGAGGTTGCCGGAGATCCTGAAGCGTTTGCGCGAATTGGAAAAACGCGCGGGTGTCACGAATGCGGCGGATTAGCCGCGGCCTGTAGCGCGGAACCGCCTGCGGGATATCGTTCGAGCGCAACACGTTTGCGTGCCCATGGGACGATATTTTCGTCCGTAGTGCGACAATCGAATTCGAAAACCCTTATGAACGAAAAACACCTGGAAATGGACGGACGCTTGCCCCTGGCGTATCGCAATCATGAATTCATGGATACGGCGTCCGCGCGTTCGCTGCGGATCCTGAGCGAGTATCTTTATCCGCTCTCGCATTTCCGGAATGAGAATGTCCACGATACGGTCGTCTTCTTCGGTTCCGCGCGGTTGATGGAGGATGGCCCGCTGGGCCGCTACTATAACGAGGCTCGGGAACTATCGCGCCGCCTGACAGAGTGGTCTGAGGGCTTGGAAGATTCCAAACGGCGTTTCGTTGTGTGTAGCGGCGGAGGTCCGGGCATCATGGAAGCGGCCAATCGCGGCGCGGTTGATGCCGGTGGCAAAACGATTGGTTTGAATATCGGCTTGCCGCACGAGCAACGCCCGAACCCGTTTGTCACCCCGCAGTTGAATTTCGAATTCCACTACTTCTTCATGCGCAAGTTTTGGTTTTCGTATCTGGCAAAAGGCCTGGTTGTGTTTCCGGGCGGCTTCGGAACGCTCGATGAGCTGATGGAGATTCTGACGCTGGTGCAGACACAGAAGCTGATGAAGAAGATTGTGGTGGTGTTGTACGGCACTACCTATTGGAAAGAAGTGATCAACTTCGACGCGCTGGCGCGGCACGGCATGATCTCGGAAGAAGATTTGAAGTTGTTTGAATTCGCCGACGACGTCGATACCGCGTTCACAATGCTAAAAGAAGGCCTCACGGCGCACTACTTGCATCCTGGCAGGGAAGAGCCGGAAATCGCCAAGACGCAGGTGTGAGCAGACTGTCGACTAAAACACAGTTACTAGCGCCCCTATCAATTACGGCGCACTGGTTACTCGCGCCGTGGCTTACTTGGGTGTCCAAACCGGCGCATTGCCGAATCTAAGAGCGCGATAAAGATTGCTCCTTCAACGGTGATTGCGAGGAAGGCATAAAAAGGAATCCAATGTTCAAAGTTCCGGAATGCGATCCATGCGCATACACTGTGCAATGCGAGCAAGCCTCCAATTGCGATCCAAAAGACTCTTTCTTGCAAATGGGACCGTGAGTTTTTGATGGCCCACCAAAAAATGGTCGGAGTGTAGACTACCAACCAAATCCATTTCTCGATCTCGTAACTGGAAACGTTTTTCAGCCGTCCCGGAATGATAACAAACCAATAGACAGCAGCGCCGATTGCTAGTGCGATCAGGACAAGGGCTAGAAATATTAAGAAGTACCCAAGTAGTGTGTAGCCCCAGGTTGCTTTTCGCTCGTGCATAGGCATTCGTGCTTATTATCTATTTTCGTCACAGCGCGTAAAGTTGGGTTTGGTGACCCGCAGTCAGAGCGGCCTGATACAATCGGTGCAGATGTCCACCCGGTGGGGACGTAGCTCAGATGGATAGAGCGGCCGCCTCCTAAGCGACAGGTCGGCAGTTCGAATCTGCCCGTCCCTACCAAAAAACAGCAAGTTAAGAACCAACCAGCGCTACCAGCGCTTTAATCCCTTGGCTCCGATGTCCTTGCGATAGTGCATTCCATCGAAGTGGATCTTCTCCACTGCGGCGTAAGTGTTGCGAATGGCCGTGGGCAGATCTGGGCCGGAGGCGGTTACACCCAGCACGCGTCCGCCTGCCGTTTCTAGTCCTCGCGCGGTGAGTTTTGTGCCCGCCTGGAATACTTTCGCGCCTGTGGATTCGGCCGCGCCAATGCCCATGATGACGTCGTCTGTTTTGGGTTTCGCCGGATATCCCGCGGCCGAGAGCACAACGCAAACCGAGGGATCGGCCTTCCACTGGAGCGCAGTGCCCGTGAGGTCGCCTCCCGCAGCGTGATACAGCGTGTCCGCGAAACCGCTGTTTAAACGATGCATGAGCGGCTGCGTTTCGGGATCTCCCAAGCGCGCGTTGAACTCGATGACCTTGGGACCATCGGTTGTCATCATTAAACCGGCGTAGAGAAATCCCGTGAAGCCGGTCGCGTGAACAGCCGGATAAATAATGGTCTCGAGCACGCGATCGGCGTCGGCCTGGGTGATGATGCGGCCATCGCAGTACGCGCCCATGCCTCCGGTGTTCGGGCCTTGGTCGCCATCGTGGATGGTCTTGTGATCTTGCGTGGCTTCGAACGGAGTGACGTTTTTGCCATCGCTGATCACGATGAAGCTGACTTCTTCTCCCGTGAGAAATTCTTCGATCACGAGTAGAGGCCCGAGCGTCTGCACTGCTGCTTCGGCTTCGGCGGCGTTGTGTGCGATGATGACGCCTTTGCCTGCAGCGAGTCCATCGGCTTTGATCACGACGGGAAAAGAAAATTCTTTCAGAGCTGCGGACGCTGTTTCAAACGTAGTCGCGCGCACGAAGCGAGCCGTGGGAATGCCCACGCGCTGCATGAATTCTTTGGCGTAGATCTTGCTCGCTTCCAGCTGCGCTTGTTCTTGCGTAGGACCAAAAATGCGCAGGCCGCGCGCGCGGAATTGATCGACGATGCCAGCGGCAAGCGGTGCCTCGGGTCCAACGACAGTAAGCTCGGCGCCGATGGATTCCGCAGCAGCGATGTAATCGCTTGTGTTCAAAAGCTGCGCACACTGCGCCATACCGGGATTGCCGGGGGCTCCGAAAACCTGATGGCCTTCGACGGAGAGTTTCCAGGCGATGGCGTGTTCGCGGCCTCCGCCGCCGATGACTAGGATTTTCACGGTGAAAGTGCAATTCTAGCGCGTTTCGGCTTTTAGAGCGCGTCAGCCAGACGCGCGGGGTTATGAGAGAGGCGCGTCAGCTAAACGCGCGGGGTTATGAGTCCCCCGTTCGCTAGAATGGAAGGACGTGGCAAATCGTTATCAAGTTGTCGTCGTGGGCGCCGGTCATGCCGGTTGCGAGGCCGCGCGCGCGTGTGCCCGGCTGGGCCTGCGCACGGCCATGATCACGATGAATGCCGATCTGGTCGCGCAGATGTCCTGCAATCCGGCGATCGGCGGCATCGCCAAAGGCCACCTGGTGCGTGAAATCGACGCGCTGGGCGGCGTGATGGGTGAGCTCACCGATGCCGTGGGCATCCAATTTCGTTTGTTGAATACGAGTCGCGGACCTGCCGTGTGGTCGCCACGCGCGCAGTGCGACAAAAAGCAGTACCGCTTGAAAATGCGCGAATGGTTGGAAAACGAACCAAATTTGCGGATTTTGCAGGCTGAGGTTGCGGCACTAGATATAGCGGAAGACTTAGCGGACGCTCCGACGCGGCGCGTTCGCGGCGTGATCCTGCGCGACGGACGGACCATCGCCGCAGACGCCGTGGTCGTCACCACCGGCACCTTCTTGAACGGACTCGCACACATCGGGGAAGAGCGCTATAGTTGCGGTCGCAACGGCGAAGCCGCGTCGAACCTGCTCGGGGACCAGTTGCGCAACTTCGGACTGAAGTGGACCCGCCTCAAGACAGGCACTCCCCCTCGATTAGATGGCCGCAGCATCGATTGGTCGCAGTTCGAGCCCCAGGCTGGAGATGCCGATCCAACACCGTTCTCTTTTATTACCAATAAGATAGATAGAGAACAGGTGAACTGTTATATCAGTTATACGAATGCCGAGTCCCACGCGGCGATCCGCGAGAATCTGGCACGGTCGCCTTTGTATAGCGGTCAAATTGAGGGGATCGGTCCCCGGTACTGCCCCTCGCTCGAAGACAAGGTGGTGAAGTTCCCGGACAAGTCCCGCCATCAGCTGTTTCTGGAACCGGAAGGCGCGGACACGCACGAGATCTATGTGAACGGCATGTCGACCAGTATGCCGATCGATGTGCAGTCGAAAGTTCTGGCGTCCATCCCCGGCCTGGAGAATGCCGAGATGATCCGCCCCGGCTATGCGATTGAGTACGACGCAATCGACGCGCGGGAGCTCAGCCCGTCACTACAGGTGAAGTCCGTCACCGGGCTTTTCTTAGCAGGCCAGATCAACGGGACATCGGGCTATGAGGAGGCCGCCGCACAGGGTCTGGTCGCGGGGATCAATGCCGCCCGGCATCTGGCGGATCAGGAGCCGCTGGTGATCTCGCGCGCCGACGGCTCCATTGGGATCCTCATCAGCGATCTCATCTCCAAGGGTGCCGACGAGCCGTATCGTATGTTCACATCTCGCGCCGAGTTCCGCCTGCATCTGCGCATTGATAATGCCGACGAGCGGTTGACTCCTGTGGGGCGGGAGCTTGGGCTGGTGGGAGACGATCGCTGGGAGCTCTTTACGCGCAAACAGGAGCAAAAGCTCAGACTGCGTGCCTATTTGGACGCGAACCCCGCGAAGTCCGCCTGGCTGCGGCGGCCGGAGTCGAAGCTGGCAGAGCTGGATCTCGCGGCAGTGCTTGGCGAACCACCCTTGCGCGGCGGAGTCGACACGGTCGAAACCGAAGTAAAGTACGCTGGTTATATCGCCCAGCAGGAGCGCCAGGTGTGCCATTTGCGATCCTCTGAGAAGCGGACGATCCCTGCGAAATTCAGCTATACGGATATTCCCGGGCTTTCCCGGGAAGTCCGCGAAAAACTGGAGCGTGTGCGTCCCGAAACGCTGGGGCAAGCGGGAAGAATCCCGGGCGTGACGCCAGCCGCCGTCGCGGTGCTCGATATTTACCTCAGCATCGGTGCGCGGTAGTGGCGGAAGACATCAAAGCGCTACTAGCAAAGACCTTTGCACCGTATCAGGCGCTATCCGAAGTTCAGCTCGACGCTCTGCAGTCTCATTACGACCTACTTTCCACGTGGAACAAAAAGCTCAACCTCTGGCGCGTCCAAGACGTGCGGGAAGCCGTGGAGTTCCACTACTGCGAAAGCCTCTACTTGGCGCACATGTTGCCTGCTGGGCCTTTAAAGATCGTGGATGTAGGCTCCGGCGGCGGGTTTCCGGGGTTTCCAGTAGGTATTCTACGCCCGGAGTGCGAAGTGGATCTGCTGGAATCGGACCAAAGAAAAGCGGCGTTCTTGCGTGAAGCCTGCCATGAACACCCAAATCTGCACGTCGTCGCCAGTCGCGCCGAAGATTGCACGAAGCGTTATGATTGGATGATCTCCAGGGCGGTACGCTCGGAAACGGTGGAAAGCCTCCCTTTGGCGCCAAATTGTGCGTTGCTGACAAGTACGCCGAGTCCTGATAAGCTTCCTTGGGGAGAAAATCGTTTTATCCGAATGTTCCACGTGGAACTTTGATAGGATCTGATTGATGGCAAAGGTTATAGCGATAACAAATCAGAAGGGCGGGGTCGGGAAGACCACAACCGCGATCAACTTGGGCGCTTCTCTTGCCGCCAATGATCTAAAAGTCCTCGTAGTTGATGCGGATCCCCAGGGGAACACCACCACTGGCCTCGGGATCGAGAAGAAAGAGGGAGGCGCGACCCTCTACAACGCCCTCACCCAAGGCGTATCTTTAGCCGACGTCATCGTCAAGACGGCGTGCGAAGGGCTCTTTTTGGTGCCCACCGACAAGAACCTGGTCGCCGCAAACCTGGATCTGGTGGATCGCCCGCAGCGTGAATTCATCCTGGATCAGCTGCTGGCCCAGGTCAAGGATTCCTACGCCTACGTGCTGATCGATTGTCCGCCGGCGCTCGATCTGCTGACCTTGAACGGGCTGGTAGCCGCCGATACAGTGCTCATCCCTATTCAATGCGAGTTCTTTGCGCTCGAAGGAATCTCGCAACTCATTGATACCATTGAGCGTATCCGAGAATCCTTCAATAAAACCCTGCCCTTGGAAGGGATTCTCCTCACGATGTATGATGACAGGACGAACCTTGCCCGGCAGGTTGCGGACGATCTCAGGGAGTTCTTCCAGCACGAGATTTTCGCCACGGTGATCCCACGCAGCATCAAGCTCGCGGAGGCGCCCAGCTATGGGAAGCCCATCTTGATGTACGATCCCCGTTCGAAGGGCGCCGAAAGCTATATCAAACTCGCCAAGGAGATCCTGGAAAATGACCAGCGGAATCGACAAACGCAAAGTGCTCGGTAAGGGCTTATCCGCCCTTTTACCGCAGAGGCCGCGCGAGGCCGAAGCTGCGCCCGCTGCCACTGGCGGGGCTGCTCCCGCGCAAGTACCCTCGGCGCCAACGAAGCTGCCTTTGGATCAGATCCATCCCAATCCTCTGCAGCCGCGTGTTGTGTTTCAGGCCGATCGCCTGGAAGAGCTGGCCGCCTCTATTCGCGCGAATGGCATCATCCAGCCGCTCATTGTGCGCGCCCACCAAGGGCAGTTCCAGTTGGTGGCCGGGGAACGCCGCTGGCGGGCCGCACGCCTTGCTGGATTGACGGAAGTCCCCGTGGTCGTGCAGGAAATTGCCGAGCCCCGCTTACTCGAGATCGCGCTGATCGAAAACATCCAGCGTGAGGACCTCAACCCGATTGAAACCGCGCAAGCCTATGATCGCCTGCGCAAGGAGCTAGGACTTTCCCAGGAAGAAATCGGCCAACGTACGGGCAAGGATCGCAGCTCGATTGCCAACGCGCTCCGGCTGCTGAATCTGCCGGCGGAAGTCCAGATGCTGCTGGCCGAGCATCGCCTGTCTATGGGACACGCGCGAGCGATCCTTGGGCTGCACGGTCCCGACGAGCAAATCGAAATCGCGGAGAAAACTGCGGCGCAGGGCCTTTCGGTGCGGCAGGTGGAAACGCTGGTGCAGGAGCGGTCCACGGACCGCAAGAGCAAGCCCAAGCGCGAAGTGGTTGTGGATCCCAACGTGAAGGCGGCGATGGAACAGCTGGAGAGGGTGCTGGGAACACGCGTCCGCATTGTCTCACTGAGTGAGCAACGCGGCCGCATTGAGATTGAGTATTACTCCCAGGCGGAACTTGATCGCGTGTACGAGCAAATCGTCGGGGAGTCCTAAAGTGGTGCCGGTGGTAGGAGTCGAACCTACGACCTACGGATTATGAGACCGTCGCTCTAACCACTGAGCTACACCGGCGCTTTAACCAGCGTATGCAGCAGAAGGGTGTCATGTCAAGTATTCAGACCTGCCACTCTGAATATCTGATTCTAGTCAGCGGTCCACCCCTGAACTACAATTTGGTGTAGTGCCGCCGGCTGTCGAATTCCTGAACGTCTCGAAAAGCTACCCGATCTACGCAGCGCCGGGCGATCGATTGCGGGAGCTAGCCACGTTCCACCAACGTCGCTATCATCACGATTACTGGGCGCTGCACGATGTATCGTTCCAAGTTAAGCGCGGCGAAACCTTCTGCATCGTCGGCGAAAACGGCTGCGGGAAAAGTACATTACTTCAGATTTGCGCCGGCATCTTGCAACCTTCTTCCGGAACGGTCCACGTACACGGACGCGTGGCCGCCCTCTTGGAACTGGGCGCCGGATTCAATCCCGAATTCACCGGACGCCAAAACGTTTATCTGAACGCGGCGATCCTTGGTCTCACGTCCAAGCAAATCGATCGCAAATTTGATGAAATTGCCGAGTTCGCGGAAATCGGCGAGTTCATCGATCAGCCCGTGAAGACCTACTCCAGCGGCATGGTCGTCCGTCTGGCGTTCGCCGTCGCCATCAATGTGGATCCCGAAATTCTCCTGGTCGACGAAGCGCTCTCCGTAGGGGACGTCTATTTCCGCCAGCGCTGCATGCGAAAAGTCCACGAGCTTCGCTCGCAGGGCGTCACCATCCTGTTCGTCTCGCACGCCACTGCCGAAGTAAAATCCCTGGGCGACCGCGGGCTGTGGCTCGACCACGGGAAACCCATGGCCTTGGGCGAAACCGATACGGTCGTCTCTCAGTACTTGGCAGCCATGGCCGCGAAAGACGCGCACTACTGCGAAGTCGACTTGCAGCACCATCCGCCGTCGGCCATCGATGCACCGGTGGAAGTCATCGAGGGGATCCCCTTCGTCGACCGCCGTTCCGGCGACGGTCGCGCACAGATTATCGGCATCAGCGTTTGCGATATCTCCGGCCGCCCGCTCCACGCCGTTGAACCCGATACCACCGTCGTTGTTCGCATAAGCGCCCGCGCCAAAACGAACCTCGACCAACCCATCATCGGCGTCCTGTTCCGCAACCAGCTGGGCGTCGATTTCGCGGGAGCCAACACCACCAGTGAGGGACGCCCCTTGCCGCCGCTCGTCGCCGGCGAAACCTGCACCGTCGATTTCTACGTCGATATTCCGACGCTCTACACCAACTCTCTCTCTTTCTGCCCGGCCATCTCGACCGGCACGCTGGACCATTTCGTCATTTGCGATTTCATCGAGAACGCCGTCGTCCTCGAAATGTCGCTGCCCGAAGGTCCCTTGTACGGGCACTTTCGTTTTCCTTGCCGCGTGCAAGTAAACTCGCGCATCGGCGCAGGAGCGGCCACGGTCTAATGGAATTCACGGGCGAGCGCGTCATTCCCGGACAAGTCGAGCCGGACCTGTGGGCCGAGCATTTCTCGCGCTACCGCTTCGCGGCCACACTCGCGCCACAGATCTTCGGACATGAGCCTGGACGCAAACCCGACGTCCTCGATATCGGATGCGGTGCCGGATACGGCACAGCGACTCTTGCCGAAGTTGCAGCTTCCGCCACCGGGATCGATCTTGCGCCTGAAGCTATCGAACATGCTCGCGCGCATTACAGCCTTCCGTATTTAACTTACGTTCCCGGTTCCGCGACGGATCTCCCATTCCCCGCGGACTCCTTCGACCTCATCACCGCGTTCGAAGTCATCGAGCACCTTGCCGATCCTTCGAAGCTGCTCACCGAAGCCCGCCGCGTTTTGCGTCCTAATGGCGTTTTCCTTGTCTCTACTCCGAATAAAACGTACTACGCGGAAACCCGCGGCCTGGATGGTCCCAATCCATACCACCTCCACGAATTTACGTTTGCGGAATTCGCGGACACACTCGCGAGCGTCTTTCCCTCGTCGCCGATTCTGCTCCAGAACCACACCGATGCTTTCTCGTTCTACGAACCGAACGCGACCTCACTGACGGACGCCCGGATCGAGACCATCGCGGGATCTCCCACCGATGCGCACTTCTTTCTTGCCGTGTGTTCGGCGCAGCCGCTGGCCGATCTTCACAGCTTCGTTTACGTACCAACTGCGACAAATCTATTGCGCACGCGCGAACACCACATCGGTATTCTGCAGGCCGAAGTCCGAAACCTAAAAGCCTCCATCGATGGCCTGCAGGAATCCTTAACCAAGGCTCACGCCGAACGGGACAACATGATCCGCATGTTTGACCAACAGGCTTCCGACCTCGCGCAGCGAACCGAATGGGCGCAACGCATGGACCGCGAATTCAACGAGAAAGTCGCGCATCTGAAACTCCTCAGTGCGGAGCTCGAAGAAACGCACCACAAGCTCATCCATCACAGTGCAGCGGCCAACCAACGCCAGGCTAAACTGCAAGCCGAACTTGCGTCCACCTACGCCATCATTGGGGCAATAAAAGAATCCCGTTGGATGCGCCTCGGGCGAACGTTCGGTCTCGGACCCAAGATAGAAATACAAAGTCCCGTCGCCAGCACAACGCCGGAAACGAAACACGATGTCTGACCGCTCCGCGCAGCGCGGACGCGCCTTAGCGCGCCTTTTCCGCGGATTCTTCCCTTTACTGGTCTCGCCATTTCTCTTGGCGATCACGGCTATATCGCTCGCCGTCACGGATCTGTTCACCGCGCTGCGACGCCCCGCAAAACCGCATAACACGCGCCCCAACACCGACGGCGCGACCATCGTCATCCCCAACTGGAACGGCCGCGACCTGCTCGAAAAATACCTGCCTTCGGTGCTTGCCGCAGCCGCGCGCGTTCCCGGCAGTGCCGTGCTGGTGGTTGATAACGGCTCCACCGATGGCAGTGCGGATTTCGTCCGTGAACACTTCCCGAGCGTCCAACTCCTCGCGCTGAAACATAACCTAGGTTTTGGCGGCGGCTCGAACGCGGGCTTCCGCGCCGCGAAACACGACGTTGTCGTCCTGCTCAACAGCGACATGCGCGTGGAGCCCGATTTACTTCCGCCGTTACTCGCTGGATTCACCGATCCTCAAGTATTCTCGGTCGCCTGCCAAATCTTTTTTTCCGATCCCAACAAGATCCGCGAAGAAACGGGATTGACCGAGACGTGGTGGCAGGGCGGGGCGATCCGCGTGCGCCATCGCAACGATCCTAAAATCACCGGCCTTTTCCCGTGCGCCTACGGAGGCGGCGGCTCCTGTGCGTTTGATCGCAAGAAATTCCTGGAACTCGGTGGCTTCGATGAGCTGCTCGCTCCGTTCTACATGGAAGACACCGACATCGGCTACCTCGCGTGGAAACGAGGTTGGAAGAATCTCTACCAGCCCGCCAGCGTGGTCTATCACGAGCATCGCGGCACCATCGGGAAGAAGTTTTCCAGCGCTTACATCCAAGGGGTGCTGCAGAAAAACTTTCTGCTCTTTACGTGGAAGAATATCCACGAGTGGCCGCGGCTGCTCTCGCACTTTGCCTTTACGTGGACCGGAGCACTCTTCACGTGGCTCGCTGGTGAATCCCCCGAACGCGGGAGCTTCATGGGAATCCTCCGCGCGTTTTTGCAATTGCCGCAGGCTATGGCCGCGCGGTCGCGCGCACGTCAACTCGCCGTCGTCTCCGATACCGAAGCCCTGCGCCGTCCCTTGGGCGGCTACTTCCGCGACACGTTCGCGCCCATGACGAAGTCTCCGGATCGTCTGCATGTTCTCTTCGTCGCGCCGTATCCCATCTATCCGCCGGTGCATGGTGGTGGCGTGTTCATGTATCAGACGGTCAAAGAGCTAGCGCGCTTGACCGAGCTGCACCTGCTCATCATGCTCGATACCCCGGGCCAACGCGCCGAGCACGCGCCACTCGATGAAATGTGCGCGTCGTCAGATTATCTCGTGCGTCTGCACAACAAGCAGAAAGCGCTCGCGTCCGTCGAACCACACGCCTTCCGCGAATTCCGCAATGCGGACTTCGCATGGATGTTGCACCGCGAGCTCTACCTGCATGAGATCGACGTCCTGCAGCTCGAATACACCATGATGGGGCAGTACGCCGGTGGCTTCCAACGCATCCCCAGCATCCTGTTCGAACACGACATCTATTTCCAGTCCATCGCGCGGCGTCTGCCGTTCATGACGCGCCCTCTCGATAAGATCCAAGCCCGCTGGGAATATTTGCGCGCGTTGCGTTATGAACTACAACTGCTTCCCACGGTCGATCGCGTCCAGGTTTGCAGTCACGATAACGCCGAGCATCTCCTCAGCTTTCTGCCTCAACTGCGCGGACGCATCGATGATGGCTTCCGCGCCGGCATCAATACTTCTGACTATTCCTACACGCCCAACGGCCGCACGCCCATGACGATGTTGTTCCTGGGCAGCTTCCGTCACCTGCCCAATCAAGAAGCTCTGCGCTGGTTTGTGGCCCACGTGCTGCCCTTGATCTTGCAGGAAGAGCCGACTGCGCGTTTAGTTGTCATTGGATCCGTTCCGCCGCCAGCGCATTCTCTGTACCCTGCGGAATCCATCGATCTGATTGGTTTCGTCGAAGACATCCGCGAACCTCTCTCGCAATATGCCGTTTTCATTTGCCCCATTTTGAGTGGCTCCGGTGTGCGCGTGAAACTGCTCGAGGCGTTTTCCGCCGGCATTCCCGTAGTTTCCACGCGTCTGGGCGCTGAAGGCCTTGCCGATGTGGACGGCGATATCTGCGCTCTGGCCGATGACGCCACTGCATTCGCGCGTCACGTTCTGGACCTGTTGCGAGACCCCGAAAAAGCGGCGGCCTTAGCCGCGCGAGCGCGCGCCAACGTGGTTGCTACACGCGATATCAAGACGATGACCGAACGCATGGTGGAGTGCTACCACTCCGAGGTGGAGCGGCTTCGCTCCGCGGACGGCGCTACTTCCCTTTGAGCAATTTCCCTAAGTGATCGGCAATGCGCCAGGCCATGCGACGCGTTTCCTTCGCATCGGTGCCCTTGGGATTTTCTTCGTCGCTCCACGCGATGTCGCGCGTCTTACGATCCACCAGGAAAAACGTACCGCGCGAGCGCACGCTGCCTCCCACACGCGCAAACGTGCTCGTGGCAGCGCCATCTTTCGACGCGGGAATAGAACCGAACAATTCATCCATGCTCTTCTCGAACGCCTCGCCGACGTGGTCGGTAAACACGGCATCGGCCTTTTGCGGATCCGTGACAACCTGCATCACGGAAGTAGCCGTTAGACGCGCGGCCAAATACTGATCCAGCCCGTTCGCCATGGGCAACACATACACCGTCTTCACGCTCTGCACGTTCGCGGCGATCCCCCAAATGGCGCACCCGCATACCATCGCACCGCACACTGCCGATTTGATCAGGATTCGACGCATCGTCGTGACCTTGCATGTCATGACTCCATCATACGCCGCGCTGCAATCAAGAGCTGAAATCGAGAGCCGTCGCATTCAGCTATTCTGATGAAAATGCCGCCGGATACGGTCACAGCAGTCATCCCCCACTGGAACCGTCGCGAGCTCCTTGCAACCCTGCTCGATAATCTCGCGCAACAGACGCGTCCGTTTGATGAAATCATCGTGGTGGATAACGGCTCTACCGATGGCTCCGTGGAACTCGCCAAGCAGCGTGGCGCGCGCGTCATCGCATTGGATCAAAACGTAGGCTTCGCATCGGCCGTCAACCGAGGGATTCAGGCAGATCACTCCGATTGGATTGCGATTATCAATAACGATGTGACGCTCGCACCCAACTGGCTGGAATCTCTGCTGACGAACGCTTCGACGCAAGGGTCTTCGTTTTTTACTGGAAAGATTTTGTCCGCTGCGGATCATTCCCTGCTCGATGGCGCCTTCGATGAAGTATCGCGTGCCGCGTGCGCCGCGCGCTGTGGTTCAGGAAAACTCGACGCGCCCATTTGGAATGAGCCTCGCATAATTCGCTTCGCACCTATGACTGCGGCACTCTTCAAATCCGAAATCTTTCGCAGCCTCGGAGGCCTGGACGAAGTCTTTGGCTCCTACATGGAAGATGTCGATTTCGGCATTCGCTGCGCGCTTGCTGGTTTCAGTGGCATGTATGTGCCTGCGGCCGTCGCCTTTCATCAAGGCAGCGCCACGTTCGGCCGGTGGAGCGCGAACTCGGTATGGCGCATCTCTCGCAATCAAGTGTTGCTGGCCGCGAAACACTTCGGCCGGCAGCCGCTTCTCCCCATTGTGATCGGCCAGGCCTTATGGGGACTCGTCGCACTGCGCCATGGATGCGGCTGGGCTTTCTTGCGCGGCAAGCTCGCGGGGCTGAAAGACAAGCGCCAACTTCGTCCGTCAGAAACACAAAACGTCGCAGCTCTCGCCACCGTTCTTGAAGCGAGTGAAGAACAAATCTTCGATCTCGGAAAGCAAACCGGCTTCGACCTGTATTGGAGGGCCTACTTCTGGCTGTTACGGCGGTAGTTGTCACCTACAACTCGGGAGCCGTGATCCGGGCTTGCATCGATGCGCTGCATCGTCACGCTCCAGAAGCCACGATTGTTGTTGTCGACAATGCATCCTCAGATGACACCGTCGCCGTCGTCCGCTCGTGCAGCAATATCTGGAGCAACGTCCAGTGCATCGCCAATCCATCGAATCTGGGTTTCGCTGCGGCTGTAAATCAGGGTGTGAATCAGGGTGTGAATCAAGGCGTAGCAACCTCCACTACCGCCGACTTCATTCTGATTCTCAACCCGGATGTGCAGCTCTCCACATCGCTGGACGCTCTGGTGGACGCGTGCCACATTCACGGCATCGCAGCCGGTCAGTTAACCGATTCTTCAGGCGATCCTCAGGTCGGTTTTGGCATCCGCCGCCTTCCCACAGCCACCGCTCTGGCATTCGAGCTGCTTGGCCTGAATCGCCTATGGAAATCAAACCCCGTGAATCGGCACTACCGCTACCTGGACCGCGATCTCCAACAACCCGGTCCGGTGGAGCAGCCCGCCGGAGCGTTCCTGATGGTCCGGCGCGCTGTTTGGAATCGCCTCCACGGCATGGATGAATCCTTTTATCCCGTATGGTTTGAGGATGTGGATTTCTGCCGGCGCGCCTTCGACATGGGTTACCGAATCGAATATGTCCCGTCTGTGACAGCCCTCCACCAAGGGGGCCACTCGGTGGGCGTCCTGCCCCCCGGCTCCCGAGCCCTCTATTGGTGTGATAGCCTTCTAAGATATGGTGCTAAGCACTTCCAATCCGGTCCGTATCGGGGAGTGTGCGTCGCTGTGCTGCTAGGTTCTGTTGCTAAGGGACTGGCGGGGATTGTCAGAGAACGGAACCTGGAACTGTTTATTGTGTCTATGAGAATTGCGAAGGGGGGCGCCCGGCGCATGTTGTCTGCTCAAACCAGACAAGCTGCCGGTCGTGGGGATTAACACGATTCGCATGGCTACGACTGAACTGGTCTCCGTCACCTTAGTGACATACAACAGCGGGCGCTTCATCAAGCGTTGCCTGGATTCGGTGCTGGAACAAAAGTATCCGAACATGGAAGTCGTCATCATCGACAACGCTTCCACAGACGGCACCGTTGATATTCTCGAGCCCTTTGCAGATAAATGCCGCATCTACTACAACGAGCAGAATTTGGGATTCGCCGCGGCGCAAAATCAGGCCATCGCTCTCGCCAACGGCGAATGGGTGTTGACGCTCAACCCCGACGTCCTGATGATGCCGAATTTCATCCAGGGGTTAGTTGACGCCGGAACCATTGATCCCAAGGTCGGCACCGTGTGCGGCAAGTTGCTCTCGATCCGCCCCACGTTCGATCTCCCGGATCAACAATTGGTAGATTCCACCGGCATCTACTTCACTCCCATGCTGCGCCATCTGGATCGCGGCAGCCAGGAAGTGGATAATGGCCACTATCTCAACTTCGAATATGTATTCGGCGCCACCGCCGCCGCCGCGCTCTATCGGCGCAAGATGATCGAAGACATCAAGATCATGGGCGAATTCTTCGACACGGATTTCTTCGTCTACCGCGAAGACGCCGATGTCGCATGGCGCGCGCAGCTGATGGGTTGGCGCTGCTTGTACACGCCCATCGCCCGCGGCTATCACGTCCGCAATGTGTTGCCCGGTAACCGCCGGGCCTTGCCGCCGGCCATCAATATGCATTCGGTGAAGAATCGTTTCTTGATGCGCATCAAGAACATGACGCCGGATTTGTATAAGCGCAATTGGTTCTCCATCACCGCACGCGACTTCGTTGTTCTCGGCGCGTGCATTCTTCACGAACATTCCTCGCTCCGCGGATTTACTTACGTGTTGCGCAATTGGCGACGGGTTATGGCGAAACGCGAAGAGATCATGAAGCGGCGCCGCGTCAAGGACGACTACATCTCCAGTTGGTTCGCCTTCCAACCCGTCAGCCGGCCAGCTCCGAAACCCAGCGCCCGTTTGCTCGCCCGCGCTCGAGCCGCGCGCAGCTAGGGAGCTCCATCGGCCACCCGTGCGCTTTGCGATCCTAGGCACGCGCGGAATTCCAGCCCGTTACGGCGGCTTTGAAACCTTCGCCGAAGAGCTTTCTACGCGCTTAGTGCAGCGTGGCCATCAAGTCACCGTCTACTGCCGCGAGCAGCACACAGAGCCCACCTATCGCGGCGTTCAGCTGGTTTACCTGCCAACGATTCGCCACAAATATCTCGACACTCTGGCGCACACTTGTGTTTCCACGCTGCATCTGTTGACGCGACGCTTTGACGCCATTCTCTACTGCAACGCCGCCAACGCGATCTACACCTGGATGCCGCGCGTTGCCGGAATGCCCGTCGCGCTGAATGTGGATGGCCTGGAGCGCAATCGCAAAAAGTGGAACGCTGCGGCGAAAGGTTGGTATTACATTTCCGAGTGGCTCGCCACGTGGATGCCCAACGCTGTGGTGACCGATGCCCGCGCCATCGAAGACTACTATCGAGAGCGTTATGATCGCGAATCGATTATGATTCCCTACGGCGCGGAGCTTGGTCCTGTGGAAACCAGCGCGGTACTCGATTCACTTGGCCTCGAGAAGAAAAGGTATTTTCTGTACGTCAGCCGCATGGAGCCGGAAAACAACGGCCTGCTGGTGCGCGAAGCGTTCGAGCGCGTGAGAACCGATTTAAAACTCGCGTTGATTGGCGACGCTCCTTACGCCGCGGAATACATCCGCCGCGTGCGCGATACAAAAGATCCACGCATTGTGATGCCTGGGGCCATCTACGGCTCTGGCTATCACGAACTTGGTTCGCATTGCTTCGCTTACATCCATGCCACGGAAGTTGGCGGCACGCATCCAGCGTTGATCGAGGCCATGGGACGCGGAGCGCTCACGTTGTATCTCGATACTCCAGAAAACGCCGAAGTCGCCGGCGGCGCCGCGCTGCCTTTCACGCACAATACTCTCGCGCAAGTGATCGAGCAGGTGCTCTCCATGACCGATGCGGAACGCAGCTCGTGGAGCACACGCGCGATCGAGCACATCCGCGCTCACTACAGTTGGGAGCATGTCACCGACGAGTACGAGAAACTATTTACAGGCCTCGCGCGCGGAGCGTGAGTCTCAGGGACCAATACGTAGATGCGAAGTTGGGTAGAAGTTTCTTTACGCCAGATCCGCGCGAATTATCGCGCCGTGCAGGATCTGGTCGGTGCCTCTGTCGAAGTGATGCCCGTAGTGAAGGCCGACGCCTATCGTCACGGCGCGGTCGAAGTGTCGCGAGCACTCATCGCCGAAGGTGCTCCGTGGCTGGCTGTTTCCAATGTCGATGAAGGCATCGCCTTGCGTGACGCCGGCATCAACGCGCGTATTCTCGTGATGGCCGATTTTTTGCGTGAAGACCGCGAGGCGCTCTCAACGTATCGCCTCACGCCCGTGATTCACTCCCTCGAAGACGTCGCCGCAGTGCGCGTGCCGTATCACTTGAAGATCGATTCCGGCATGGGCCGCCTGGGCACACGTTGCTCGCCCGAACAGATCGTGCAAGCTGTCACGTCGAATACCAACGCCCCTCTCGAAGGATTGATGACGCACTTCGCGTCTTCCGGCAATTACGATAGCCCGCAAACTATCGACCAAGTCCGAGCGTTCGAACGCGTTCTGGATGCGTTTCGCCAGGCCGGAAGCCTCCCGCGCTACGTACATCTTTCGAGCACCATCGCCATCGCGTATCAACGCAAGGAAGCCTGGGGGAATCTCGTGCGTCCGGGGCATTCTATCTATGGATATGTTTCTCCCTCACGCGGAACCGGGGCACCGCCTTCGGCATTACACGTCGCACCCGCGCTTACGTGGAAAGTCGCCGTGCTCAACGTGAAAGATGTGGAAACCGGAGCACTCATCGGCTACGGAGGCATCCATCGCGCTGCGCGTCCCATGCGCATCGCGGTGCTGGCCGCGGGTTACGCCGATGGCATTCCGCATCGCTTGGGAAATCGCGGGCAAGTCATCGCCAAGGGAAAATTCGCACCCATCGTCGGCGCCGTTTCTATGGACCTTACGACAATCGATGTCACGAACGTCCCGGAACTGCGCGCGGGAGATTCCGTCATGCTCCTGGGCAAAGAAGGAAAAGTTTCGATAGACGCCCAGGAGATGGCTCGCACGGCGGGGACGATTTCTTACGCTGTGCTGTGTGGAATCCACGCGCGAGTGAAGCGTGTTTACGTGGACGAATAGAAGTGGGCGAATAGAACTTCTTCGCCCGTCGCTCTGTGATCGTGAGGCTGCGCTGCTTCGCCAACATTCGAGCTCTCCGATTTTCAAAGTGCGGAATCACAATCTTCCGAGTCGCTAATCCTCGGTTCCTCAAATCGATGGGAAAATAAGCCATTCGCGAGGCCTTCTTAAGGGGTAGGGTGCCGAAAATTGCGAGATCGCTTCCTTGCGCCCGCTAGGGGCCTAGAAATGGATTTTGCGAATTGCACCATGATTCGCGATTCGACGTCAGCTTTGCCCTGGGCCTCGCGCGACGCCGGATTATTATAAACCCACTGCGCAAGACCCTGGGCCAAGAAGGCGGCCTCTAGCTTTTTGCCAATCCCATTTGCGCGAGCGCCGCCGCTCCTAGGATCCCGTAAGGATTCGCCATCGTCTCGATAAACTCAAAATGGTTGTAGCCTTCGCCGATCAGGAATTCGACCCGCTTGCCCGCCGCCTTCAATGCAGCCGCGAACTCGCGACTCTGCCTCTGAAACTCTGGAGTATCGAGACTCGCATGCGCCACAACCAGCGGCATATTCAATTTGTCGACGTGACGCATCGCGCTTAATCCCTCGAGCGTCGCTGGATCGAACTTCACATAATTCCTGCGTGCCGACAAACTCACCGGATACAACTCGAAGATGCCGCTCACGATGACCGCGCTCTTGATCACGTCGTCCGGCACTCCGTAGTCCTGCTGCCAGTTCGCGAGCAATGCGCTCGCGGCCAAGTGCCCGCCCGAGGAATGTCCCGACAAGTAAATGCGCGCTGGATCTCCACCGAAGCTTTTCGCGTTCTTGTACACCCACGCGATCGCACGACGAACCTGCGCTTCCATCTCGACGAGGCTCCCGCCGAGCTTGTCCACTCCAGCGAAATCCGGAATCGCGACGTGCGCGCCCGCGCGCAAAAAAGGCTCGGCCAGATATCCTAAATTTTTCGCGTCGCCTGTCCGCCATGCACCGCCGTGAATGAAAATGTGTATCGGTGCGTTCGTCGCTTGCGTCCGGTACACGTCCATCTTTTCGACGTCGGCCGAACCGTAGGAGAAGCGCGATGGCTCGCCCAAGCGCCTGCGCATTTGCGCGCTGTTGGCCGCTTCGCGCTGGCCCACCTGCCGGCCATTGAACGCGTACGTCGGCTGGTCATAGGCGGCGTCCAATTCTACTTGATCGTAGTGGAGGAAAACTTCCGGTCCGTGCTCTTGCGGGGGCGGTCCGGGGGACCGCTCCTGGGCGCCCAAGAAGCTGCAGGAACCAATAACGCTCGCGGCTTCCAACATCCGCCGCCGCGAAACCTTTAGTGAAGTAGACATGGGGATTCTAATCCCCATGAATATAGCCCAGGAATAGCTAGACGTCCAGGTTTTTCACGTCCAGCGCGTTGTCTTCGATAAATTTGCGGCGGCTTTCTACGTCGTCGCCCATGAGCGTGGTGAAGATCAAGTCGCTTTGCACGATGTCTTCGAGCGTGACGCGCAGAAGCGTGCGTGTTTCGGCGTTCATTGTGGTTTCCCACAATTGTTCCGCGTTCATCTCGCCCAGACCTTTGTAACGCTGCACGTTTACTTCACGCGTGCCTTCGTTCTTCACGTGGTTGAGGAGCTCGCGCCAGCCCGGCAGCGTTTCGCGACGTTCATCGCGCATCACCACAAATGGCGGCGAATTGAATTTGGCCGCCTGCTTGGCAAGCGAGCGTAACCGCTTGTACTCCGCTTGCGACGCCAGCTCGATGCCGATCACTCGCTCGGCGTGCGTCGGATCTTTGTAGGTCACGGTCCAGGTGGAATGCTGTTCTTCTTGTTTGATCTCGGTCTCGAGCTTTAACGCCTTGAGCGCCTCATACACGGGCTCAAGGTTCTTCCGGTCGGTGAAATCGGCGCGTGTGTCGATCGCCAACATCGGATTGCCCAACACTTCCACCACGCGAGGATCGCGCAGACGGCGCTCCATCTTCTTCCACACCTGCTGTAGTTCATCGAGCATCATCAGGTGGGCGCGTAGCTCGGCGCCTTCCAGGATGGTCTTGTCCGCCAGTTCGACCTTTAGATTTTCCGTCGCACGACGCAGAATTTCACGCGTGAATTCCTTGTCGTCCTTGATATACTTTTCGGATTTGCCGCGCTTGATGCGATAGAGCGGCGGTTGCGCGATGAAGATGTTGCCGCGCTTGATCAACTCCTGCATGTGGCGGAAGAAGAAGGTCAGCAGCAGCGTACGGATGTGCGAGCCGTCGACGTCGGCGTCCGTCATGATGATGATCTTGCTATAGCGCAGACGCGTGATATCGAAATCATCCTTGCCGATGCCGGTGCCGATCGCGGTGATCATGCAACGAATTTCTTCGTGGCCCAGCATTTTGTCGTAACGGGCTTTTTCGACGTTGAGGATTTTACCGCGCAACGGAAGAATCGCCTGGTAGCGCCGGTCGCGGCCGCCCTTGGCGGTCCCGCCGGCCGATTCGCCCTCGACCAGGAACAACTCGCAGCGTTCCGGATCGCGCTCCTGGCAATCCGCGAGTTTGCCGGGAAGTCCGCCGGAATCGAGCGCGCCTTTACGACGCGTCAAATCGCGAGCCTTGCGGGCCGCTTCGCGCGCACGCGATGCATCGATCGCCTTGCCGACGATCTTCTTCATCACCTGCGGATTCTTATCGAAGAACTCACCCAGTTTTTCGTTGACCAGTTGAACGACGTAGCCTTGGATGTCCGAATTGAGCTTGCCCTTGGTCTGCCCTTCAAATTGCGGCTGCGGCAACTTCACGCTGACTACTGCGGTGAGACCTTCGCGCACGTCGTCGCCCGTCAAATTTTCTTTGACGTCTTTAAACAGGCCGCCTGCTTGTCCCGCCGCGTTGATGGTACGCGTCAGAGCGCTGCGGAAGCCGCTCATGTGGGTGCCGCCATCCACCGTGTTGATGTTGTTGGCGAAGCTAAACACGGATTCCGAGTAGCTGTCGTTGTATTGCAGCGCCACTTCCATGGTCAACATGCCGTTGGGCAGCTCGCGCTCGCCTTCGAAGTAGATCGGCTTGTCGTGAAGTACGTTCTTGCCGCGGTTCAAGTGCTTGATGAACTCGGCGATGCCGCCGTTGAACTGAAACTCTTGCGCCTTGGGTGGATCCTCGCGCTCATCGAGCAGCGTGATCTTCAGGCCTTTGTTGAGGAACGCCAATTCGCGCAGCCGCGTGGCCAACGTGTCGAAATTAAATCTCGACGCGGTCATGATGGTGCTATCGGGTTTGAACGTGATCTTCGTTCCGGTCTTCTTACCGGCCTTACCGGTCCTCGCCAAAGGCGCCTGGGGAAAGCCTTTGCGGTACTCCTGTTGGAAGGTGCCACCATCGCGCCAGATTTCCAGCTCCAACAATTCCGAAAGCGCGTTGACGCAGCTCACGCCGACGCCGTGCAGACCACCGGATACTTTGTAGCTATTGGAATCGAACTTGCCGCCGGCGTGCAGTTTGGTCATGACGACCTGGGCCGCGGAGACGCCTTCTTCCTCGTGCATATCCACGGGAATGCCGCGCCCGTCATCGATCACGGTGATGGAATCGTCCTCGTGAATGATCACGCTGACTTCGGTAGCGTGGCCCGCCAGTGCTTCGTCGACGGAATTATCGACCACTTCGTACACCAGGTGATGCAGACCCGCTTCCCCGGTCGAGCCGATGTACATCGCGGGCCGAAGCCTTACGGCCTCCAGCCCTTCAAGCACTTTAATACTAGTGGAATCGTATGTTGCCATCTTGATCTAACTTAAGAGCTCCGGTTCTTGCTAAACGTTTTGTTACGCGGACCGCTTCAGCGCTCAAATGCGCATCGGCATAATCACGTAACGATAGTTGTCGGCCTTTTCGCCGCCGGGCCGCAATTCGCCGGCGCTGTGCGCATCTTTGAAATGGAACGCGATCTCGTCGGTAGCTACGGCGCGCAGAAAATCCACCAGGTATTGCGCGTTGAATCCAATCTCTACCGATGGGCCTTTGTACTCCACCGGGATGCTCTCTTCGCTTTCTCCCGTATCGGAGACGGAAGAGTGTACGCGAACTTCGCCATCCGCCACACGAACGCGAATCGCGCGAGAACGTTCGTCCGAGAATTGCGATACGCGCTCGATGGCCGAACGGAATTCTTCGCGCTTCAGCGTCACGGCATGCGGCTGATCTTTAGGGAGCACGCGTTCGTAGTCTGGGAAATTTCCCGTCAACTTGCGGCTCAGGAGCAGGCGATCTCCCAATTTAAAGAACAGATGATTTTCGTCGCCGGAGAATTTCACGAGCGCTGAGGGATCGGAATCGCCCGCCAGTTTCTGCAGCTCCATCATGGCTTTTCGGGGAAGCAGCGCGCGATACGCGCCTGAGACGCCTGGCA
>CAITIX010000398.1 GCA_903892565.1 uncultured Acidobacteriia bacterium
CTGTCCGGCGGCACCAGCATGGCGAAATTCGTTTTGCCGCAGGCGCTGGGAAAGGCGGCAGCCACGTAGGTCTTCTCGCCTTCGGGATTTTCCACGCCCAGAATCAGCATGTGTTCCGCCAGCCAGCCTTCGTCGCGCGCCATGTTCGAAGCAATTCGCAGCGCGAAACACTTCTTGCCGAGCAGCGCGTTGCCGCCGTAGCCGGAACCATAGGACCAGATCTCGCGCGTTTCCGGGAAATGCACGATGTACTTTTCTTTATTGCAGGGCCACGGGACGTCCTGCTGTCCTGCGGCAAGCGGCGCGCCGACGCTGTGTACGCACGGCACCACGCGCTTCTGATCTTTGTCGATTTCCTTGAACACCGGAAGGCCAATCCGCGCCATGATGCGCATGCTGACCACGACGTAGGGAGAATCGGTGAGCTGCACGCCGATCTGCGACATGGGCGAGCCGACAGGTCCCATGCTGAAGGGCAACACATACATGGTGCGTCCGGCCATGCAGCCGTTGAAGAGATCCTTCAACTTCTTGCGCATCTCATAGGGATTGACCCAGTTGTTGGTGGGCCCAGCGCCGTCCTTCGAAAGCGAGCAGATAAAGGTGCGATCTTCCACGCGCGCGACGTCGTTGGCGTCAGACTTCGCGTAGTAGCAACCGGGCCACAGATCCTGGTTCAGCTTCAGCATGGTGCCGCCGGCAACCATCTGGGCGTATAAGGCATCGTTCTCTTCTTGCGAACCATCGACCCAATGAATATGCTCGGGCTTGGTTAAAGCCGCGATCTTATTCACCCAATTTACGAGATGGGCATTCTGGCTCAGGGGTTGAGCGGATTTTTTCTCGGCAACTTGCATCTTTCTATTTTGCCACGCCGCGCTCGTATGCTGGTGCGTTATGCAACGGTATGATTTTCCGGCACTCGTCAGGACCCCGATCGTCCGAACGAAATCGGCCCAAAGGGCTGGTTCCAAAGGCTCGCCCCAAAACCGGTCGCTGGCGTAGGTTTGCTATCCTGATGAATTGGTAATGATGATGAAGTTTCGTCGTAGCGCCACCGCGGTTCTTGTCGGCGTACTGGCCGTTTTAATGGGCGGCCTAATGATTCCGAGCGGCCCTGGCGTGGTCCACGCGGCTCAGGCCTCCGCGGTCAAAGGTCCCTTTAGCGACGAAGTTCCGCACTCGCGCGAAGCAGACGATGTAGCCCGATTTTTGGCTGGGCTACCGTCGCGCCCCGGAAGCCCCTTCACGCCACAGGAAGAAGATCCTGTTTGGAAGGATCACAAGGCTCGCACGGACGACACGTGGAAGCGGGCTGCAGAAGGCTTCGTGGCCGGTCTCCGCAACTTCGGGGAAAACACACTGAAGCCGGTGACTGACGCGGATCGCATGCTGTTCTACCCCTTCGGTGGACCCGACGCGTTGACGCCCACGCTGTGTTTCCCGGGAAGTCCGCAATACGTTCTGCTAGGGCTGGAACCGGCGGGTTCGCTGCCAACGCCGAAGCTATTGGAGAAGAAGAGTCTGCCACAGTACTTGGCGTCCATCCGGGAGAGCATGTCGTCGATTTTAGGAAAAAGCTTTTTCGTCACGCGCGAAATGGACAAAGAATTCCGCGGCCAGGTAACCGACGGAAATCTGCCTGCGATCGCGTTCTTGCTGGTCCGGCAGGACTTTCAGATCCTGGGATTGCGCGCCGTGCGCATCGATGAGACCGGGCACATGGTGCGGTGGCCTGCAGAAGGTGTGCCGGGCGTAAAATATCCGAACAAGGGCGTGGAAATTGAATTTCAGGGCAAGGGAAAACCGCAGCGGATGTACTATTTTTCGCTAAATCTGGCGGATAATCGCTACGGCGCCAACGTCGGCTTTCAAACGTTTGTCGCGGATCTGGGGCATGTGAAGACGCTGCTGAAATCTACGTCGTACATGACGCATCATCCGGAGTTTTCCATCATTCGGAACGAAATTCTGGCGCAAAGCGACGAACTCCTGCAGGACGATTCGGGCATTCCGTTTAAGTATTTTACGGCTCCCGAGTGGAAGGTCCGGCTATTCGGCGATTACGAAAAACCCTACGGAAGTTTCGGTTACATGGTGCAACCGGCCTTGCGCGAAGCGTACAAAGAGCACGCCGAGCCATTGCCATTCCGCATTGGGTACGGATTCAGCCGCGTGCCCTCGAACTTGCTATTAGCGCATCGCGCGAACGGCACAGCGCAAGCAGCAAGCAAGTAAGTCACGTGCGTTTCTTGCTTGCCATCGCCAGTTGTTGCGATTCCGGTTTCGAACTTTGCGCGTGCGCACGGGGAGAACGCATGTGAACCAGAACCCCGCGTCACTACCCGACGACGAGTTGGACGACAACTCCTTCCTCGCCTCAACGGAAGCCCGGAAACAGAGGCTGTTCGATGCAGCCATCTGGCTTGCGCTGCTGGTTGCGATTCTCGTCGTTTACGGCCAGGTGCGGGGCTTCGAATTCCAGAACTACGACACGGGCTCGTACGTTTATCAAAACCCGCACGTGATGAGCGGATTCTCGATCGCCAATTTGAGGTGGGCATTCACTTCTCCGGTGGTCGGAAACTGGGTGCCCATCACCATGCTTTCGCACATTCTGGATGCGCAGTTGTTCGGAGCGCAGAACGGGATGCATCACCTGGCAAACGTTCTCTACCATGTGCTCGCGTGTATCCTCGTTTTCGCGAGCTTGAAACGCGCCACCGGTGCGCGGGGCCCCAGCGTATTCGTCACCTTCGTATTCGCGCTGCACCCGCTGCACGTGGAATCCGTAGCCTGGGTGGCGGAGCGCAAGGACGTCCTCTCGGCGCTCTTCTGGTTCCTCGCGCTATACCTCTATGTGCGCTACGCCGAAAGGCCGAGCGCCGCACGATATCTGGCCATGGCGGCCGCTTTTGCGCTGGGACTCATGGCCAAGCCCATGGTGGTCACGTTTCCCTTCGTGCTCCTTTTGTTCGATCTCTGGCCGCTCCGCCGCTTCCCCTGCCCAACACCCGAGGCGCTGAAACTCGTTTGGGAAAAAGTTCCTCTGGTTGCGCTGACCGTGGCCGATGCGGTGATCACGTATTTCGTGCAAGGCTCGGCGGGAGCGCTCGTCACGATTCCTTTGCCGATACGCATCGAAAACGCTCTTGCCTCTTATTGGATCTATTTCCGCCAGATGTTCTGGCCCACTCGCCTCGCCGTCTTTTATCCTTATCCGAATTCTTTTTCCCCTGTGACTTTGACAGCGGGAGCCGTCATCGCCTTCGTCATTACAGTGCTGGCGATTGCGATGTGGCGCAAGAAGCCTTATGTAACGGCGGGATGGTTATGGTTCATAGGTACGCTGATTCCCGTGATCGGATTGGTGCAGGTAGGCAAGCAGGGTCACGCGGATCGGTACATGTACATTCCCATGGTTGGGCTGCTGATTGCGCTGGCGTGGGCCGCTGAGCAATGGTACACGAAGCTGCCAGCCATAAGGCTCTGGCTGGAACTCGCCGGGACGGCGGTTTGCCTGGCCTGTTTGCTGACATCGCGCATCGATACCGCGTATTGGCAGAACAGTGGAACTCTTTTCCAAAGGGCCGTGGACGTGACCGAGTCTAACGTGGTCGCAGAAGAACACCTGGCCCTTTACGAATACGAGAGGCTGAACTTGCCCGCTGCAATCGTACACTATCAGGCGGCGCTCGCCATCGATCCAACGGACGCGGCAGCCGAGGCCCAAATCGGGAGCTCTTTAGTGAGCCTGGAGGGTTGCAGCACCGCGCTGCCGCATCTAGAGGCGGCTGTCCGGCTGGATCCAAGACTTTCCGCACCTTTCGCAAATCTTGGGCGTTGCCTGCGGCAACAGATGGACTATGAGGGTGCCGTTCGCAATTTCGAAGCCGCCGTCCGCGCGACCCCTGATTTTGCAGAGGTTCGCGAGGACCTCGCCCTGACCTTCTTGAAAATTCCCGGTCGCACGCCGGACGCTATCCGCGAGTTTGAGGCTGCGGTCCGTCTGCGGCCGCAAAACGCCCGGCTCCACGGCGAACTTGGGATGTCGCTCGAGAGCGTCGGACGCAGGGATGAAGCGATCCAACACCTGGAAGCGGCCATGGATCTCGAACCACTAGGATCGGCGGAAGTCTCGTCGACATTGAACAAACTGCGCGCCGGCCGACATTGACGATCGACGTTGACGATTAACGACCATCGGCTTGTTGGGATCGGCGTGCGGACAAGCGGCGACGCTAGCAGGCTGCGGAAAAACCCTCTGCGCAAAACTTCTTGAAACAATCAGCGCGCACAGACGCCCTATACGCGATCACGAGACCCCAGTTGATACTTTGGCATCCCCTATTTTGTCGCTTCGCGGGGCCTGTGGGGAGTTTTTCCGCAGCCTGCTAGACGATTAAAAAATGTCCCAATAAATATAGGAAGCCGGATCTATTTCGCCGCATGTTTCGAGGGCTGTCCGGCCGATGAACGTTAGTTGATTGCGAAACAGTAGAAAAGCCCAGCGCCGCCGTTGCTTTCAAACGATGACTGGCTGCAGCCTTTGGTGGCGTTCGCGGAATTCCACGACGAGCCGTTGCCGATGCGATCCGAATGGCCCACCTGCGCGGAGCCTGTGGAGCTACTGGTCCAGTTGTTGCAGGTATGGTCTGCGGTATCCGTGTACGCGCGGCCGTCCCACTTTGATCCCGTGAGAATTTCGTGCTGCACCGGAGCCGGATCGCCGATGCCGTGAATCACTTGTCCAAACTCGTTGCGTGTGGATTGTTTGAATAGGTTGCTGCCGCGCTGCGCCTGGACGAGCGTGTCTCCGTGCAGTTCGCCAAGGTCTGCGGAAATGACGGCATTTTGCGGCTCCCCCTGTTGCGCGAACGACCAGTTGAACCAAGGCCCGGTGCCGATGCGGTCCCGCGCGTTAACGGCGGGCTGTCCGGGACGAGCTTGCGTGCTCAAATAGGCGCGCCAGGTATGAGCACCCCCGCCCACAGCAGCAGCAAGCCTCTGACAGTGCGCGTCAGCGCCCGCCAATCCGCCAAGATCTCCGCCTTTGCCGATCCCGACGCTGGTGACGAAAAAGGTCATGTGATCGGGCCCCACCGGAGTGCCCTTGGGCGGCGCGATGCCCTGGGTATTCAGCGGGCGCTGTTGCGCCAGCAGCAGGCAAGCCGCCAGCATCAAGAAAGTACACGAGACGGCAACGTGAATTTGTGACTTGGTCATGTAATTTTCTCCCCGGACTTCTAAATCATAGGCCGCAAGACGGAGCACGCGGGCCGCTGATTCGAATGCACTGAGGGCACCCGCGCGCCCGTTGTGGACTAGTTCACCTGGAAACAGTAAAACAGGCCGATGCCGTGGGTTTTCGGCAAATCGGTCTGGGCACAGCCGCGAGTTCCGTGCGCGGAATTCCAAGAACCGCTGCCGCCGCCATTGCGGTCGGGAAATCCGATCTGGGCGTTCAGCCTGCCATCGGTAGCATTCAGGTTCCCGTTGGCCACTTCGTGGTCCGGGCTCTTGTTGCTGGTCCAGTTATCGCAGGTGTGATCCTGAGCATCGGTGAACGCGGTGCCATCGGTCTGCGTACCGGTGATCATTTCGTGGCGCGTCGAAAACCGGGTCATTTTGGCGTAATTCCAGTCGTTGTCGCGCGGATCCGAATAGTCATACAAACCCGGAATGATCTGGCCCTTTTCCGTCAGCCCAGTAAGCTTATTCAGATTATTCCCCTGATGCGCCAGCTCCATCGTATCGCCATGCAAGTGGGCGAGATCCTGAGCTATCATTTCGCCTCGGAAGTTATACCAGGGACCCTTGCCGATGCGGTCGCGCGCGTTCACGGCCGGCTGGCCGGGCCGCGCCTGCGTGCTCAAATACGCGTGCCACGTCTTCGCGCCGGCACCTGCCGCGGTCGCAAGCTTCTGGCAATGCGCGTCCCCGCCGGCCAATCCGCCGAGATTGCCGCCGTCGCCGACGGGTTCGCTCACCACGAAAAAACTCATCAGGGGAGAAGGTTTCTCGCCGCGCGGATACTCTCCGGGCCTTTGGGCCTGCGCCTGCAATAGGCCGGGTGCCAGTGTAAGAGTGCAAGATAACAGCAGAGCTGAGGTTTTGATTTTGATCGCGGAAGATTTCGTTAGGGTCATGGATTGCTCCCAATGCGAGCGCAGGATAACACAGAAGCGCCGCGCGGCACTACCTTTCGGAGACAGAATGTTTCCTCGACGAAAGGATCACATCTCGGTCTACGCTTCCGCAGGCGCATTTCTCCTAACAGTCGGCCCACCCGCCGACGCACAGCTCGCTCTTGACGCGACAGTCCTATGATTGTCGGCTCATGCGCCATCGATCGCCGAGATTGTCCTGCCTATAGAAGAAGCCTTGGCATTGGTGCCGTCGTGGTCCCTGTCGTGGTCCCTGTCGTGGTCCCTTGCGAAGGCGAAGATGCTTGGGTATACTCCGCAAGCAGGATTGCGGTTGTCATATGGGCACGACACCGCCGGACACCATACAGCGACGGCACTGAGGAAATACATGAACAATCATTCGGTCTATTCGATGCGTAACGCAGCACGAGGCGTCTTGGGCGCGCTTGTCGTGCTGGTTTCGATGGTCACGTGGACCGCCCACGGCCAGCAGAACGGCGGCGGCTTACAAGTAGACGCGAGAAGTATCGGCGGCACCGTCGTGAATAACAATGGCGGGAAGCCTGAAGCCGGCGTGTGGGTCATCGCCGAAACAAAGTCGCTACCCACCCCGTTCCGCAAAATTGTCGTTAGCGACGATCAGGGGCGCTTCCTAGTGCCCGATTTGCCAGACGGCGCGTATGAGTTGTGGGTGCGCGGCTACGGCTTGAAGGATTCCGAGCATGTCAAGGCGTCGCGCGGCAGCACGAGCCGGCTGCAAGTGGCCAACGCGGCCACTCCGCAGGAAGCCGCCAAGATTTATCCCGCCAGTTACTGGACGTCCTTGATTCATCCGCCGGCGAAGGAGCAGCTTCCCGCGAAGTTCGTGAGTCAAGAACATTGGCTCGCCGATTTTCGCGCCGGATGCAACCAGTGTCACCAGATCGGCATGCCGAACATGCGGAATTTCACGGACCCGAAGATCTGGGAAACGTTTATCAACACAAATCCCGGCATGAAGAAGAACGCCGAAGGGCTCGGCAAGGATGTGCTCATCGCGGCACTCGCAGATTGGGCGAAGCGCATCAAGGCCGGCGAAGTTCCACCAGCCCCGCCGCGCCCCACGGGCCTGGAACGCAATTTCGTGGTCACCGAATGGGACTGGGGCGCAAAAGAATCGTTTATCCATGATGTGACGGCCACCGACAAGCGCAACGCGATGCTCTATCCGAATGGAAAAGTGTACGGCGCGGACCGCACCGGCGGTGGCAGGTTGTGGGCGTTGGACCCGATCAAGAACACGGTGGAGGGCATCCAGGTGCAGCCGCGAAACTCCGCGGGCTACGACGCGAAACTGGATTACTATCACACGCAGGACTCGGCGGAGTTCGGCGGCGATGCGCAGAAGCGCTGGATGGCCAGCCCGCACAATCCCATGTTCGATGAACAGGGCCGCGTGTGGCTGACGATGCCCGCGCGTCCTCCGGGGCCCGAAAACAATCCGAAGTGGACGGGAAGCGCCATCGCCACCGATACGAACGACGCTGCCGAGCTGGAGGCAGGCGCCAAAATCCTGGCGGCCCGCAATCACAGCATGCAACTCGGCTACTACGACACGAAGACGAACAAGTTCGTGGCGATCGATACGCCGTACAACACACATCACCTGCAACTGGATTGGCAAGGCCGCGTGTGGACCGATGGCGATGTATTGGGCATGCTCGATACCACGAAGCTCGACACCAAGAATCCGGAAGCCACCGAAGGGGCCGCCGAGAAGGCCTGGATGCGGTTCGACCGGCAAACCAAGAAGGTCATCCCGACGTCAGGCTATGCCATTGCGATCAGCCCCACGAACGGTACCGTGTGGGTGCCGATTCCCCAAGCAAACGGCAGCGAGAACCGCATCTGGATGCTGGATCCCAAAACACGTGAAATGCAGGACTATCCGCTGCCTCTTCCCGGACGTTTCTCGCACGGGATTGATTTCAGCACCGATGGAACGGTGTGGTTCTCGGCGGGTAGCGGCCACCTGGGACGAGTGGATGCAAAGACCGGAAAGTTCACCTACTGGGAGCTGCCCGGACTGAAGTTCACCGGAACCGGCAAGGAAACCGGAAGCACTGAGTATCCCTACTTTCTGTGGGTAGACCAGTTCGATACGCTCGGGCTGGGCAAAGACACGGTGATTGTCACCGGCACGACGTCAGATTCGCTGCTGGTCTTCGATCCGAAAAAAGAAACGTTCTCCGTGGTTCGCGTGCCCTATCCGATGCCGTACTATACGCGCGGCATGGATGGCCGCATCGATGACCCCACGACCGGCTGGAAGGGCCGCGGCGTCTGGACAACGTACAGTTCTTACATGCCCAAGTTCCGGGAGACCAAGATCGGCTCCGTGGATCATATCCAGGTGCGTCCGAATCCATTGGCAAATTAGCGTGACGGTTTGGCGGGGCGCCTTTGCTCCGCGAACCTGATCCCACTCGCGTTGCGGGCAACACCGAAAACGTTTCACGATGACAACGTTTCACGAGACGATCCGGAAAGCTTCGTATTGAGGCACCTGATTCGTCGTCGCTTCGCTATAATAAGCGCTTTGACGCTCTCCATAGTCATCCCCGCCTTCAACGAAGAGCGCCGCCTTCCTGCCACCCTGGACACTCTGATGTCGTGGCTGGAAGCAAGCGCCTACCGCGATGCAGAGGTGCTTATCGTTGACGATGGTTCTCGCGATGGCACCGCCCGCTTGGTGGAAACACGCGCGCAGTCGGACGCGCGGATCCGGCTCGTAAAAAATCCCGGCAATCGCGGCAAGGGCTACGCCGTGCGCCATGGAATGGCGGAGGCCACGGGCGACTGGATACTCATGACGGATGCGGATCTGTCTGCGCCCATTGCTGAATTGCCGAAGTTATTCCAGTCCGCCGCTGCAAAGAACGCGGCGATTGCGATCGGCTCGCGCGCGCTCGATCGCTCCTTGATCGGAGTGCATCAGGCGAGAGCGCGTGAACTTTCCGGAATCGTTTTTAATCGCGTGATGCGGCTGGTGACCGGTTTGCCGTTCGCCGATACACAGTGCGGTTTCAAGTTGTACCGTCGCGATGCCGCGCGCGAAATTTTCCCTCGTCAGCTGCTGGATGGATTTGGATTTGACGTTGAGGATCTAATCATCGCCAAGCGACTGGGTTTCGCGACGGTCGAAGTGCCGGTTCGTTGGGACAACGTGGAAGGCACGAAAGTCAGCTTGTTGCACGGCGTACGTTCGTTTGGAGAATTGTTCGTCATTCGCGGGCATGCTGTACGCGGGCGTTACGACCGCCCGCCGCAATCTCGATCCGCACGCATGTAACATCCCCGCGGAACCTGCGAACCTGTAGGTATGATCTCCGCCAAAGGCTACGCTGCTCAGACCCCCACCACTTCACTTGCGCCGTTTACATTCGAACGTCGGGATCCCGGGCCGCGCGACGTCGCAATTCAGATCAAATATTGCGGCGTCTGTCATTCTGACATCCACCTCACGCGCAATGAATGGGGTGGCTCCGGGTTCCCCATGGTCCCTGGCCACGAAATCATCGGGCGCGTTACGGCGGTTGGTTCGAACGTTACGAAATTCAAGACCGGCGATAGAGCCGGCGTTGGCTGCATGGTGGATTCCTGCCGTACATGCCCCAATTGCGCGGACGGTGAAGAACAATACTGCTCAACGGGCACAACGTTCACCTATAACTCCCCTGACATCAAGAACGGCGGCCAGACCTATGGCGGCTACTCGAACATGATCGTCGTTGACGAGGCGTTCGCGCTTCGAGTTTCTCCAAAACTAGATCCCGCTTCCGCCGCGCCTCTTCTTTGTGCTGGCATCACGACGTATTCTCCGTTGCGTCACTGGAACGCCGGCCCAGGGAAGACGGTCGGCATCGTCGGCCTCGGTGGACTCGGGCACATGGCTTTACAATTCGCACGGAGTTTCGGCGCGCATGTCATCCAGTTCACAACGTCGCCCAGCAAGAAGGCCGATGCGTTGCGCTTGGGCGCCCACGAAGTCGTCATGGTAAACGATCCGAATGCCCTGGCGGCCCGTAAGAGCAGTCTTGATTTGATCGTGGACACCGTATCTGCGCCTCACGATCTCGCTGGGCTCTTGTTGACCCTGCGGCGGGATGGCTCGATGGTGCTGGTGGGTGTGCCGCCCGAAGCCCCGCAAGTGCCGCCTGGAGCTTTGATTTTCGGCCGGAGGTCGCTTGCCGGCTCGCTCATCGGCGGCATTCGCGAAACGCAGGAAATGCTGGATTATTGTGCCGAGCACGCCATTGCTTCGCAGATCGAAACGATCCCCATACAGAAGATCAACGAAGCCTATGACCGGGTTCTGAAGTCCGATGTGAAATTTCGCTTCGTGATCGACATGGCAACGCTCTAACCGGTTTACGGTTGCGCAGCGGCACGCGCCGGCTGGCATTCCGTGCCGGCGGTGGAAGTAGGCGGCAGCTCGCGCAATCCCGCCGCGCCGAGTTCCACGACTTTTACGGATCCTGGAGCTCCCAGCGTCCCAAGCGGTTTGCCGTCCAGAATCATTTGAGCGGCCGCCGAATTGCCGAGCTTGAACACAATGGCCTGGTGGAAATCGATATCCATCGTGTCTCCCGTGTGCATCACTTTCGCAAATGCGGGTTTCCCGTCGGAGCATGCCGAAAACCACAAGAGCGATGCCGCGGTAATGTTCACGCGGCGTGTCCCTGCTGAGGAACTTACAGGTAACGGACTGGTCGGCCTGGGCTTAACAGGTGTGGTCGTCGTGCTTGCGACGGGGCTTGCCGGCGCAACTGGCAGTGCAACTTTCGCGGCTGGCGTTTGCGCGGGGGATACAGCTTGCGCGGGTGACGCGTTTTGCGCCGGTACAACCGGAGGAATCATCTTTGCCATCGTGGGTGACGGAGTTGGTTTGGCTGCAACCCCGGGAGCTGGAACAACTGGAGTTTGTGCCGTCGCTTCCGGCTTCGCAGCAGCCGAAGTTGGGGGATTGTTCGTAGCAGCCACGGAAGCCGCCGGGGCGGTCACGGGCGCGACTGCGGATGTCGGCAATGCAGTGGATGTCGCGGTCGAACTCTTCGCTTGCTCCGCCACTGAGGGAATTGTCAGTGGACCCGCGTCGCGCTGCACGCTTTGAGTTCTGGGCGTGGTTGAGCCCTTAGGCCGGAATGGACCATAGTAGAGAGCCAGGGCTGCGAGTCCCAGCACTCCGGCGATCACGGTGGTTGAGAACATACTACGCGGTTTTGGTTCCGGGGTTAGTGCCGGTAGCTCCGGCATCACCGATATTGGCTGCAGTCCTTCGGCCGTGGGGGCCAAGCCATACGCGGGTCCAAATTGCGGTTTCAGTTCCGGTGTGGCCACAGCGGTTGCCGACTGTGCGGGCGTCGGCGAAAGCCGGAACGGTAGCCCAAGCGGAGGATCGGTCTGTCCTTCATTCCCAGTCTGCCCGTTTGAGCGTCGCTCAGGGACTTTCTTGTCAAAAGGACGAGGAGCCAATTTCGCAGGGGTGCTGGCCAAGGGCGATTCGTGGTTCGAAAGATCTGGCGCTGTCCGCTGGCTCGGGACCTGTTGCGTGATCGCGTCCTCGTCCACGGCTTGGAGGATATTCCTATATTCTGCGCGGCTCAGCGCAGGCACAGCTTCGCGCGTGCGGATGGACTCGTGTTCTACGGGTGGAATTGCTGCGTCCACAGTCTGCGCTTGCGGATTTTCGTTTTGCTGCTGCTCACGATCTAGCGGTACAGCCGGCGCGGCGGATTCGCTCGCTATGGGCACCACCGGTTCGCGCAACGTGGGTAACGCTTGGGGCAACGGAGCAGACGGCAGGGCTTCGAGCGACGACTGCTTCTGGTAGGGAGCAGACTGCAAATCGATGACCGGCCGAGTTTCAGGAATGGCCCCTGCTACTTCGGGCTCCGCTGGTGTTGGATTTTCTTGCGGCGGCAGGGCCACGGATTCCGCAATCTGCGCGTGCGCCTCGACAGGTTGCTCGACTGCGGGTTCGGGTTTTGTCTCGGGCGTTATCTCTACGACACGCGTCTCGGCGACGCTCTTTTCTGCGACACTGATTTCCGTGGTGCTGGTTTCGGCAACGTTTCCTTTGGTAACGGCGGGTTCCTCTTCGCTCGATTCGCCCGCCGGCAGCGCGGCGACAGGGGCCGCAATCGCCGGCGGCACTTCCGTCTGCAACTCTTGATTTGAAATCGCCTCCGGCTGTGTCGCCGGTGCTTCTGGCAATTCGGAAGCGACCGCTTCGCGTCGTTCGTCCGGTTGCGTGGTGACGACCTTTGGTGGTTCCGGTGCGCGCAAAGTAAGTTTACGCGCGACCCCTTCCGGCTCCGCGATTGCCGAAGACGTCACGACGGGACCCGCAATTTCCGGAGGCGCAATTTCGAAGGACTCCACGTTTTCGCCGGTCGGACGTTCCGGAGTGGCCGGCAGATCTCGCATTTCGGCGCGCAGAAGATTATGCCAAACCGTTCGCGAGACGCCCGACGGCATGGTGTGTTTCAGAACGCTGTAGAGGCGCTCGGCTCCTAACGAGAACTTGGGCCCTCGGGCAACAATGTTGCGTACGCGCGCCACCACCAGGTGGTTTTCCAGTTCGACCACAATGCAGGTATTGACGGGCCACCAGTTGTCGGCCACAATTTTTAATCCAGCGCCCGAAACATCGAGCAGCAGTGCTTCGCTGACCTGCTCGGGATGGTCGATGGCGGCGATGTTAATCGCGGATCGTATTTGGAATCTTGGCTCGCTGCGCTTATCCATTTTTAAGAGCTTCCTACTAGTAAAGAACTTCCTACCTAAACATCGGCCATCACGCTAAATTGCATTAGTTTTTCGGACTTCCCCGAGGACCTCCCCGAATGGGGGTATCACGCTCGAACGATGCCGGTTCTGGGATGATGGCCTGTAGGCAAACGACAAGTCATGCGCACATATAAGTTGGTGCTGGAATACGATGGATCTCGATTCTCCGGGTGGCAGGCGCAGAACAATGCCCGGACCATCCAAGGCGAACTACAACAGGTTGCAAATGAATTATTTGCGACGGACGTCGAAGTGCAAGGCTCGGGCCGGACGGATGCCGGGGTGCACGCCGTGGGACAAGTGGCGCATCTGAAAATCCGCAGCGCCTCGCGAAATCTCCCCACCGAAAGAGTGATGCGAGAGCTGAACGATCGGCTACCCTCGTCAATTGCGATTCTTTCCTGCGAAGAGGAATCCCCGCGATTTCACGCTCGTCATGGCGCCGTTTCGCGCGCCTATTTTTACCAGATTTCGACGCGCAAGGCGGCCCTTTCCAAACGCTTCGTATGGTGGGTGAAGGAACCTTTGGACGTAGCGCGCATGCAGGCGGCCGCCGCGCTCATCGCCGGTCGTCACGATTTCAGCTGCTTCCGCGCCGCCGATCCATCACGACCGGATGAATCCACCATCGTGGTCGTAGATTCGGCGGAAGTCGCCGTCGACGATCATTTGATTGTGTTCCGCATCGAAGCGTCACACTATCTGTGGAAAATGGTGCGCCGCCTCACGGGGACGCTGGTAAAAGTGGGCCTCCACGAAGTCACCGTGGAGCAGTTCGCCGCATTGATCGCGGGAAAGAAAAATCCCAAGCTCGACGTAGCGGCCTGGACGGCTCCGGCGTCGGGACTTTTTCTTGAGGGCGTGCGCTACTAACGCGCTAGGCCTTCTCTTCTTTCTGTTCGCCCGGCTTGGGAGCTTCTTTGCGTGCCTTGTCGAACAGCATGTCCAAGGTCTTATCCGTGCGGATCTGGCCTGCGATGCGGTTGAGCGTGCCATCCTTCTGGAGCTTCGGACGCACGAGGGCAACCGCTTCGCGTTGCTGACGAGCAATGCGCTGCACTTCGCGATCCACTTCCTCGTTGGTGGCGCTCACGGCCTCGCGATCGGCGATCTTGTCGAGAATGAGCGATGCACGCACATCGCGCGTGGCTCTCTCTTGCTGCGCTTCGCGGATCTTCGCCCAGTCGAGCTTCAACTGGCGGGGATCCACGCCCTGTGCGGCGAGCTGCCGCAGTTGCGCTTCCAGGCCCATTTCAATCTGACGATCCACATAGGAATCCGGCACCGCGAACGGATGCGAATCCACCAGCTTTTCGATGATCTGGTGCTTGGTCTCTTCGCGCGCCTGGTTTTCACGTTCTGCGACGATGGCCTTGCGAATCGCATCGCGCACTTCGGCGATGGTTTGATAGTCGCCCAAATCCTTCGCGAATTCGTCGTTGGCTTCGGGAAGTTCCTTGCGGCGCACGCCTGTCACCGTCGCTTTAAAGCGCACGGTGCGGCCGGCGAGCGTTTCGCGATCGTAATCGGCGGGATACGTCACGTCGAATTCACGCGTCTCTTCCGGAGATGCGCCGCGCAGGTTTTCCGTGAATGCCGCGAGCGTCGCTTCGTCGCCGATCTTCAACGTCAGATCGTCCTGCTTCACGTTCTCCTCGACACCGGAAATGCTTTCGAGCGAGATCACGGCGTAATCGCCATCGACGATGGGCCGCGGATCTTCATTCACGAATTCCGCTTTCTTTTCGCGAACGCCATCCAAGCGTGCTTCGACGTCGGCGTCCGTCACTACGGGCTCCGCATAGGAGACCGTGATGCCTGTGTATTCCCCGAGATCAAACGTCGGCGCGACCTCGAACTCAGCCTTAAACCGTAGCGGTTCGCCATCGTGAAAATGCACGTCGCTGAAATTGGGACGCCCCACCACTTGCAGATGATCCTGCGAAGCGGCCGCCTGAAAAAAGCGCGGGACTAATTTTTCCAGAACTTCCTGGCGGACGTCGCCCGCGAAGCGCGTCTTCACCAGCGCCGCGGGAGCCTTGCCTGGACGGAATCCCGGCAGCTTCACCTTGGATTGAATCGAGGCGACAGCGCGCTCGGTCTCTTGCTCGACTTCCGCAACCGGAATGCTAATCTCGAGCGAATGTTTGCAACCTTCTACTAAAGCCATTCTTTCTATTCTAACCTCGTACACAATACAACTGCCTTCGCTTCGGCCAAATCTTAAAGCGTCCGGAGCACCTTCACCCTTTTGTAAAGAATTCGGGCTATCCTCTAGCGAAGGAGAAATTCCATGCGCACAGCATTGTTGTTCGCGGCCTTGGCCGCCCTTCAGATTCCTGCGGCGTTTGCACAAAACGCGATGCCCGCGTGCGACGGCGATATCGACGTCGTCCGCGTTTCCACCATCAAACCGGGAGCGATCCAAGGCTTTATGGCCGCTGTAGCCGCTCACAAGGCCTGGTACCGGAGCCACGGCTTCAAGGACAATGTGATCGTCGCCTCCCGTGTCTTGGTGCGAGACGAAGCGACCAAGACGTTCAAGTATTCTGACGCGCAGGTTGTCACTCATCACTTGCGCGCGCCGCGAGTCGACGATAAGGCGCACGACGCGGCGTGGGACGCTTACGTAAAGCAGTACCGCGATACTTCGGACATCAAGGACCAGTACATTACTTGCTTGCCGAAGCTGGTTCCGTAAACGCGAGGCCAAGTAAAAACAAAAGGCAGCCACCCTTGCGAGTGGCTGCCTCTAACCCCACCAACTTATAACGATGACTTAGCGCGCGGCAGCCGTCGTGAGAGCCGCTTCCTTCAAAGCTTTCGCCTTATCGGTCGCTTCCCACGTGAACGATTCTTCCGTGCGTCCAAAGTGTCCGAACGCCGCCGTGGCGCGATAGATCGGGCGACGCAGCTTCAGCGTCGTGATCATGCCCTTCGGCGTCAGGTCGAACGTCGCGCGAACCACTTCCGTCAAACGCTCTTCGGCAACCTTGCCGGTGCCGAACGTGTTGACCATCACCGAAACCGGCTCGGCCACGCCGATGGCGTAAGCGAGTTGCACTTCGCAGCGATCGGCCAGACCCGCCGCGACGATGTTCTTGGCCACGTAACGCGCCATGTAGCAGGCCGAGCGGTCCACCTTCGTCGGATCCTTACCCGAGAACGCTCCGCCGCCGTGACGGCCCATGCCGCCGTACGTATCCACGATGATCTTGCGGCCCGTGAGGCCCGTGTCACCGTGCGGTCCGCCGATCACGAAACGTCCGGTCGGGTTGATGTGATACTTCGTGTTCGAATCGATCATGTTGCCGGGGATGATCGGATCGATGATGTACTTCTTGACGTCGGCACGCAGCTGCTCGGTGGTGACGTCGTCATCGTGTTGCGTCGAGAGCACCACGGCATCAATGCGCGTGGGTTTGCCGTTGACGTATTCCACGCTGACCTGGCTCTTAGCGTCAGGGCGCAGATACGTGAGCTTGCCATCGCGGCGAACGTCGCTCTGCTGGCGAACCAGCTTGTGCGCCATCATGATGGGCAGCGGCATCAGCTCGGGAGTTTCGTCGCAAGCGTAGCCGAACATCAGGCCTTGATCTCCGGCGCCGCCCGTATCCACACCCATCGCGATGTCGGGAGATTGCGTCTGCACCGCGTTCAGGATTCCGCAGGTCTTGGCGTCGTAGCCCATGCGAGCGTCCGTGAAGCCGATATGCGCAATCACTTCGCGCGCCAGTTTCGGAACGTCAATCACGGCGTTTGTCGTGATTTCGCCCGCCACAACGCACAGCCCGGTGGTGACCAGCACTTCGCAAGCCACGCGGCTCATCGGGTCGACGGCGAGCGCGGCGTCCAATACGGCGTCGGAAATCTGATCCGCCATCTTATCCGGGTGGCCTTCTGACACCGACTCGGACGTGAAAATATGCCTCATTCGATCTGACATCTTCAAACTCCTCGTAAATTATAATCCGTATCGAATCTGCTGTTAGTAACGATAATGGTCCGGTTTGTAGGGGCCTTCGACCGCGACGCCGAGGTAATCCGCCTGCTTCTTGCTCAGCGTCGTCAGTTTGACGCCGATCTTTTCCAGGTGCAAGCGCGCTACTTCTTCGTCCAGCTTCTTGGACAAGGTGTAAACGCCCGGCTTGTAGGTGTCGCGATTCGACCACAGATCCAGCTGCGCCAGCGTCTGGTTCGCAAAGCTGTTGCTCATCACGAAGCTCGGATGGCCCGTGGCGCAACCCAGGTTTACCAGGCGTCCTTCGGCCAGCATGAAGATGCTGTGATTTTCGAAGGTGTACATGTCCACCTGCGGTTTGATGTTGGTCTTCTTCACGCCCTTGGCCGTGTTGAGAAGATCGACCTGGATTTCGTTATCGAAGTGGCCAATATTGCACACAATGGCTTGATCCTTCATCTGCTTCATGTGTTCGAACGTGATGATGTCGACGTTGCCCGTGCAGGTCACATAGATATCGCCGCGGCCGAGCGTTTCTTCTACCGTCGTCACTTCGAAGCCTTCCATGGCGGCCTGCAGAGCGTTGATCGGATCGACTTCCGTAACCACGACGCGCGCGCCCATGCCGCGCAGCGAATGCGCCGAGCCCTTGCCGACATCACCGTATCCGCAAACCACGGCGACCTTGCCCGCCACCATGACGTCCGTCGCGCGCTTGATGCCGTCGGCCAGCGATTCGCGGCAGCCATAGAGATTGTCGAACTTGGACTTCGTCACCGAGTCATTGACGTTGATCGCCGGAATCAGCAGAGCGCCCTGCTCATGCATCTTATAGAGGCGATGCACGCCGGTCGTGGTTTCTTCGGAAACTCCGCGCCAGTCTTTGGCAACATTGTGCCAGCGCTTGGAATCTTCCTTGTGAACGGCCTTCAATAGATCTTTGATGACCTTTTCTTCGTGGCTTTCCGATGCCGAGTTCACCCAGTCGCTGCCGTTTTCGAGCTCGTAGCCTTTGTGAATCAGGAGCGTTGCGTCGCCACCATCGTCGACGATGAGTTCCGGTCCGAGGTTGCCGGGATGAATGAGCGCGTCGAGCGTGCAATCCCAATATTCTTCCAGCGTCTCGCCCTTCCAGGCAAACACCGGGATCCCCGCCTTGGCAATCGCAGCTGCGGCGTGGTCTTGTGTCGAAAAGATATTACAGCTCGCCCAACGAACCGAGGCGCCAAGGGCGACCAGCGTTTCGATGAGGATGGCTGTCTCAATCGTCATATGCAACGAACCGGTAATGCGGACGCCTTTGAGGGGTTTCTTAGCGCCGTATTTCGTGCGCAGGGACATCAAACCGGGCATCTCGTGTTCGGAGACGTGGATAGTCTTGCGCCCCCATTCCGCCAGGGACATGTCGCGAACTTTAAAATCGTTTTTGAGTTTCTTTTTCATAATGGTTTGACTCCCGAGTGGCGCAACATACTTCCTGACTGACCAAAAGGCAACGCCGTTTTACGCCCGGATCCGCCCATCGGCGATCTCTAATACCCGCTCGCCGCGCTTAGCCACATGCTGGTCGTGCGTGACCATGACCAACGTGGCGCCGGTTTCGGCACGCATCCGCCAAAGCAGATCGAGAATGGTTTCGCTGGTCTTGTCATCGAGGTTGCCGGTCGGCTCATCGGCGAGCAACAGGCTGGGGCGGTTCATCAGCGCGCGCGCCAATGCCACCC
>CAITIX010000399.1 GCA_903892565.1 uncultured Acidobacteriia bacterium
ACCCAGACGTCGCTGTAATCCTTCACGATCGTTGAGGGTTTGGGGTCGTCAATCTTTACGGTGACTTGCGGAACCCACAGCTCGGAGTAGCGGAGATAGGCCTCGAGCGTAGCCTTATCCAGCGCCGATTTTGCGGGCGCGGATTTTGCCGGAGCGGGTTTCGTCTGTGCCGATAGGGAAAGCGCGGCGAGAAGGAGTGTAACGGCGATTTTCATAGGTGTCTCCACATTATTATAGCTACAGACTTTGGTGTTAGGGGCCCCGGGGGGCCGCCCCCGGCATGCGCTTGGGTGCGCGGGTTTTCCCCGCAGGCGATAAAACGGGTTCGTACTATTACAGACGCACGAGGTTGCGTTTGGCTAGCATTAAAATAGTACGTTCCAGTCTGCGATGTCCTACCGGCTAGGTGAGTCATCGCTGTTCTCAAATTCAAGCCCATGTCGAAGGCCGCCCGAAAACTGAAGAAGATGCAGGGAGGAGTAGCTCCCGGGGCCGGCCTTGCGGACGGTGGATCTCCACAGGCAAGCGGCTCTGGCGATTCCTTTTGGGGCGACCCGTTATTCAGGAAATGGACAATCTGCCTCGCGCTACTGCTCGCGACGTTTTTCGTATATTCCCAAGCACACGGCTTTGATTTTGTAAGTTTCGACGACCCCGACTATATCCAGTCGAATACGCACGTGCAGGCTGGATTGACGCTGGAAAGCGTGAAGTGGGCCGCTACGGCGGGTGTCCTCGGCAATTGGACTCCCGTGACGATGCTGTCTTACATGTTCGATGTCGAGCTCTTCGGACTGCACAGCGGGGCGTCCCATTTGGTCAATGTGTTTCTCCATTCGCTGGCGGCGATCGCTCTGTTCTTGGCGCTGCGGCGGGCGACCAAAGCGGTTGGCCCAAGCGCCTTCGTCGCGTTTGTGTTTGCGTTGCATCCATTGCATGTGGAATCCGTGGCGTGGATCGCCGAACGCAAGGATGTTCTCAGTGCGTCGTTTGCGTTCCTGGCGTTGTACGCCTATGTGCGGTACGCAGAACAGCCGAGCGCGGGTCGTTATGCTGGAGTGGCGGTTCTATTTTGTTTGGGACTGATGTCCAAGCCGATGCTGGTGACGTTTCCTTTCGTCCTGTTGCTCGTCGATGTTTGGCCGCTGCACCGGACTCTCTCGATAAAACTCGTGTGGGAGAAACTTCCACTGCTGGCGCTTTCGGCGGGCGCGTCCGTTGCGACCTACTTCATTCAGCAATCGTCGGGCTTCGTGCAACGCTTCCCGGTTGGCCTTCGTGTGGAGAATGCGTTCGTTTCGTACGTTATGTATCTCGGGCAGACGTTTTGGCCGAGTGGCCTCGCCTATCACTATCCATATCTATCGTCGATCCCTGCTTGGGTGGCTGGTACAGCTTTCGTACTTGTGGCATTGATTTCCGCACTCTGTCTGCGTGTATGGCGAACGCAGCCATATCTTGCGGTCGGCTGGTTGTGGTTTGTGGGCACGCTGGTTCCGGTGATTGGCATTGTGCAAGTGGGAACGCAGTCGCATGCGGACCGTTACATGTATATCCCGATGGTCGGTCTCACGATTTGCCTTGCGTGGGGCGCCCAAGCCTTGATGGAGGAATGGGCAGGGCAGCGGCCGCAGATAAAATCCACGGTCGTTACCGCCGCTGTTGCCGTTTGCGCGGCGTGTATGTTCGTTGCGCGGAGCGATGCCGAATACTGGCGGAATTCGGAAACGCTGAACCTTCGGGCCATTGCCGTGACGCGCGAGAACGATGTCGCCGAGTACAACCTGGGGGCTTATTACATTCAGACGCAGCACTATGCAGAGGCTATCGCGCATTGTGAAACGGCCTTGCGGCTGAATCCCGCGTTGCCCAGAGTGCGCGAAAATTTAGCCACGGCGCACTACGATTTTGGTTCGGCGCTTTCGAAGAACCCCGAGCGTGTGGCCGATGCGATCCAGCAGTTTGAGACTGCGCTGCAAATTCAGCCCAACTATCCGGAGGCGCACAACAACCTGGCTATGGTCCTGGCAAACCGCGGCGATCGCGCCGCGGCGATTTCTCATTTCGAAGCGGCGATTCGTTTAAACGCGGATTACGCGCGGCCACGCATCAATCTCGCGGGGCTGTTGATGTCCGATGGAAACTATGCCGCCGCGATCCCTCATCTCGAAGCGGCGTTGCGAGCCAGACCGGATCTGCTCGATGCCCATCGCAGTTTGGCAGAAGCTTTTGCGAAGACTCCGGGCCGCATCCCGGATTCCATTAAAGAGTATGAGGCCGTACTAAAACTGAATCCTACGGATGGATCGGCGCATTCGAAATTGGGAGAATTGCTGGCAGGCGCAGGTCGCACGAGTGAAGCGATACTTCATTTGCAAGCGGGGTTGCGCACGAACCCCGATCCGATGACGGCGAAGACGCTGGATCGTTTGATGACGAAACAAAAGTAGCGTCCGTGAGCGCCGTCCCTATGAGCCGCGTCCAGATTCGTTAGCTCTGGCTTTGATCGTTCTACGCTCGTTCGTTTTGAGCTCGTTCATTATTGAACTACGACAGGAAGCTTCGCGCCTTCCCACGCCGCCAGGCCTCCGGCCATTTCGATCAGATTCGTGACGCCGTAGCGATGCAGAATGCTGGCGGCAATCGAGGACCGGTAGCCGCCCGCGCAGTGCACCGCAATTTGCCGGTCTTTGGGGATCTCGCCGATGTGCTCCTGCAGATGGTTTAGCGGAATATTCACGCTGCCTTCAATGTGTTTGGTGGACCATTCCCTCGGGTTGCGGATATCGAGCACAAGCGGCGGATGCTTGCTTGCCAATTCTTCGGCGATGGTCGCAGCGCTCTGTCTTTCTGTGGGCCAGACCAGATCCGGACGATCCGCCAACGCCTCCATGCCGTTGTGCAAGAATCCTCTGATGTGATCGAATCCGATGCGCCCCAGCCGCAGTGCGGCTTCCTGCTCGCGGCCCGGCTCGGCGACGATGACAATCGGTTTCGTGCGATCCAGGATCGTGCCTGCCCAGGTGGCGAATTGTCCGCCTAAGCCGATGTTGACGCTGCCCGCGATGTGTCCCTTGGCGTATTCGGCGGCATCGCGCACGTCGAGAATCTGCGAACCTTGATCTCCCAGGCGCAGCACTTCGTCCAGTTCGATGGGTTGGTGAACTTGCTCCAGAGTCTGATCGAGTGTGGCGCGCTCGCGCGTGTTGAGAATGGCGTCGTACGTGAAGTAGGCCGGAGCATCGGGTTGATCGGCGGTGACCAGCGCGATGAACTGCTCCTTCGACATGGGCTGCAACGCGTAATTCAATTTCCGTTGTTGCCCCAAGGTCGAAACGGTGTCCGACGAAAGTTGCTTGCCGCATAACGACCCCGCGCCGTGGGCCGGATACACCAGCGTTTCGTCCGGCAGCGGAAGCAGCTTGTTGTGCAGCGATTCGTAAAGGTGTGAGCCCAAATCATGGGCCGACCATCCGAGCGACGCTCGCAGATCGGGACGGCCGACGTCTCCAATAAACAACGTGTCTCCGGTGAGGACGGCGTACGGCTTGGAGGCGTCCTTGTTGAGATCGAACACGAGAATCGAAATGGATTCAATCGTGTGGCCCGGGGTTTCGAGCACTTCGAGCCGCATTCCGGGGAAGTCGAGCGTATCGCCGTCCTTCATGGGAACGAAGGCGTATTCGGCTTGGCCGCGGGATCCGAGATGGATTTTGGCGCCACAGCGGTCGCGTAATTCCAAGTGCCCGGCAACGAAGTCGGCATGGAAGTGCGTCAAGAACACGTGCTTGATGTGGAGCCCGAAAGTTTTCGCGTCATCCAAGTACTGCTGAATGTCGCGCTGCGGATCGACGATGACGGCGGTGGCGCTGGCTTCGTCCCCGAGCAGATAAGAAGCGTGCGCCAGGCATCCGAGGTAGTACTGCTTCAGGATCATTCAGTCCTCCATTACGTAAAGCCTGCGTCGGAATCGCCGCGGCGCGGGTTACTTGGCAGACGCCAAATGCGCGATGGTTCCGTCGGGATTCTTCCGGTCTCCGGGCCGAAGTCCCGCCGGACAGTTTCCAATATATGTTTGGTCCATCACGAGCGCCATATTGGTCAGGCCAGACAGCGCGGGCGTATAGACGCTGCTGGACTCAGAATGGGTTGCCGTGTCTCCGGTGTAGGTTGTGACTCCGTTGCTGTCGATGGTTGTTCCCGACACCGAGCAATGGCTCGTATTTGAAAACTTTCCCGGCGCAAGGGTTTTCGTAGACATGGTGCAGCTCTTTTGCGCTTTCGCCACAACCCGAACCGCTTGGTCAAAGGCATGATTGCGGCAGAGCATGTAACTTCCGTCGGTCTTCTTGTTGCCGGGATTCGAAGTCATCTGCGTGTGCACGGACCAGAGGCCTTCCTTCAATGCGGGCTCATCGGCGGCCATCGCCACTCCGAGCGCAGCTCCCAACGCCAGCATCACAATGCCGCTGGTCGAGATGATCATCCTCTTCATTGCTTACATGCCCCTTTCGTGCGCCAGTTGACTATTGTATCGTCCCTGAAACCGGTTGCCGGCCGATTCATGCTGCAAAAACGGGTTGATGGAGAGTGGAACGCAGAATCCTCAAGATCGGTAATGGTGCGGGCCGTTGCGCGCGATAGGGTTGGATGGTAGAAACGGTGTATGAATGCGATAAAGTCCGATTCGCCACCGGCAGACCCCAGAAAGCATCTTTTCTACGAAACCTCGCATTCACCGTCGCTCGCGGATCTGGTGGGTTACGAAAAGGCGAAGGATATTATCGATTTTTGTTTCATTGCGAATCCGTACTACCCGACGCCGGAGATGCTCGATGATTTGAAGGAGAACTTTCCCAATCTCATCAAGTCCTATCCTTCCAGCAATCCGGCCACAAGCCAAAAACATTTGGCGACTGTGCTGGGCGTGAATCCGGACAATCTGATCATCGGAAACGGGGCCACTGAGCTGATCGTGCTGATCAACACGACGTTGATTGATCGCATCGCCGTCCCTATTCCTACGTTCGGAGAGTACATTGAAAAACTGAAAGACCAGCGCGACGCGGAGTTGTTCGTGCTGAGGCCGGAGGAAAACTACAACCTCAATTTGTCGGAATATCTGGCGTGGCTGCATCGGCGGAGATTGAAGGCAGCACTCGTGATTAATCCGGGCAATCCCACTGGTCAGATCTTCTCTCTCGATGAAATGATTGACTTTCTGCACCACGCCAAGGACATGGAACTGGTGATCGTCGACGAATCTTTCATCGACTTCGCTGGCGATCCGGTGCCGAGCCTGCTGCAGGTGGCGGATCGTTTCTCGAACGTGCTGCTGGTGCGGAGCATGAGCAAGCACTGTGGCGTGCCGGGCCTGCGGCTGGGATATTGCTACAGCGGGAATCTTTTCATTCTGAATCGCCTGCGCCAGTTCATCCCCACGTGGAATGTCAACACGCTCGCGCAGTATTTCCTTTCGTTGTTGCCATCCACGAACGATGCGTATCACGTCGCACGAAAACGCCTGATCGGGGACGTTCGCTGGCTTTATAGCGCGCTGCTGGCGATCCCCGGGATTTATGTTTATCCCACGGGGGCAAACTTCGTACTGTTCAAAATTAAGGGCGGCATGACTGCCACGGAAATGCAGTCACGCTTGCTGGACGAGCACGGAATGTACGTGCGAGATTGCTCCAACAAGATGGGCATGGACGATTTCCATATCCGCGTGGCCTCGCAGGGTCGCGAGAAGGATGCCAAATTAGTGCAGGCGCTTGAGACGTTACTACGATGACTCGTCCCACGGTTCTCGTCGTCACACGCAGAACAATTCGCAAACATAAGTACATCGATTACGTTGGCGAAGCTCATTTAAACCTGCTGATCCGGCTGGGGCTGCTTCCCGTGATGATTCCTGTCGTGGAGGGCACGCCCGCCTGCCTGCCGCAGTACATGGCCGGTATGAGCGGACTGCTGTTGGCCGAGGGCGAGGACATTGAGCCCAAGCACTACAAGGCCCAGCCTGAAAATCTGGAACACCTGGAAAAGATCCATCCGCTGAAGGATAAGATCGAGCTCCGGCTGGTTCGTCACGCGCTGCGGAACAAACTTCCCATTCTGGGGATCTGCCGCGGCTCGCAATTGCTGAACGTCGTGTGCGGAGGCACGCTGTACGGGGATGTGCCGAAAGAGAAGAAATCGGCACTGCAGCACATCGACCTGCATCATTACGATTCCCATCGGCATCCTATTGCCATCGTTGCTGGGAGCCCGCTCCACAAGTGGTATGGTCGCGACGCCCTACTGGTGACCAGCTACCATCATCAAGGCGTTCGGGATCTGGCGCCACGATTCAAACCCATGGCTTACGCGGAGGACGGTTTGATTGAAGCGTTTTACGACCCGCGCGCGGCATTTGTTGTCGGCCTGCAGTTTCATCCCGAGCGCATGATGGAAGAAAAGGCCGCGAACCGGAAGATCTGGAGCGCGTTCGGCGCAGCGGTGCATCGTGTGGCCGCATTGTAAGCGGATCCGATCCTTGTGACGCTGCGCTTCAGATATTCTTCAGTTTGGCGAGGCGTTCCACGGATGCTGGAATGCTACCGTAAATGTAACGGGGTTCCCTTACCGCAATCATGAAAATCAGTCGCCGAAACTTTTTCCTTGCCGGTGCGGCCGTGGTGTTGCCGCAGTCCAACCGCGCTGCGGGACCGCCCTTGAGCCTGGTCACGCTGTCACCCAATCCAAAAGATCTCGAGATGCCCGTGGAAGGTTTCATCGACGAGATTACGCCGGTGGAGCACTTCTTCGTCCGCAGTCACTCCAGGATTCCGGAAGTTCGTCTGCCCGACTGGAAGCTTGAAATCGCGGGACTCGTGGAAAAGCCACTTACCTTCACGCTCGCCGAACTGAAGCAATTTCCTCGTGCGGAACTGGTGAGCGTGCTCGAATGCGCGGGCAATGGCCGCATCTTCTATCGTCCTACTGTGGCGGGAGCGCAATGGCGCTTTGGTAGCGTGGGCAATGCGCGTTGGACCGGCGTCCGTCTCAAGGACGTTCTGGAAAAGGCGGGCGTCAAAGCGTCAGCCAAGCAAATTCTGATGGACGGTGCCGACGCGCCGCTCGGCAAGATGCCGAAGTTCCAGCGCACGCTCGAGCTGGCGAAGGCGATGCATCCGGATACGCTGCTCGCCTGGGAAATGAATGGTAGTCCGCTGACGACGGAACACGGCTTCCCTCTGCGCGTGATCGCGCCTGGTTGGGCGAGCGACTCCTGGGTCAAGTGGCTCACTCGCATGGAAGTGCTGGATCACGATTTCGAAGGCTTCTGGATGAAGACGGCCTACCGCCATCCGGCCCGGCATGTTGCTCCGGGTACGGCGGTGGATCCCGCGGATATGATTCCGGTGACGGATCTGAACGTTAAATCGGTGATCGCGCATCCCAATGAATGGGCCCTGCCGGGAGTCATCGCGATGCAGGGCGTGGCTTGGTCGAACGCATCCCCCGTGACCAAGGTGGAGATCTCCACGGACGGCGGCAAGACGTGGTCGCGCGCGAAATTTACCAGCAAAGCTACGCCGTACGGATTCCGAAAATGGGCCTTTACGTGGAAGGCCGCCGAAGGCTCGCACATTCTGATGTCGCGTGCCACCAATGCCGCTGGCCAAACGCAGCCGCTGGAGCCGGAGTGGAACCCCAACGGTTATCTCTACAATGCAGCGCAGCCGCGCTCGGTGCAAATTTCGAAGACGCGCCCAGCGGAGCCCGCCGCAGTAGCCGAGGCCAGCACGCTACCGGAGCCTGAGGGCTACAAAGCCTCCTGCTTCGGATGCCATGACGATCACATGATGTCCCAGCAGCGCCTCACACGCGCGCAGTGGGATCGCGAAGTGGCGAAGATGACCGGTTGGGGCGCAAACGTGAAATCGGAACAGCGCGACAGTCTGCTCGATTACCTGGCGGCTCGATATAAGCCCTGAGCTTGCGCCGTCCAACGAATCGGTGTCACGAGCGTAATAGACGGTTGACGCGATCGACTACGTCCTGGTGCTCCACCACATCGCCGCGGTCCGCTTGTTCTATGCATTTTTGCACGCCAGCAACGAAGTGAGACTGATTCTCCAGCATGCGGGCTACGGTGTCTTTCACCAATTGTTCGGCATCCTTGCCATTGGCGATCGCCAACTGCTGCAATCGCGTTTCTACGTCTGCCGAAAAATGGACTTCCATACCTCTCACGATAAGGGAAAGTGGAGCGTCTCGCAAATTGTTCCTCTTGTACCGCTGAAACATTATAATGGAAGATTGTCGCGGCCCTGGATCATCTTAGGCGTAATCATTTTGTACCTGCTCCACCTCGGTGGGGCCGGGATGCTGGGTCCCGATGAGCCTCGTTATGCGTCGATTGGCAAGTCGATGGCGCAGTCGGGCGACCTCATTACGCCGCGCTTAAACGAAAAGCCGTGGTTTGAGAAGCCGCCGCTGTTGTACTGGATGGTTGCCGTCGGCAACTGGTTCCGGTTCTCGAACGAATGGGCCGCGCGCTTGCCGGTGGCGCTGGCTAGCATTGCGTTTCTCATTTTCTTTGGCGACGTCCTTTCGCGCGAATTTTCTCCGCAGATTGGTGCGATCGCGACGGCCATCCTGGCGACGTCCGCCGGATGGTTCGCCTACTACTCTTTTGCGCTGACGGATTTGCCGATGTCCGCCGCGCTCGGCGCGGCGATGCTGGTCGCATTGTTCGAGCCGTTTGAAATGCGGCAGCGCGTGAATCGCGGATGGATCGCGGGAGCGCTGCTGGGCGTTGCGGTGCTCGGCAAGGGACTGGTCCCACTGGTGCTTTTCGCGCCAGTGATGTTAATTGTCCGGCGCAGGCGGCTGGCGATCCTTGGTGGGATGCTCATCGTTGCCGTGCCGTGGCACTTGCTGTGCTACCTGCGCAACGGACATCTCTTCTGGGACGACTATTTTTGGAAGCAGCACGTCGCGCGGTTTTTCACTCCGCAACTGGAACACGTGCAGCCCTTCTGGTACTACTTACCCGTGTTGTTGGCCGGTTTATTTCCGTGGACGCCGCTCGTCGGCTTATTCGCCCGCCGCAGGCTATTCGACGACTTCCGCATGCTGGTGCTCTCCGTCTGGACGCTCTACGGCTTGTTGTTCTTCTCGCTCGCGCGCAACAAACTTCCCGGGTACGTGCTGCCGCTGATGCCCGCGATCGCGATCCTGCTGGCGGTGGCCATCGATAAGGCTCCGGGAAAACAATATTGGATCACCGCGTGCGCCTTGATGCTGGTACTCATCCCCACGGCGGGACGAATCCTGCCCGGCGCGCTGGTCTCAGGGTTGAGCCGCACGCACATTGTGTTTGCCGCGAGCGGACTCTTCTTCTTAATCGCGGCGGCGGGCGCGGCCTATTTCGGATGGCAACAATACGCGGAGCTCGCGGTAGCGTGTGTTGCGCTGGCCGCCGCGCTGGGAATCGTGTATCTTAAAAACACGGCTCTGCCGGTGCTGGACCGGACGGTGTCTGTGAGGCCATTCTTTGCGAACAACCAGCAACAGATCGAAGATTCCTGCCTGGGTGATGTGCGCCGGGCCTGGGAATACGGTCTGAACTACTATGCCGGGCGGGAGATCCCGCATTGCGCTCCAAAAGGGGACCGGCGAACCAGGATTCAGGGATCACAAGCTCTTCTTTCGCTTGAGGTTCCGAGGAATCCATGATATTCTCTATAGAGAAGAGGGCATATGACTGCACAACAGATCCTGGAACAGGAATACGATAAGGTCGTCCGCGCGGATATTGACGAATTCCGTGCGCTGGCTGCCTCGCGCATTGCTGGCACGATCAATGACGACGAGCTGCGTCCGCATCGTTTACGCCGCGGTGTGTATAGCCAGCGTCAGGAAGGCGTGCACATGATCCGCACGAAAGTTCCGGGCGGTCTCCTCACCAGCGAACAAATGCGCCGCATGGCGCACGTGGCCGATGAATACGCAGGCGGCAAGGGCCACCTGACGACGCGCCAGAATATTCAGTATCACTTTGTGCCGCTCGGCCGCGTGGCGGATCTTCTGCAATCGCTGGCCGATGTGCGTCTCACCACGCGCGAAGCCTGCTACAACACGGTGCGCAACGTTACCGGGTGCCAACTGGCGGGCATTCATCCGCAGGAGCCGTTCGATGTGCAGCCCTACGCGCGCAAAGTGGCGTACGCGTTTCTACACAAGGAATTGACGGACAACCTTCCGCGTAAATTCAAGATCGGATTTTCCGCCTGCCCCGAGGATTGCATTGCGACGGCGATCAACGATTGCGGCCTGCGTGGCATCATTCGCGACGGCGTCCACGGATTCAGCATGACGGTTGCAGGCGGGCTCGGGCCTCTCCCCACCGAAGCTCGCCTGCTGCACGAGTGGATTCCGGCGGATGAACTTCTGCCGCGCATTGAAGCCATTGTGCGCATCTTCAACATGCACGGCAATCGCAAGAACAAGAACACGGCGCGCCTAAAGTTCGTGATGCGCACGCGTGGATTCGAGTGGCTGCGCGACGCGATTGAAGAGCAGTATCAAGACATCCTGAAGAACGGCGGCATTGCTATGCCCGCGGAAGTCCCCGAGAGCTTTGGTGGATTCCGCGCGGAAAAGGCTCCGCTGGGCAGCGGCGCGTTGCTTCCTGTGTGGGAGCCCGCGACGCCCGAGTTCAACGAATGGCGCCAGAGCAACGTGATGACGCAGAAGCAGAAGAACTACAACATCATCACGATCACTACGCCGCAGGGCAATCTGACGGGCGCGCAGATGTACGGCGTCGCGGACATTGCCGATCAAGCGGGCGACGGTTTCGTGCGCTTCACCATGGGACAAAACATCCAGCTGGGATGGATCGGCGAAGGCAATCTGCAGAAGGTTTACGGAGCGCTCGCGAAGCTGAACTTGGGCGGCGCGCATGCCAACGAAATTAGCGATCCTATCTCGTGCCCCGGCGCGTATAGCTGCAACCTGGGGCTGACGAAGACCATGGGCTTGGGCGAGGCGATCGCGAAGGCTTTGGCCAATGAGACGGATCCGCTGGTGCGCAACCTGCGTATTAACTCCAGCGGCTGCCCGAACTCCTGCGGCCAGCACTGGATCGCCGACATCGGTTTCTACGGTAACGCGCGCAAGATCGAAGTTCCAGAGGGTGGGAAGAAAGAAGTGCCGCATTACCAGATGATGCTCGGCGGTTCGCAGCATCAGTTTGGCGTGCAGATCATGAGCGTCCCGGCGCGCTTGGCTCCGCTGGCCGTGCAGAGAGTGCTGGAACACTATAAACACCACCATATTGCGGGCGACACGTTCCGCGATTACGTGCTGCGCCACAAGGTGGAAACGTTCAAAGCGATGCTGGCCGATCTGGCGAAGCCGCCTGCCGATAATCCCGAGATGTTCCGCGATTGGGGCGATGACGTGGAGTACAGCCTGCAGCTCGGCCGCGGTGAGTGCGCGGCGTAAGCTCAATCTAGTTTTCAGGATTACTTGGACCGGGACGAGAAATCGTCCCGGTTTTTGCATTCGGCTACGGTTATCGCCCCGTCAACGACGGCACGCGGACGGATATGCCAATCGCAACACGGTCGAAACGCCAGTAGGTTCCGGTTGTCGCGCTTCCGCTGTAACCCGTGCCCAAACTCTCGCCCTTATATAGGCCTTGTGTGAGCCGCGTATCGTGCCCTAAGTGCCACAGTCCGCTGAACATCAGTCCCCGCCACGAAATTGACGGTCCGGTGGCGAAATCCGCAGTCAAAGTGTTGGGATTTATGCCTACGGCGAACGTCCAATAAGTGGCCATGCGCCATTTGGGCTTCTTCCAGTCGCCCGTAAGCCGGTAATTCGCGGCGGCAAACGGCACGACCGTGGGATAAAGAGGAGATGCCCCCACCTGTTTATCCGTCACGGCGCCTCCCGTGATGATTGGATTAACCGAGAATGATCGGACTGCCAAGGTTGAAAAAAGCGTCCCGGCGGAGGCTTCCCACTTAGAATCTCCGTAGAAAACGGTGACACTGACGATCGTATTCTTCTTTTTGGGGTCGGGAATTGAATCCGCAGTATTTTGCGCCAAGTTTAGGGCGTCTACGGCGTATGTCACCTGTCGAGTGACAAGCTTTGAATTCCTTGGGTCCGTCTTGTTCATGAGAGGATCGCTCAACGTAAATAAATACACACAAGTGTTTTCGCCACTATCCATTTCATCAGCCTTCTTCTTTCGATCGGCACAATCTCTTTCGGCGGCGTTTACTGCGGGCGGGAGGAGGTTTTTGATGCGGTCGGCGTAGCCATACAAGTCCTTTGCTACCGGGTCCGCAAGTGCTGCCAGGTTCTGCAATTCCGGCAACAAATTATTTGGATCGCATAACGAGTTATCGGGATTGCACATTGGCGGGGGAACGGTGGTTGGCGTTGCTGCCTTTACCGCGCCGGCTATGCTCGCAACCAAAGCGAATTCTCTAACTGCGACTTCGCTGATTTTGAGGCCTCGTAGAAACGTATCGATTTGTTTGTTCGTTGGGTGCGGGTATTCGGGGTCTTTGGTAGGATACTGCGGGGACTGATCTAGGGGTTTGATTGTTGAATCCGCCGAAGGGCGCGGCTCAAGGGATTGCGGATGCGAATCAGGTGCGATCCACGGCTCTAACTTCTGGTACAGGTCCTGTGCCGACACAGCGAACTCTTTGAAACATTTACGATAGTAAGTATCCAACTGATCCATAGTTAAACCGAACGGGAGCTGCCCGACCTCCTCCCTAGTGCACCCAGTTGGCGGTACTGGCTTAGGCTTCGGCTTTCCGAAATCTTTACCTAACTTCGCTTTAGCGTCGTCATCCAATGCATTTGAGCGGAACTCGGCCTCGGACGCTTTCAGTGGGGTCAATAGCCCGCCTAGAACGGCCGACGCAACATCGGGCGACAACGCCAACTGACCGCTCGTATAATCCAGAAAGTATCGTTCGAAATAGTACGGATCCTTAATCTTTACGGTCAGCGTCTTATGCGGATACATCTGAATTGTCGGCGGAGCGAGCGGATTTCTCCGATCAATCGTCAGCGTGCAGTCGCCGTTCGACTTTGCAACCGAACACTCCTCTTCGGCGTATAAGGGCGCGCTCAAGATGCCCAAGCCGATAAGGGCGAGGAGTCCACAAACGGGGGGAACTCGCATCAAACAATTAATGCTATGAGTTCCTACTTTTCTGTAGAACTGAAACACGAATCGGTCTCCTTTTGGGTACTGCCGTCTTGGTGGTAGATAATCATGTGGCATATTCCTAAAAAGATCAAGGAATATTTCAGCTGATCCGTGATCTTATTTGTTCCTCGGGGACTTTATTCGTCGTTTAGGAAATAGATGCCCGTGCCCGAGGTCTTGGCGGGAGCTCCGCAGCTGTATTGGGAGGGTTGGCCTGATCCTGTGCGGGCCCCGTCCAGCGTCCGCTCCGCAAACAAAAAAGCGTCCCGAGATCCGCAAGATCCTTCGGGACGCTATCCGGCGATGATGATGTCAGAAAAGGGATTTGACGGGATCGCCCCTACGTAGTCACCAGCGAGTATCCTTTTTCCTGCGCACGTGTCACCGTAATAATCCCCGCGGGAACCATCCTCGCCGTTGGGACCACCAGATTCGACGTGATCTCCGCGAAGACCGCGTCCACGCTTGCGCCGGTTGCTTCGGCAGCGCCGGTCGCATACGCTCGTGAAGCATTCGCGCAGACGGCCAACTGCACGCCTAATTTCGAAAACGTCTCCAACGAGAGGGCCTCGCCGTGCGCGTAGACGTTCCCGGTCGGCGGCTGCTTGGTTTTCGGGTCCACGAATTGGGCGCGTCCGGCGAACGGTGCGCCGTATTTGGCCCACATCGCGTCGTTGTATCCGAACGGCGTTGAGCGGTGCCGCACCACGATCACTACGGCCAAATCTTTGTTATCGACGCCATACTCGGTCTTATTCACGCGCAGGAAATTATTCGTAAAGAGCAGTGCGTCGGCAACGCCCTGAGCGCTCGTCGTATCAAAAATCAGGCGGTGCTTGCCGGGGAGTTTATCGAGCCAGTCGTCTTTCTCATGGTGCGCGGGCTCGAAGCGCGCAGACGCCGGCGATTTTTCTTTTGCGAGTGCAACGCCACCCACGGCGAACGCCGCGAGCGACGCGGCTCCGGCGTTGAGACGCGTAAAGAAGGATCGACGTTCGTGTGATGGCTGGGGTTGTTGGCTCATAACTATTGGCTAATTGCTAAGGGACATCGTAACATGCGTGCGCTGGCTCACAGGTTTGTGCGAAAACAGGGCTCTGGACCGCTTCCGCTGGTCGCGGCTCGGGTGCGATGAGTCTTTCCTGTGGGGCAGGATTGCGCGCTTGAAGCAATCATGATCGAGCTCTTTCCGGGCGCGCCGAAAGTTTGATAAACAAGGTTTAATTCTCCGGAGTGCAACCGGCGGGATTACGCCCGCATCTTACGTTTTGTCTGGCACTGAGATTGGAGACTCACATGAAAAACAGACTGAGCTGGGCGGCGATGGGCCTGGTTTTTTTGAGCGAATTGGCCTTGGCACAGAATGCGCCGCAGTATGGCCCGGCACCCGCGTATCCGAATCCGCCGGCGGCTAACCCGAATCCCGGCGCGGTGACGCCCCAGACGCTGGGAGAGATGCTGCGTTCGGCCACCACGTTTCATGAACTCGTGCGCAGTATGAACTTGAATCAATCTCTCGGTCGGGACGTGCACTTTGTGGGACCGGACGGCAAAATTCATCACTCCGTGGAACGCACCGCGGCTACGATCGGCGCCGGTGCGGGCGCGGGAGCTGCCATCGGCGCGATGTCGCATAGTCAGAACGGCGTCTTAATTGGAGCACTGGTCGGCGGAGCAGGCGGCTTCATCCTGGATGAAATCCTGAAGCATCGCGAAGAAACCCGTGAGCATTCCGTTTATGGTCCGGTGGCGCCGCCCGCTGCGAAGCAGCCCGGTTTCCGGCAGCGCGAGCAGGATCATGATGGCGATCGCAATGGTGGTCGTACTAGTGATGACTGGCATCGCCTGGGCCAGCCCGAACAGCGGATGAATGAAGCGATGAATTAAGCGATCTCCAGCGACTCATTATGGGATGGGTGGAGTAGCGTCGCCCTTAGCGGGGCTAAGGGCCCTTACTGAGAGAGGTGGAACTTACGTTCTAAGAGGATATTGGTACGTGAGTTCCATGGACGTAAGTACGCTGGATAGGGCCTAATAGGCCATGGCGAGATGCAACTCCTGTAATGGCGTGATCGCGAAGAATGATTCGAAATGTTACGTTTGCGGCGATTCGATTCCCGGACGTAGCGGCTTTTCGTTTACGCGTTGGTTTACCAAGTCTCAACCCCAGACTGCCGGAAAACCGGTCACTCGAATGATTGGTGCCGAGAAGCGCATCACGGAGGATCCGCTGCGTCCTTAGGATCCAGCCCTAGGATCCGCCTCTTAGAATCCAGCTTTTAAAATTCCGCGCGTTATTCTAAGGTCCCGAATTCTCCCCCCCTAGCAGGACGACAGACTGTGAACACCGGTCTGGAGCCTGTGAACAATAGAAGGCCCACTACTCGTCAGAACGCGTCTGGTCAGCATGTCTCTGGTCAGAGTGCGCCTGGTGGAAAGTGGGCCTAAACTATTCCTGCGGGTGTCTTTCTGGTGAAGAAAGGACTCTACTTCATAGTTCCGGAGCCAGTTTATCAGCGCTTTGAGGAGATCATTGGGAGCGACATTCCTGTCGAAGCGCGCGCAGGAAAGGACATTATCACGGTCTACACTTACGATTTGGGTCCGGGGGTCCGGCCTGGGAACACTAGAAAACTGGTTCTGGCAAGGACTGTCAGATTCCAGCTTGATGAGTTCTCTATGCGGTTCATTACCGGGCCTAATCTTCCGAGCGGCGAAACACTGGGCGACAAAATTAGAATGCTCCTGGGCTGCGAGTGATAAACCGGAACAATGGGAGAAAACGGGAACAGACTGTTTCTGAGCGAAATCGCGAGCTCGCTGCGCGGACAGCCCATTGGACGAATCGCACCAAGTCGTCTGTAACCAATTGCCGTGCTCGCGATCTCGCGCGGTGATAAACTACCCTGCATGCTACGTTCGCTACTTCTTTGTGTTCTCAGCGCGGCCCTGCTGCCGGCGGCCGTCACCAAGGTTGAAATTCTGGAGCGGTCCGATATCGCCGGAGTTCCCGGCATCGAACGCGTGCAGGCGAAAGTCGATTTCGCGCTGGACCCGAAGAACGCCGCGAACAAAGCGATTGTCGATCTCGACCTGGCTCCGAAAAATGCCCAAGGCTTGGTCGAATTTTCCGCCGATCTCCGCCTGGTGCGCTTGAAGGACGCGGCCAAACGCAACGGCACCATGATCATGGAATCCGCCAATCGCGGAAAAATCTCCATGCCGAACGTGGGCGTCGGCGGACGCGCGAACCCCATGCGCACGGCACAGGATCTGGGCGATCCCTGGCTGGTGCAGCAAGGTTTCACGCTGGCCTGGGTGGGCTGGGAGTTCGACATGCCCGTGAATCCTGACCTGATTCGCCTCACGGACGTCCCGGTGCTGAGAAGCATTACCGGACCCGTCCGCGCGCAGATTCAGTTGACGACGAAAGAGACCAAGCAGTCGCTTGCGGATCTCAATCTCGACGCCTACGTCGTGGCCGATTCGAAAGGCGGACGCATGATCGTGCGCGATGGCTTCGACGGCGCACGCAAGGAAATCCCGCGCGCCGATTGGCACTTCACGGACGATGGAAAATCCGTCGAGTATCCCAAAGGCTTCGAGCCGGGCCGCATTTACGAAGTGGTTTATACGGGGAAGGATCCCGTGGTGGCGGGCGTCGGCATGGCGGCTTTCCGCGATTACGTTGCGTATGCCAAGAAGCAGGGCGAAACGAAATACGCCATCGCTTACGGGCCTTCGCAGAATGGGCGCTTCCTGCGCAATTTCGTGCGCGACGGTTTCAACGCGGATGAACAAGGCAAGAAGGTTTACGACGGCGTGTGGGCGCACATCGGCGGCAGCGGCGTGGGCAGCTTTAATGTGCGCTTTGCGCAGCCTTCGCGCACGCGTTGGGATTATCCAACGGATCTGCCTCCGTTCACGGCCGAAGGCCTGCTCACGAAGTCGCGCGCCAATGGCACCGCACCGAAGTTGTTCCTCTCGAACAATTCGAACGAATACTGGAACTCGGGTGGATCGTTGGTGCACACGTCCACCGATGGCAAGCGCGACATTGCTCCTCCGGCCGATGCCCGCATTTACTACATCGCGGGTATGCAGCATGAAAGCTCCGCCGGGCCAACGACGGCTGCGGTGCAATATCCGGGCAACGATCTGCAGATCAAGTTTTTCATGAACGGTATGGTGATCGCGATGAATGATTGGATCAGCAAGGGCATCGAGCCTCCGCCGTCGCAGTATCCGAGCGTCGCGCGCGGCGAACTCACGAATCTTGCCGGCCTGAAATTTCCCAAGCTCGCCAACGTGCACACGCCTGCAAAGATCTACGCACCCCGCACGCTCGACTTTGGTTCCGATTTCCTGACGAAAGGCATCGTGTCGATTGAGCCGCCGAAAGCGGGCGATATGCTCACGACGCTGGTTCCGCAAGTGGATGCCGATGGCAACGAACTCGGCGGCGTGCGATTGCCGCAACACAGCGTGCCTCTCGGAACTTACACGGGATGGAATTTGCGTCAGCCAAAGATCGGCGCGTCCGAAGCAACGTACGTCAACATCGGCTCTCTCTTCCCGTTTGCCTTGACCAAAGCAGAACGCACGGCGTCGGGTGATCCTCGTCCTTCACTGGAAGAACGCTACAAAGGACAAGCCGACTTCCTTGCCAAGACCGAGGCCGCCGCGCGCGATCTCGCCAAGCAACGCATCATTGTGGAACGCGACATCCCGCGCATTGTGGATCTGGCGAAAGAGCGTTGGGCTGCGCTGACGAGTCCCGTGTCGGCCAAGAAGTAGAGGCCGCGATCCTGCGCCGCATGCTATCTTAGAGCGCGAATGAGCGCGCCGATGCACGAGCAGTCTACCCAAGCTGGGTCCAACGCGATCGCCGCGCGGCTGGACCGCTTGCCCTCTTGCCGTTCCATTTGGACTCGCGTGATTCTGCTATCGCTCGGCGGATTCTTCGAATTCTACGACATGTTCTTCACCGGCTACATCGGGCCCGGCTTGGTGCGCAGCCACATCCTGACCGCAACCACTACGGGATTTTTTGGAACCACTGGCCTCGCGAGTTTCGTCGCCGCGATGTTCTCCGGCCTGTTTCTCGGTACGTCGCTTTTTAGTTTTCTTGCGGATCGCCTCGGCCGCCGGGCCATTTTCACGTATTCATTGTTGTGGTATTCCGCTGCCACTGTGATCATGGCGTTTCAGAATGATGCCTTTGGACTCAACTTATGGCGTTTCGTTGTCGGCCTGGGCGTCGGTGTGGAACTGGTCACCATCGATGCGTATCTTTCCGAAATGGTCCCGGCGCAACTTCGCGGACGCGCCTTCGCGCTCAATAATTTCATCCAGTTTTCCGCTGTTCCTGTTGTTGCATTCGCGGCGTGGATGTTGGTGCCCCGAACTCCTTTCGGCATTGAAGGATGGCGCTGCGTGATGCTCATCGCCGCCATTGGCGCGGTGTTCGTCTGGTGGATTCGCCGCAGCGTTCCGGAAAGCCCGCGCTGGCTCGCGCGTCATGGCCGTATCGCCGAAGCTGAAGCCATAATGGATCAGATGGAAGCGGCCGTTCGCTCTGACCTGGGTGCCGCCTTTGACGAGCAGCTCCCACCCGTTGTCATCCCGAGCGGAGCCGAGGGAGCTGCTTTTCGTGCATCAGACTCGGAAAACACGCGCGGAAACTTCGCCGAAATTTGGAAGGGACGTTACCTGCGGCGCACGGTGATGCTCTCCGTCTTCAATCTCTTCCAAGCCATCGGTTATTACGGCTTCGCCAATTGGGTCCCCACGTTGCTTGTGAAGCAAGGCATCACGCTGACGAACACCCTGCTTTACACGTTCCTGATCGCGATCGCCGCGCCCTTCGGGCCGCTCGTCGCGACGTTCTTTGCCGACAAGATCGAGCGCAAGTGGCAAATCTGCGGAGCTTCCGCGCTGATCGCGATTGCCGGCACTCTCTTCGGTCAAACCACGTTCGCGCCGCTGCTGATTGTTCTCGGCATCGTGCTCACTCTTTCGAATAACGCGATGTCGTTTGCCTATCACACGTATCAGGCCGAGCTTTATCCCACGCGCATTCGCGCGCTTGCCATTGGATTCGTTTACTCCTGGAGCCGTCTTTCCGTCGTGTTCAGCGCTTTCGTGATCGCCTTTATCCTGGAACGCTTCGGCGTCGCCGGAGTCTTCCTCTTTATCTCTGGCGCCATGGCCATGGTGATTGCCGCTATCGGCATCTTTGGGCCGAAGACCCGCGGACTATCGCTCGAAGCCATTTCGGAATAGGCAGCCGTACAAAAGAAAAGGCCGGTCCCATTGAGACCGGCCCCGTGATCGTTCACTTCGTCCTTAGTTTTGGATCGCGATGAACTGCGTCAGTCCATTGCGATTCACCAGCAGCAGGACGTTCCCGCCGCTCGCCGCGTGAAGCGCGTGTTCGAATTCGCTCACCGAGGCCACCGGTTTGCGATTCACTTCCATTACCACGTCGCCCTGACGCAGCCCGGCTTCGGCCGCCGCGCTGCCTTGTTCCACGTCTGTAACGACAACGCCGTGGACGTTTGACGGAATTCGCATCTCACGCGCCGCTTGCCCGTTGAGCGCGTCCACGGTAACGCCTTCCAGTGCGTTATTCGAGCCGCCGTTCTCGCCGTGTTCCGTGGCGTGCGTGGAAGCACCGGGAAGTTCGCCCAGCTTCACGGCCACCATTTTCTCGCTGCCGTCGTGCAGCACTTTTAAACTTGCCGTCGTGCCGGGAGCCATCATCGAAATCTTCATGCGTAATTGGTTGGCGGCCGCCATCTGCTCGCCGTTCACTTCTTCCACAACGTCGCCGCGTTCAATACCGGCTTTGCCCGCCGGTCCATCCGCTGTGACATCGCCCATCAGTGCGCCGTGCTGCGACGGATCCAAGTGGAACGCCTTCGCCAGCGCGGGCGTGATGGTTTCGGGTACAACACCCAAATAGCCGCGTGTCACTTTGCCATGCTCCATCACTTGCGTCATCACGCTGTGCGCTAGATTCACCGGGACCGCGAAGCCCACGCCTTGATTGCCGCCGTTGTTGGCGAGGATGGCCGTGTTGATTCCAACCAATTCACCGCGTGCGTTGATCAGCGCGCCGCCCGAATTGCCCGGATTGATCGGCGCGTCCGTCTGGATGAAGTCTTCGTAGTCTTCAATGCCCAGGTTCGTGCGGCCCTGCGCGCTGATGATGCCCATCGTCACGGTCTGGCCGAGTCCGAATGGATTCCCCATCGCGAGCACGACATCGCCCACGCGAGCCTTCGCCGAATCCGCCATCGCGATTGTCGGAAGATTTGACGCTTCCACTTTAAGCACGGCGATATCCGTTTTCGGATCCGTGCCAATCAGCTTTGCTTTGAGTTCACGCTTGTCTCCCAGCGTCACCGTGATGTCCGTGGCACCATCGATGACGTGATTGTTGGTCAGAAGAGACCCATCGGACCGGACAATCACGCCAGATCCAAGGCTATGCTCCGTACGGCGCTGCGGGGTGCTGAATTGCCGTCCGCCGTTTCCGTGTGGTCCCTGAAATTGCTGCCCGAAGAATTGTTCAAAGAAAGGATCCATCTGCGGCGACATCATTTGTGTTGTTTTGGACGTCTTCGATGAAGAAATATTGACCACCGCCGGCAGCGCTTTGTCCACAACCGGTGCGAACGTGGATTCCACGCCGCTTGGCGCATAGGTCGCCGCGGAGACCGTTTGAAGCGCGGGTTTAGCTGCCCAAGAATGGGCGCCAATCGCTGCGCCCAGCCCCGCGGCCAGCATGCAATAACCGAAGACGCGCGTCTCTTTCCAGAAGGCTTGTCCGGAAGGAAGTGTTGAAAAAATCTTGTTCCACATGTTTTGTAATCCAGCTCCTCGATGGGTTCGCGGCTGCTTGTGTCCGCATTCCGATAGACGAAGTTCTGCGGATTTTCTCCCAAAGAATATTTTCGAGACGCTCTTCGCGCGTGTGCGTCTAACGAAAAATCAGTAGTTTAGGCCTCCTGTTCGCCGCCTCTCTTGCAGTCCGACCCCGGAAGTCGTCGATAATAGATGTAGCGCCCGAAGACTCTTGCGTCGTTTGTGGCAGTCGGATCATCCAATTAGGAAAATCACCAGCATGCTTCGAAACTTGCACAGTGGAGTCTTATCCAATCGAATCTTGTCCGCGTCGAATGTGTTTTTCGCATGCCTCACACTGGCCGCTTTCCTTCCCGCGAACGCCCAGACTGCGCAACAACCCCTGAAGCTTTCGCTGGATGACGCGATTCAACGTGGACTTAAAGCCAATCTAGGTGTGCTCGAACGTGAATCTGCAGATCGCATCGTTCGTGCCGATCGCATCCGCACCTTGAGCGCTTTGTTGCCCACGGTGAATGCCTACGCCGCCGAGAACGTGCAGAAAAACAACATCGCCGTATTTGGATTCCGTTTTCCGGGGATTCCTCAAATCATCGGACCATTCGGATATTCCGACATTCGAGCCACCGCCGAAGCGAATCTCTTCGACCAAAGAGCTCGCAAGAACTGGCAGGCTTCTGCCAAGGAAATCGAAGCCGCGACGCTGAACACGCAAGACGCGAAGGATCTTGTGGTGCAAGTGGTGGCCAATGCGTATCTCACGATCCTGGCCGACATCGCCCGCGTGGAATCCACAAAGGTTGAAGTCACGACGGCGCAAGCGCTGTACGAACGCGCTCGCGATCAGCACGCGGCCGGTGTATCTCCCGCCATCGACGAACTGCGGGCGCAAGTGGAATTAAAATCGCGAGAGCAGCAGTTGCTCGCAGGCAAGAACCGTTTTGCGAAGGACAAGCTCGTACTGCAGCAAGCGATCGGCATTCCAGGCTCGCAGGAGATTGAGTTGACGGATAACGCTCCTTATTCGCCGCTGGCGAATCTGACTGCGGAGCAGTTGAACGAACAAGCCCGCGCGGCGCGGGCGGACTATCAGAGCTTGAAGATTCAAATCGAGAGCGCGCAATTATCGCGCGAGGCTGTGTTGGCCGGTCGCCTCCCCGTGCTCGCGTTGAATGGCAACTATGGTTATAACGGCGTGAACCTTGCGCAATCGCGCGGGACGTTCCAGTTTGCCGCTGAAGTCAAAGTCAATGTGTTCGACGGCGGACGCATCAAGGCGGACGTGCTGCAAACAGATGCCGTGATCCAGCAGCGCAAAGATGAGCTCGCGGATTTAGAGCGGCACATCGATACCGATATTCGGTCTGCGCTCCTCGATCTGCAATCCGCAGCCGACCAGGTCAACGTGGCACAAAGCAATTTGGAGTTGGCGAACGAAACGTTGACCCAGGCGCGTGATCGCTTCGCGGCGGGCGTGACAGACAACATCGAAGTGGTGCAGGCGCAGGATTCTGTCGCAGGCGCACAAGAAAATTTAATCGCCAGTCGGTACGCGCACAACCTGGCGAAGGTCGCGCTGGCAAAGGCGATCGGCAAAACAGAAATCAACTTGAAGCAATTCATTGGAGGCAAATAGGATGGCGGAGCCGAACGTCACGGCAGAAGCGGGAAACGAATCGCAGGGCAATGGCGGAAAGAAGATCTTCGGACTTCTGATCCTGTTGGGTCTGATCGGAGGAGGCTACTATTATTGGTCGCAACTCCAAAAGGTTGAATCGACGGACGACGCGCAGATTGACGGGCACATTGTCTCGATCAGCCCGCGTATTTCCGGCCACATACTTGAGGTGCTGGTGGAAGATCAGCAAGTCGTCAAGAAAGGCGACGTTCTTGTAAAGCTCGATCCGAAGGACTACGAAGTCGCCGTAGAGAAAGCGCGCGCCGATTTGCAGGACGCCGTGGCGTCGCTCGAGAGCGCGCGTACCGATGTGCCTCTCACGTCGATGACCACCCGTAGTAATCTCACGGGAGTCAAGTCCGCCCGGCAGGACGCTGCCGCCGCCGTGAACTTCGCACAGCGCCAATTGGCCGTCGCGCAAGCACGTATTGCGACGGCGCAAGCCAACGTGAAGGTCGCTGAAGCAAATGCGTTCCGCACCGAGCAGGATGTGAATCGTTACAAGGCGCTCGTCGCTAAGGATGAGATTTCGCGGCAGCAGTATGATCAGGCGGCCTCTACACTCGCCGCGGCCAAGGCCACAATCGACGCGCAAAAGGCTGCAGTAGTGGAAGCGCAGCAAAGCGTCACCGCCGCGGAAGTTGCCGTGGAGCAGGCGAAGGCCAAGCTCGCGCAAGCCGATGCGAACGTCGAATCCGCGATGACCGGACCCGAGCAGATCTCCATCACGAAATCCCGTGCGCAAGCGGCGGCGGCGAAGGTCGCGCAGCAGAAGGCGGTTCTCGAGCAGGCGGAACTCAATCTGTCTTACATCACGATCGCCGCGCCGACCGATGGCATCGTTGGCAAGACCGGCGTGAATCCCGGGCAGAACGTGCAGGCCGACCAGGAGATGATGGCGATTGTGCCGCTGGAAGATCTGTGGGTCACTGCGAATTTCAAAGAGAATCAATTGCGCACGCTGAAGTCCGGGCAAAAAGTCACCATCACGGTTGACGCCAATGGACGCGATTACAAGGGGCGCGTAGAGCGCATCGGCGGCGCCAGTGGCGCGCGGATGAGCCTTTTGCCTCCTGAGAACGCGACGGGCAACTACGTGAAAGTCGTGCAACGTATCCCCGTCCGGATTTCCATCGACCCCGGCCAGAACCAAGATCACTCGTTGCGTCCGGGCATGTCCGTGACGCCCACAGTGGACATCAGGTAAGCGGCGCATATGAGCACCACGCTCGAAACCGCCGGCGCGCCGCCGCCTCCTATTTGGAAGCCGTCGCATAATCCGTGGACCATCGCCATGGTCGTCACAATGGCGACGTTCATGGAAGTGCTTGATACCAGCATTGCCAACGTCGCCCTACCGCACATCGCCGGAAATTTGTCGATTAGTGAGGACGAAGCGACTTGGGTGCTGACCTCGTATCTCGTCGCCAACGCGATTGTTCTTCCGATTAGCGCTTGGCTGTCCACAAAGTTCGGACGCAAGCGTTTCTACATGACTTGCGTGGCGATCTTTGGCATCAGTTCGCTGATGTGCGGTCTTGCTCCGAACTTGCCGGTGCTTGTTTTGTTCCGCATTTTGCAAGGCCTAGGGGGCGGGGGACTCGCGCCTACCGAACAAGCCATCTTGGCCGATACGTTCGCTCCCGAAAAACGAGGGCAGGCGTTTTCGGTCTATGGCATGGCTGTCGTGGCTGCGCCCGTCATTGGACCTACGCTCGGCGGCTACATCACGGATAACTACAACTGGCGCTGGCTCTTCCTGATCAATGTGCCGGTCGCTTTGCTCTCGTTGTTCCTCAGCGCGCGCGTCCTGGAAGATCCTCCGTTCCTCGCCAAACTGCGCAAGAAGATCGTCACGGTGGATTACGTCGGCCTCGCGCTGCTCGCCATCGGCATTGGTTGCCTGCAGGTCACGCTCGATAAGGGCGAGCGCGAGGATTGGTTCGCGTCTCCGTTTATTGTGACGTTCGGAGTCATCGCCGCGGTGACGCTGGTGGCAGCCGTGATCTGGGAGTATTATCATCCGCACCCTGTGCTGGATATCCGATTATTCAAGGCGCGCAACTTTTCCGTCGCCTGCATTATGATGTTCATGCTCGGCGCCGGTCTCTACGGAGCCACCGTGCTGATTCCGCAATTCCTGCAAACACTGATGGGCTATACGGCGCTCCAAGCCGGATTGGTTCTTTCTCCCGGCAGCGTATTGATTATTATTTCGATGCCCCTCGTCGGACGCATGATCTCTCGCGTCGATGCCCGCTGGATGATCGCCTTCGGATTCGCCGCGCTATCGCTCTCGCTGTTCCACATGACCACGCTGAATCTCGACGTCGATTTCTACACGCCCATGATGATGCGCATCTATCAATGCGTCGGCCTCGGATTCCTATGGGTTCCGATTTCGACGCTGTGCTACGAAGGCGTGCCGCCGGAGAAGAACAATAACGTTTCCGGCATGACGAATCTTGCACGTAATCTGGGCGGCAGCCTAGGTATCGCGTCGATCTCGATCATTTTGGCGCGGCGTTCTCAGTTCCATCAGAATGCGCTCGTCTCCCATATCACCGGCGGCAATGCTGTTCTGCAACAGCGAGTGGCCGGGATGACGCACACCTTCGTCATGAAAGGCATGGATCAGGTACACGCCGCGCAAACGGCGTATGGGATGATCTACGGCAACCTGATTCGCCAGGCCACAATGCTCGGCTACATCGATGCGGTTTTCATCTTCGCGTGCATTCTCGCCCTGATGACGCCTGCGGCGTTCCTGATGAAGAAGGTCACCAATCGCGGCCCGCGCCGCATGGGCCACTAGCGTTCTGCGATCCCGTTCACTCGCTATACTTTTTGCATGGACGAGGCCAGACATCACCACACGTCAGAGCGTGAAACCTCTCGGCTCGAAGCGTTCAGCGATGGGATATTCGCCATTGCCATCACTCTGCTGGTGCTCGAAATCAAGGTGCCGCATTTTGAAGGCGCTGTGACGTCGCAAGCGTTAACCGAGGCGTTGCTGAAAGAGTGGCCCAGCTATCTCGCACTGGTCACTAGGTTTTTCACGGTGCTCATCATGTGGGTGCATCACCACTTGGTGTTCCGGATGGTGGGACGTGCGGATACTAATCTTTTGTTCGTCAACGGTTTTTTGCTCCTGTTTATCAGCGTGGTCCCCTTTCCTACGGCAGTGCTGGCCGAGTATATGGGCACGGCTGCGGCTCCGGCCGCATGTACGCTTTACG
>CAITIX010000400.1 GCA_903892565.1 uncultured Acidobacteriia bacterium
ACATTTCGGAAAAGGGATTTCAAATCGTACTCTCGAAAGAAGTCCCCGAGGTCATCGAGAAGCACCTGGCGTCCGACGTCGATTCGTTTCTCACGGATCAAGGCCTCTCTCGTGCCGACCTCACGAGCTTTATCTTGCATACCGGAGGCCCACGCGTGCTCGAAGCCACTGAACAGGCGTTGAACCTGCCTCCCGGTGCGCTCGATGCCTCATGGACTTGCCTGCGCCGCACCGGAAATCTATCGTCGGCGTCTGTACTGCTGGTGCTGGAAGAAGTGATGATGCATCGGCGTCCCAAGCCGGGCACATATAGCCTCCTTGCAGCGATGGGCCCTGGCTTCTGTTCCGAACTCGTTTTACTGCGATGGTAGGCACGCTTCAAAACACGGACGCGTTCATCGTCGGTGGAGGCCCTGCCGGCCTTGCTGCTGCGATTGCGCTCCGCATGCGCGGTTTCGCGGTGACACTGGCAGATCCCTCGCAGCCGCCGATTGATAAAACGTGCGGTGAAGGATTGATGCCCGATACGCTTGAAACACTCGCGCGGCTCGGGGTTGCGCTTCCGGCCGAGCATTCGTATCCTTTTCGCGGCATTCGCTTCCTGGGCGAGGGCACTTCGGTGGATGCCAGTTTCCCTCACGGCACTGGGCTAGGCATCCGGCGCACACATTTGCATCAGGCGCTCATTGATCGTGCGGAACAATTGGGTGCCACTTTGTTGTGGGGGACGACCGTGAAGGCCTTGTCCGTGGATCGTGTTCTTCTCGGCGATCACCACAGCGGCCAGTACGACGAACACGAAGTAGCGTGCCGTTGGATCATTGGCGCCGATGGCGAAAACTCGCGCGTGCGTCGTTGGGCCGCGCTCGACAAACCGCGCCGTGCATCAAAACGCTATGGTTTCCGCCGCCATTATGCCGTCGAGCCCTGGACGGATTGCGTAGAAATCTACTGGGGTCCCGACTGTCAGCTGTATGTCACGCCGATCGCCGCGCGTGAGATGTGCGTCGTGCTGATGTCCCGCGATCCTCATTTGCGCTTAGAGCACGTGCGGGATCTGTTTCCGGAGTTATTCGAGAAGTTGGAAAACGCCGAACCTACAACGTCCGAACGCGGAGCGGTTTCCGCAACGCGCAGTCTTGTGGACGTCTCTCGCGGCAACGTGTTTTTAGTCGGCGACGCTTCGGGATCCGTCGATGCGATCACGGGCGAAGGACTCCGGCTAGGCTTCGCGCAAGCTCTTGCGTTGGCCGATGCACTGGGGCAGGGAAATCCGCAAGCGTATGCGGCGGCGCACCGCCGTTTGCTGCGCAGGCCCGCCTTCATGGCGAGGCTGATGCTGCTGCTGGATTATTCTCCGTGGCTGCGCCAGCGCTCACTACATGCCTTTGCAAGGGACCCGAAAATATTCGCGCGGCAACTGGCGATGCACGTCGGCGCATCTACTGTTGCGGATTTCGTGTGCGGATCCATGTTGCCTCTGGGCTGCCGCATCCTCACTGTGTGACACCTCTTATGAAGAAACTGCTTCCTCTTGTCCTGTTTGTTGCATCGCTGCCGCTGCTCGCCGCCGAGAATTCAATCGAACTCGATCCGGCAAAGACCACCATCGCGTTTAGCGTGGGCAGCACTCTGCACACGGTTCACGGGACGTTCAAACTTAAGCGCGGCACGATGAAGTTCGATTCCGCGACCGGCAAAGCGTCCGGCGAAATTGTCGTGGACGTCGCCAGCGGCGAGTCCGGCGGCGGCCTGCGCGATGGCCGCATGCATAAGGAAATCCTCGAAAGTCCCAAGTATCCGGAGGCCGTCTTCACGCCGGATCACATCACGGGAGAACTCGCGCCAAGCGGCGCATCGCAGCTCGATGTGCACGGCATGTTCCAGATCCACGGCGCAAGCCACGAGATGACGCTGCATTTTATGGCGGAAAACAAAGGCTCCGAGGTGGCAACGTCCACTACGTTTGCGATCCCCTACCTCCAATGGGGCATGAAGAATCCCGGCAATTTCATGCTGAAGGTCAACGACAAAGTCGAGATGACGATCCAGGCGACCGCCAAATTCCAATAGACGTCAGACCTTTTCGTCTTCCCACAGCGCGGGTTTGCGTCCCACGATTTGTTCCATGCTGCGGGGCTTCGGGCGATACGGGACGCCGTAATGTTTATCGATTTCCGCACGGTACGACATCACCGGGCCCGGATAGCCGATCAACTGCCAGCCGATCAATCCTGCGTTGCCGCCGTGCATCGGGTCCGCGAACATGCCTTCGATGGTGTGCGTGCGCAACATCTGAAAGAAGCGGCTCTTCTCCATGGCCGTCAGCTTCTGGATTTGCGCGTCTACCGGCAACTGCGCGAATCCATCACCGAGGTCGCGAAGACCTTGTCGATAGATCTCGCGCGGGGTTTCCTTCGCCTGATAGCCATGCTCCGGATACGATTCAACCCACGGCCCTTTCGTGTAGCGATATTTGTCGTTTCCATAAGGACCCGCAAGTTGGCGATCTATGTAAATCACAACAGCCGCTTCCGTTGCGCCCGGCCCCGTCGCGTCACTTGGGAAAATCCGTTCGCACGCAGCGGTGATCACGCGCGCTTCGGCTTCGGTGAAGAAGCGCAATGGCACACGAATATCGCCGTTTTGCTGTGCAGAAACGCGAAACGGTTCGCCCGCAAGCGTGTACAACAGCAATCCGCCTACGGCCTGGCGCGGGATCGTCAAGAATTCTCGACGTTTCATATTCGATCCTTTCCCACTTACGTTTTTCATGCCACACCCCTTTTCATGCCACAAGACCAGGATGCTTCAGGTATCGATCAATCAATGCATCGGCCGCCCAAGTTGTCGTCGCGAGAATCGTGAGCGTGGGATTATGCGACGCGTTTTGCGGAATGCAGGACGCGCCCAACACCCACAAATTCTGCACGTCCCAATGCTGCTGATGGCGATTCACCACGCTCGACTCAGGCGACGCGCCCATCACCGTTCCGCCTTGGATATGCGTGCTCTGATAATTGATCACGTTGTAGCGATTGCGGCCTCCAATGGGTTCAGCCAGCACGGCTCCCATCGCGGGAGCAATCTTCTGCGCGATCTCTTTCGCGTATTCCGATTGCCGGTGCTCGTGATCGGTCCAATCCAAAGTGAAGCGCAACAGAGGATCGCCGTACTTGTCGGTATACGTCGGATCCAGGTCCATGAAGTTTTGTTTGTACGAAAGATGCTCGCCCGAAAGCGCGATGATCGCGTTGCGGTCCCTCCATTTCAGAGCCGCCGCTTTCCAGTCGGATCCCCAGTTGGATTTCGCCGCACCGCGCGGCATCGCGTCGAACGTCTGAATCGGACGGCTGCCGTTGGACAACACGCCGATCATTCCCATGCGCAGCAGGCCCTCGTCGCCCTTCAGCCCGTGGTCGCCATCGAAATCCGAAATGCGCATGGCCAGCCCGCCCGTGCCCATGAAGGCGTTTAGAGGCTTGTCGAAGAACACGCGCGTGCTGCCTTCCACTTGATGCGTGAGATTTTTCCCGAGCGTGCCCTTTCCTGCCGTCGCGTCGTAGGGCGTGCCGATCTTCGAAAGATACAGCAGCCGCGTGTTGCTCAGCGTAAACGTCGCCAGGATCACGATTGACGCTGGCTGGAACATCTCCTCGCCTTTTGCATCGATATATTGAACGCCTGTGGCCTTGCCGTCTTTGTGGACCACGCGACGCACCCAGCATCCCGTGCGCAGCTCGAATTTGTTGCGGCGTTGCAGAACTGGCAGCAACGTGTTCGATGGCTGAGCCTTCGCGCCGACCATGCATCCGAAGCGCTCGCAGTATCCGCAATACCCGCACGCCGCGCGTGTGATGCCGTCCGGATTCTTGTACGTTTCGCTCAAGTTCGCGGCCGGCGCAGGATGCGGATGATACCCCAGCTTGCGCGCGCCTTCCCCAAATAGCGACGCCAGATGCGAGTTCCGCAGCGGAGGCAGCGGATACTCACTCTTACGAGCTCCTTCAAACGGATTGCCCCCGTCCATGATCTTGCCGTTCACGTTCCCGGCCTTGCCGCCGACGCCCATCATTTGTTCGGCGCGCCAGTAGTGCGGCTCCAGATCGTCGTATGTCACGCCCCAATCCTGCACGTCAAGATTCGCGGGAAGCTTCGCGGCGCCGTGCCGTTCGGCAAGATGCGTGCGCATGTTGAACAGGCTGGGAAGAAAGCGCCAGGACGCGCCATTCCAGTGTTCGCCCGCGCCGCCCACACCTGAACCCGGCAGGAAAGACCCGTACTGGCGAACCGGCACCGCGGGATCGCGCATGGAGTGCCGATGCGTAATCGTATCCTCGGCGATGTTCTGCATCATGCGGAGCCGCACGGCGTAGTCGAGCTCGTCCATGTCGAGCGCGTAGTCCGACGTCTTGCGCGGGATGCCGCGCTCCAGCACAGTCACCGTCAAGCCCGTACGGCTGGTGAGCTCTTTGGCCATCATCAGGCCGGTCCAACCGCCGCCGACGATCACGACGTCGACCGCTTTAAGATTTGGCATTTGTTCAGTCTATCGCGACGGTGGCTCGCGCGCACACGTGGCGGGAATGGGGCGGTTTGAGGTGGGCCTGCGAGACTACGTTCACAATTTGTCTCCTAGTGACTAAATAGTGCTGGCGGGACCACGTCGTCGGTTTCTGTCAATTTCTTATTGACCAGAGGATGAACGAATGGTATACGTATAGTGAGTAGGGTGCGTATGAATAAAACCATTTACGTCAAAGACGAGGATGTCGCCACCTGGGATAGGGCAAAGGAATTGGCGGGGGACAAGCTTGCCCCAATCATTGCCAGCGCTCTAAAACGCTATGTTGCTGAAAAAGAAGCAGAAGCGCGTGGCTATGACCGTATCGAGGTCTCCTATAGCGACGAGTTAAGCAACGGTTTACCTCGGAGAAAGGCATTTTTCGGCCGCTGGGTTTTCCCCCCAGACGAGCCCGAACGTTCGCCATTCCATGATGGTGAAGCTTGCTGCGCGGTTGCGATTACGGCAAAGGGTGCCGTCGTTACACTATCGTGGTTGGAGAGCTTCGAAGGCCGGAGCTACAGGCGCTTTCAGGTTCACGATTCGTTTGAGTCGGGAGCCGAAGAGAGCGCGTGCGCGTGGGCGGTGATTGCCGCCTGGGAGAAGGTTGGCGTCCCCGTTGAGGAGCTGGACATCTGATGATCAAAATGAACGGCCCGCGCGAAAAATATCTCTTTGTTGAACTCCATTGGAAGGGTGGAACCCTCCGGATTGGGTCCTGTTTCGCCTGGGCCGTCGCCTGCGTAGCGCTTGGCTACCAGGGCAACGCCGCAGCGTCTAGTGTGCTCCCACTGCTTGTAAGATGGTTCGCGCGTTAGGCACGTCTCGAAAATTTAGGCCTGCCGGACTATAAGCCGGTTTTTGTGAACTCCGCTTGCGCGGTGGACGGCAACCATTCCTCTTGGCCGGAGATCTCTCCCCGGCTCCAGCGACCTACCCGGAAGTTGTAACGGAGCGAGCCGCTCCTCCTCCCCTATTTGGTCTTGCTCCGCATGGGGTTTGCCCTGCCAGCGAACATTACTGCCGCCGCGGTGCGCTCTTACCGCACCTTTTCACCCTTACCCGGCTCGAACCGAAGTCCTTGCCGGGCGGTACATTTTCTGTGGCACTTTCCGTAAAACCCGCTTGTGAGCGAGCCCCCCCGGCCGTTAGCCGGCATGCTGCCCTATGGAGACCGGACTTTCCTCCCGCTCCTCCAGTTGCCCAGAGAAACCAGCGGTTGCCCATCCGGCAGGCCCACTTCATTATCGGGGTGAATCAACAGAACCGCAACAGTCGGAGTACCAGTTGCCGAAATCGATAGTGGATTCGACGGTGATTCGTTAAACTTGAGGGAGTGGTTTCGATGTGTCGTCGACACGCAAAAGGCGGAGCGACACCGATCCCACAAGACCCCAAAAATTGTCAGAAAGAAGATCAACTGAATCCATGAAAATGAATTGGGTTTTGAAATTGGCACTAGCCGTAGCAGGGCTTGGCATTGCCGCGAACGGAGCCACTCTCTGTGTGAATCCAGCAGGGACGGCCGGTTGCTTTTCGACGATTTCTGCGGCCGTGAGCGCATCGTCGTCCGGTGGCGTCGTCCAGGTGGCGAGAGGGATTTACAAGGAGAGCGTCGTCATCACGCAGCCGCTGACGTTGGTTGGAACAGGCGCCATCATTGATGCCACGGGCAAAGGCGTTGGGATCTTTGTGAATGGCATGTCCTCCCAGCCCGCGGCCGGAGTTTGGCTCGTGAATATTTCCGGGTTTACCGTGAAGAACGCGAACTACGAAGGCATCCTCGTAGCGAATGCCGTCGACGTCACCATTTCCGGAAACACGCTGGACGCCAACAACAAAAGCTTGAACTATGCGGCCGGAACGTGCGCCGGGCTGCCGGCGTACGAAACGTTCGAGGGTTCTGACTGCGGAGAAGCCCTCCACTTGATGGCGGTTCACCATTCGATCGTCACTGGGAACATCATCACCAACAATGCCGGCGGGATGTTGCTCTCCGATGAGACCGGCCCCACCTACGAAAACGTGATCACCGGGAACGCGGTGACCGACAACGCGCTCGATTGCGGCATCACTCTTGCGTCCCACACCCCGGCACCCGGTCTGCCGCAGGCGCCGAACTACGGAGTATTTCGCAATACCATCAGCAACAATCGCGTCGTGCATAACGGGAGCATCGGGAAGGGCGCGGGAGTTGGCATTTTTGCTCCTGGTCCCGGGTCCGCCAATTGGGGGAACGTGGTGGTAAACAATGTCCTGTTGGACAACGGTATCGGAGGCGTCACGATGCATAATCATGCGGCTCCTGGCGTCGGTGGCGTGCCTGCTCAGGCGCCTGGCGTGAACATGTCCGACAACCAGATCATTGGCAACCAGATTTCCGGTAACGATGCGGATGACGACGATCCTTCCTCGCCCGGCGCCACGGGTATTTCGATTGTGAGCTTTGCGCCGGTTTCTGGCACGGTTATCGCACAAAATGTTTTTAGCTCTGAAGTGGCGGACATTACGTTTAACGCGCCGAGTGGGTTATTGGCGGTTCACCTGAACAGCTTTAGCGGCATCGAGATCGGCGTGGCTGCCGAGAGCACGGCAACCATCGATGCCACGCAGAACTGGTGGGGATGCCCCGATGGCCCCGCCGGCGTGGGATGTTCCACGGTGACGGGCACTGCTGTATATGCCCCGAGCTGGCTTGGCGCTCCGCTTCCGGCTCCGCTCACGCCGCAGTTCTAATCTCATCCGAATCATTGCAGGAAAGACGGGCGGGGAATTCCCGCTCGTCGTAATTCAGAAAGGCCGCCCACGATGCTGCGGGCGGCCTTTCTTGTTGCGTTCGTCGAACCGTATTTGTACTCGCTCTTGTTTTGCGATTCGCTCTTTCTTTCCGACATCGCGTGCGGTTTCGCCTTGATCGTATTCGCCTTGATCTTAGGAGAGATGGGCGATGGTGCCGTCCTTCAAGCGAGCATTTCCATATTTCGCGTGACGACCGGAGGATCGAAATTGGAAGTTCGCAGCGAGGGATGGTACACTAAGACCTAAGCGCAAACGGACAAGGCCAGGTAGCTCAGTTGGTAGAGCAGCGGACTGAAAATCCGCGTGTCGGGGGTTCAACTCCCTCCCTGGCCACCATCTGCGTAGCGTTTTCCCCGCCGCCACGGTTCGTCTTTCCACTCGCCCGAAATTGCACGATTTTGTCTTCGCTACGCGCGCCGAGAAAAACGGGCCGATCGTTATCGTCCGAAGAACTGGACTTTTGCCGTGCTGTAGGGAAGCCGATGCAAGCCATACGCCTCCGCCACGGCAGCGCCCTCGGGAATGGTGGAAATGATCACATCGATTCTGGGACGATCCGCATCCTTGGCGACATCCGCCAGGCACTTGCCCATGGAAGGGCGATCCGGCAGAATCGCGGGATCCAAGCCCTGGCATTTCCCTTCATGCGCCGATTTCAAATTCATGTACGGCAAATAGAGAAATCCATGGTTGGCAAAGATCGCTTTGGATCGCAGGATGTAATACGTCGCCAGCCAGTAGTGCGAAACGACATCGAGCTGCGGATGATCGGGTGCCCAGGCATCGCCGCTCATATAGGCGATGTGCGCGCCTGTTTCCGCCACCGGTGCTTCTCGAAAGATACGCAGGTCATCGTTTACCTGGGCATTGATGCTGTGTAACTGGACAAAGAAGGCGAGCGACATGCATCCGGCGATCACCGCTGCGGCGATCCGCAACTTGGGGGCGACCGGCGCCACAGCGCCCGCGGCAATCGTGATGATCACGCCGAACAGGTAGCAGCGGGTTCCGATATTTGTGCCTCCACTCACGCGGGCCGGGCTGAACAATGCGATCGCCATGCAGAGTGCGCCGAACCCCAGAAGGGCCAGCGGTTTCGCCAGTTGCCGTTTCCGAAGGAACTGCCAGAATTCCCAGGCCGCGGCTATTCCGCAGGTCAGTAGAACAAGGACCAACGAGTACCGGTATGAGCGGCTCATATTAGGCGTCAAGGCCCACATCAGCAAATCATCCAAGATCCGTTGCTTCAGCTGTACCGCGCTGATTCCCGTCTGGCTATCGCGAGTCACGAACGTAACGATCCAAAGAATCAGCGCTGCCGCTGCGCCGAGGTGATACAAGGGACGGCGCACCTGGCCGATTCTTTTTCGCAAGCCGCCGCTCGACGAGGCCACCACAACAAGGAGGTGGATGCCACAGAAGAGCAGGGTCAGTC
>CAITIX010000401.1 GCA_903892565.1 uncultured Acidobacteriia bacterium
AGCTGTTCCGTCTTGCGGTGCTGGCGATTTCACTTGGCGTGGCATTTGGTGCGGCGATCCTGTTCGATGTTTCGTTTGCGCTCGGCGCATTCTTCGCCGGCATGATTTTGAGCGAATCCGAACTCAGTCACCGCGCGGCACAAGAGACTTTGCCGCTGCGCGATGCGTTCGCGGTACTTTTCTTTGTTTCGGTCGGCATGCTGGTCAATCCGATGATCGTGCTGCGCGATCCGCTCGCATTGCTTGCCACGGTGTTCATCATTGTCGTCGGAAAATCGGTTGCGGCCTACGCTATTGATCTGCCCCCTTTGAAGTGGTCCTCCCTGAAGTATTATTTTCGGATGGAGGATGAGATCGATGGCGAGGAAGAGGCATACGGCTGAAGAGATTGTAGCGAAGCTTCGGCAGGTCGATGTGCTGATGGCACAAGGCCGGCCGGTGGCGGACGCGGTCCGTGCGATAGGCGTTACGGAAGTAACGTACTATCGATGGCGTAACGAGTACGGCGGTCTGAAGGGCGATCAGGTGAAGCGGCTTAAGGAGCTGGAGACCGAGAACAGTCGTCTTCGGCGAGCGGTCTCAGACCTGACACTGGACAAGCTGATCCTAGCAGAGGCTGCACAGGGAAACTTCTAAGCCCCTCGCGCCGCCGCGCGTGTGTTGATCATGTGATGGCTGAACTTGGCATCTCCGAGCGACGGGCATGCCGGGCTTTGGGTCAGCACCGATCGACGCAGCGCAAGACGCCCGTGACACCCGATGACGAGGCAGCATTAACTGCCGATATCGTCGAGCTTGCCCGCCAATACGGCCGCTACGGATATCGCCGCATCACGGCGTTGTTGCGTAGATCCGGCTGGACGGTGAACAAGAAGCGTGTTGAGCGGATCTGGCGGAGTGAGGGGCTGAAAGTCCCAGCCAAACAGCCTAAACGCGGGCGGCTCTGGCTCAATGACGGTTCGTGCATCCGTCTGCGGCCGGAGCGCCCCAACCACGTATGGTCTTATGACTTCGTCGCTGACCGCACTCACGACGGCAAAGCGTTCCGGATGTTGTGCATCATCGACGAGTTCAGCCGCGAGAGTCTGGCAATCCGTGTGGCCCGCAAGCTCAAGGCTACCGACGTCATCGAGGCGCTCTGCGAGCTGTTCATCTCGCGGGGCATTCCTGCACACATACGTTCAGACAACGGTCCGGAGTTCGTTGCCCTTGCTCTTCGGGAATGGATCGCAGCCGTCGGAGCCAAGACAGCCTACATCGAACCTGGAAGCCCTTGGGAGAACGGATATTGCGAAAGCTTCAACGGCAAACTGCGCGATGAACTACTCAACGGCGAAATCTTTTACACATTGAAGGAGGCTCAGATCGTGATCGAAAACTGGCGGCGCCTCTACAACACGGTGCGTCCGCACTCGTCGCTGGGATATCGGCCACCAGCACCCGAGGCCGTTGTATGGCCAGCACCAAAACCGGTGGAACAATCGCGAGCTCTAAACTAAAATACCAATCGGACCACTCGACGGGGGCCGGTCAGGGTGTCTCATCTATCCGTGCCGCACCCCAAAAATATAACGCCAACGACTAATTGTCTAAGGAGAGCAAGAGTAAGATTACCGAGCGACAAGTAACGGAAATAACCTACTGATTACACGCGAAATTTATTGGAACTATCCACCCAACGCGCTGTCACGCGCGAGAAGTGTATGTAGCAATATTGCTACTTTTCGAGATTTTTAAAAGTTGGAG
>CAITIX010000402.1 GCA_903892565.1 uncultured Acidobacteriia bacterium
CACACAAGCTTCTGGCTGCTCCCTCTGCTCCGGTTGCTCCCAAGCAGGAATCGATTCCACAGGAGCCGCCTCCAGTGGAAACTTCCGCCGTTTCGGCGAACGTCGAGAATGCGGATTCGTCGTTGGCCGAGCCAGCTGTTGTGTCAGGCGCTGAGATCGCCGAGCAGGCACGGCTTGTTTTGCCGGAACAGACTTTGCCAGAGCCCGCGCCGACCTCCACCGCTTCGCTGCGTGCGCTGGATAGTGCGGTCAGCCCGACCGGAGCCGAAGAGAAGATCGAAGAGAAGATCGAAGGCAAGATTGAAGACAAGATTGCAGAGAATGTCTCATCCGCGCTTGAAACATGCGTGCCTGAGAATGTTGCCGATCCATCGGCGTCCTTGTCTGTAGCGCAACCGGTTGCCGAAACTGCAACGGCCCCGACGCCTGCGGAATCCGTTTCGCCCGAACCGTCGGCCGGTGAGCCTGCCGCCGCGGAGCCCAAGACGGACGCAACGTCACTGGAACTGCTGGCCGAGGGATTGCCGCTTCATGGAAAGATGACCATGCGCGCCAACACTCCGGTGGCTGCTCCCTTCGCCGTGGCCGCACCGCTGGCCATTGCTGGTCCTCCCGAGCCGTATCTCCTGGCCGCGCCATCGCAAGATCACAAAGCGCAAGATCACAAAGCGCAAGATCACAAAGCGATGATCGAAAGCGCTCCGCTCGCGAGCCAGCTCACGCGGCCCAAGAGAGAGCCCGCGTTGGTGAAAGTCCAAATGCGGCTGACCATGCCGGTAGCGCCGGTAGTGGCGAACAACCCCGCGCAATCGATGGTGCTGGAAGTGGAGGTCGCGCCGCAGAAGGATTTGGCGCAGGCTCCGGATCTGCCTGCCCGGTTCCCGAGTCCGCGCATGGGCCGGTTGCTGCGCTATTCGCCGGTCGCCAAGCGGACGATTGTTCCCGCCGCGCCGTCGCGGGAGCCCTTGAAATCATCCGTGGAGGTGATGGGCACGATACCGGCTCCCATGCTGCCCGCAGCGCTGGTGTCATTTAAAGATCCAGGACTGCGGCCGCAGTTCTTGGAGCAGGCCGTCTTGCGCAAGAGTTCCAGCTGGGGCCAGTTGTTCCTGGTGGCGCTGCTGGGCATCGGCCTCGGTTTGGGCGTTCACTACTTATATGTGTCGTACATGCATCCTCCGGAGGCGGACGCGGACGTGGCCGAAGACTCGGCTCCGGCAAGCACGCCCGCGGCTGCGGTCGCTTCGAGCCCGGGCAACGGATTTACGAAATCCATGGAAGTGACAGGCTTCCGGATTGTAGTGGACCCCACGCGCAAGACCGAAATCCATTACATCGTGGTGAACCATTCGGGAGTCCGCTTTCCCGACGCGAAAGTGAGCGTCACGCTTTACTCCACCGATGCGCGGGTGGGGCAGCCGCCGCTCTGCCACTTCTCGTTCGCGGTTCCCAACCTGGGTCCGTTCGAGGCGAAAGAGATGGTGAGCAGCCTGGAAAGTTCCCCTGCCGGGAATCCTCCGGAGTGGCGCGATCTGAGGGCGGAAGTGTCTATCGGTCAGTAATGACCTGCTTGCCAGTAGATTCCTGCGGAAATCACGTCCAAGCCTGAATCGAAGCCTGAATCGAAGCCTGAATCGAGGGTTCGGTCGGGGGGGGATTTGTCGCGGACTGTCCGCAACTTTCCATGCGCGGATTACGTCATAATCTGAGCATGAAGGAACAGCTGAAGGCGCACCTGACGGCACACATGAAGCCAAATCGGTTTCTCGCTCCTGCACTGGTATGTGCGCTGATTGCCATCGCCGCGCTGCTTCCGGTGCTGGCGCCTGCGCAGCAGGGTCCGAACAATGACGGCAGCGCCACCGTCGCGCGTCCTCGCAAGTCGTCGTCTTCGTCCGGCAATGCGGCTCCGGCGGCCGAGCCGGCACAGGCCAAGATCCCCTCAAAGTTCGGCAAGAACAAGGAAGGCGATCTGCCGTCGGACGTGCCGACGTTCCGCGCCGATGCCATTACGGTGACGGTGGACACGGCGGTGGTGGATAACAAAGGCCACTTCATTCCCAATATTCCGAAAAATTATTTCCGCGTGCTGGAAGACGGCGTGCCGCAGCCGATCGCCGATTTTTCGAAAGGCGAAGCTCCGATGACCATCGCCATGGTGGTCGAGTTTTCCGCCAAGTTCCAGCAGTATTATTCGGCTGGCTGGTTCCAGACGCTGAATGCGTCGTATGGATTTGTCCAGCTCTTGCGGCCCGAAGATTATTTGGCGATTATCGCCTACGATCTGCGGACCGAGATCCTGTCGGATTTCACGACGGATCGCCAGAAGACGGCGGAAGCGATGAATCGTTTGCGCATTCCGGGCTTCTCGGAATCGAATATGTATGACGCGCTGGTGGAGACATCCAGGCGCATGCAGGATATTGAAGGTCGGAAGGCGATTCTGTTGATCGCCTCGGGCCTGGACACGTTCAGCAAATTGACGTTCGATAAGACGAGGCGGGCGTTGCAGGAGACCGGCGTGCCGATCTACACCATTAGCCTGTTGCAGGCGCAGCGCGAGATGGCCGACGCCCGTGGCGCAATGGGCAACACCGCGCGCCTGGATTTCCTGCAGGCCGATAATCAGCTGAGGACGTTCGCTACCGAGACGGGAGGCATGAGCTTTTTCCCACGCTTTGAAGGCGAGTATCCCAACGTGTTCCGCGCGATTACCGAGACGATGCGCAGCAACTACGTGCTGACCTATAACCCGACGAATCAGGCGCGCGATGGCAAAGTTCGCAGGATCAAAGTGCAGTTGATCAATCCGGAAACCAACGAGCCTCTGCGCATCAATGACGACAAAGGCAAGCCGATCAAATATCAGATTGTCGCGAAGACCGGCTACACCGCGCCACGCGAAGTGGAATAAGCGGCGCGGTGCCCGCGCGCGGCGACAACAAGCTTGCAGCTTTGTGTCATGTTCCAAAAGTCAAGATCTCGATCTGTCCCCGAATGAAGCTGTTACGAAATCGTTGACAAGATTGTAATCGCTTTGCTATCGTCACCTTGTTTCGTACTCATGTCAGTTCGCAATTCATCTATGACAAGAACGCCCGCGCGGATTCTCTTGGTGGACCACAGCGCCAATGGTCTGGCTGCGCGCAAGAGCGTTCTGCAAGAGCTTGGCCATTGTGTGGTCACGGCTACCAGCGGTGCGGATGCGCTCGAGCAATTCCTCGCGGAGCCTTTTGATTTGGTGGTTACCGATTACAAGATGCCGCGTATGGGTGGGCTGGAGCTCATCGGCTGTCTGCGCGGGCAGGCGCCGACGTTGCCGATTGTGCTGCTTTCCGGGTTCTCGGACGCACTGGGTCTGGCCGAAGCGTCCACCGGCGCCGACGTCGTTCTGCAGAAGAGTGCGAACGAGGTTTCGCATTTGATTCGCGCGGTGAATCGATTGCTGCGGCGGAAGATTGCCAAGAAGCCGCCTGCGTCGCAGATCGCGCTGAAGGCCAAGCGCAAGACGGTTTAGTAAGCATTTCATTCCTGAAATGTTCCCCGAGCTCACGCCACGGGGCTATAAATCCGTCCCATCAGTGTGCGGATTCCTGTGAGTCACGATAAATTGCGGATGTATCCCCGGCCTCATGTCCGGGGTTCTACCTGCACGCTGTTGCCGGCTTATATGCTCTGCGTTTAGTGCGTGGCTTTCCACAAAAGCACAGCTACGCCGATTGCGGAGCCTGCCAGCGCTTTGTATTCCTCATTGCGCAGATAGATGCTCCACTGAAACGGTTTGTCGTTCGGCTTTTGCGGCATGCGGGGGAACAGCTTGGGCACGCGCCGCTTGTAATCCGCGAATGACGGGAACAGGTTCGACAGATGCTGTTCTTCGAGTTCGACCACGGGCAAGTAGACCAGCACGAACACCGCAGCGAAGAGCACAGCGAGTTCCCAGCGACGGGACGCGATGACGAATCCCGCGGCCGTGGTTAACGTTCCCACGTAGAGAGGATTGCGAACCCAGGCGTAGGGGCCGCCCTCGGCGAGCGTCATGTTTTTTTCCAGGTGTCCGGCCGCCCACGCGCGGATCAGGAGTCCAAAGATCGAGATCAGCATCCCACGCGCGATGGATTCCAGGGAAGGCGTTGCCATCCAGAGAAAGGCCGCCAACAGGACGAATCCGCAGGGGACGCGGTAGCGCGCAACTTTATCGGCGTAGGGTTTGGGAAATGTCATGCGGCGGTTCCTTCCAGAGCGGCTTCGACGGCCTGGCTCACGACGTCTGGCGTGAGCGCGCGCATGCTGGCGTCGGGTGCGTCGGTTCGATGATAGTTGGTGACGGCAAGGGCGTCCCGTAACACGCGGATGGATCCTCCGTAAGGACCATTCCGCGCAGGATCGGTGGGGCCGAAGAGGGCGACTCCCGGTTTGCCGAGCGCTGCGGCGAGGTGAAGTGGGCCGCTATCGAGCCCTAGGACGGCTGTAGCGCGTCGCGTGGCGTCGATCAGCCCTGGGATGCCGGAAAGATGGACCGTGGCTCCCTTGATCGCGAGAAGCTGCTCGCGCGATGAGGCAGGTCCATTGACCACCAGAGGTAGAGGCAGGCGCGCGGCCAGATCGCTCCAATATTCCAGCGGCCATTGCTTTGATCCCCATCCGGCGAAGGGACTCGCGAAAACGAAGGGGCCATCGGGGAGCGATCCTTCCGGTTGTCCGGGTGGCAACGGAAATTCGCGCCGTACGCTGCACCCCACGTCCACCTTTGCGTTCCCTTCTGTGGCTGCGGCGGCGGCCAATTGCATGTTTTTATCCACGACGTGAGCGGCTCTCGGGTCAATGCTGTTCGTGTAGAATCCGGCGGCGGGTTTTTCGCGCACCGAAGTTCTTCCGAAGCCGAAGAGGCGCTGCGCTCCGGCGCCCTTGGCGATGAAGGCGGATTGGATGAGTCCCTGGAAATCCACGGCGAGATCGAAATGCTGCTGGCGAAGAGTGCCGATGGCGCGAATGGTTGCGCCCAGGGAGCGTTCGAGAGGAATCACGTTGTCGACGTAAGGGTTCGCGTCGAGCAGAGGAGCCCAACGGGGGCGGATCAGCCAGCTGAGGTGCGCATTCGGGAAACGTTTTTTTAGCAACGCCACGGCGGGCAATGTGTGAATCACATCGCCCATGGAGCTCAATCGGATGACCAGAATGCGCTGCGTTTCCATTGCTGGTTTCAGCCGCTAGAGCTGCGATCCCTGGTTATGTGCGTTCTGCCGGCCGTGTACTTGGGCAATTAAATCACGGAGCTTGTGTTCGTGTTCTGTTTCCAGTGGATATGAGGGCTCAACGTTTGATTCCGCATCGCTGACGTAATCGACGACAGCCAGTGCGGCCACTAATTCGGCGCGCGCTCGCGCAGGTAGAATTGGATTTTGCGAAGAGCGAATGAGTACGACCAGTGGAGCCTCCGGGTGTTTCTGTTTGATCGCGGCGAGCTCTTCGGCGAACGAGGAAATCAGCGGATCAAAGTGACCGCTCGCGATCTGCGCGCCTTGTGCCGCGAGCTCCGCCACGCGATCGGAGCCGACGATTTTGCTTCTTGTGTCCACGGGGTCTTTGGATCCAGCTTCGCACGTGGAAGATGGCCACGAATCTATTTGAACAGTTCCAGCGCTGTTTCCGCCACTCTTTCTGGCAGAAGGCGCACCATGCAGCGGTGGTCGATGGGGCACTCGCGCTTCAAGCACGGGGCGCATTTCACGTTTTCGCGCACGACGCGCGAGAGTGGTCCGGTGGGTCCGGTGGTGGTGTCGTCGGTGGAGCCGAAGACTGCAACGGTGGGAACGCCTAAGGCGGAAGCAATGTGCATCCCGCCGGAATCGTTCGTGAGGAACAGGCGGCAGGCGGCGGCCAGATCGATAAATTCGGCGAGCGTTGTTTCGCCCGCGAAGTTGCGGACGTTCACGGAAATGCCGCTGGCGATGCCGGAACAGATGGTGGCGCAAAGCTCGCGTTCATTGGCCGAGCCAAACAACGCCACCGATGCTCCGAGCGTGTGCGCGACCTTCGATGCCGCTTGCGCGAAGTACTCAGGATTCCATCGCTTGGCGGAGCCGTACGCTGCGCCGGGGCTGACGCCGATGACGGAGTCTCCCATGCCGAGTTTTTGGAATCGCGCGAGCCCGGCGAGGCGGGCTGCGTCCGCGCCTTGTAGGCGGATGCGATCGCACGCGGGCAAAGAATCGAGAATGCCGGCGCGATGCAACAGTTCCAAATAGTAAAAACGTTCGTGGCGCGGAATCTCGCCGGGGCGGGGAACCGGGATCGCTTTCGTCAGCAGGAAGCTGCGGCCATCGCGCGCATAGCCGATACGCTCTGGAATCCGCGCGGCGAACGCAACGGCGGCAGCTTCGAAGGCGTTTTGTAAGAGCACGGCGCAGTCGAAGCCTTCCTGCGCGAGGGCGCGGCCGGCGCTCCATTTTTCGCCGAGCGTTTTCGGCGTGTAGGGGATGATGCGATGGCAGAAGGGCTCGCGTCGATACAGATCGGCCACCCAGGGTTTGGCGAGGATGGCGATTTCGGCGGAGGGGTAGCGCTCGTGTAACGCACGCAAGGCCGGAATCGACATGACGGCGTCGCCCACCCAATTGGTCGCGCGCACAAGAATCCTGCTGTAGGACACTAGCTACTAGAGTAAATGAACTGGTGGAGTCTGGCTATCTACGCGTCCCTGGTTGCCATCGGCTGGGCAGGCGTGCTCGTCGAATTCGTGCGTCCGGGTTGGGTAATCCCGGGCGCGGCGGGCGGCGTGGCGTTGGTGTTCGGATTATTTCGCTTGTTTCCCGAGCATGTTTTGCTGGCCGCGGGCGTGAGCGCGCCATTTCTGGCGATCGCAGTTTGGATGCTTTCGATCGGTTTGCAGGCACGCAGAAACAAGCGAACGCTGTAGGTGCGAGGTGTAGCGCAAGGGCAGACAGGCGACCGCTTTTTGCCATAAAGCCGTTATATAATTCGATCTGGAGGCGAATGAGCAAAGAAGACGCAATTGAAGTAACGGGCACTGTTGTCGAAAAATTTCCCAGCGGATTGTTTAGCGTGCAGTTGGATCAAGAGCGAACGATTCTTGCCCATTTAGCTGGTAAGCTGCGACGGAATCGCATTCGCGTGTTGGCCGGAGATCGTGTGACGCTCGAGATGTCGCCCTACGATCTCACCAAGGGCCGCATCACGTACCGTCACAAGTAATGCCAACTTGTCCTCGGGCAAGTGAGACATTGTGAAGAAGATCCTCTTCGTATTCGGCACGCGGCCTGAGGCGATCAAACTCGCCCCGGTCGTTTCAGCGTTTCGCGACTCTGAGTTTAGAGGTAAAGATGCGGAGGATTCTGCACCGTTCGCCGCCCGTGTCGTTGTGACGGGCCAACACCGCGGATTGCTAGATCAAGCGCTGGATGTGTTCGGCATCCGTCCGGATTACGACCTGAATGTGATGCGTCCAGGGCAAACGCTGTTCGATTCCACGTCGCGCATTTTAGCCGCGCTCGAGCCGGTGTTGCGAGCGGAGCGTCCCGATCTTGTGCTCGTGCAAGGCGATACCACAACCGCATTTTGCGGAGCGCTCGCCGCGTTTTACATGGGCGTTCCCGTCGGTCACGTGGAAGCGGGCCTGCGCACGGGCGATATGCGCGAGCCGTTTCCCGAAGAGATGAATCGCGTGCTGATTTCGAAACTGGCCGCGCTTCACTTTGCGCCGACGAAAGCCTCAGCGGAGAATCTCCAGGCAGAAGGCATTGATGCGACGTCTACGTTCGTCACGGGCAATACGGGGATCGACGCGGTGCTCGATGTACGAGATCGATTGGTGGCGGGGACGCTGGACGGCGGCGAGCTTCCGGCTCTGGATGCCGGAAAGAAGCTGGTGCTGGTCACGGCGCATCGTCGTGAAAGTTTTGGTGACGGTTTCCTCGGCATCTGCGATGCACTTGTGCGTCTGGCTGCCAGGGGCGATGTGGAGATCGTGTATCCGGTGCATCCGAATCCCAACGTGCGGGAAGTCGTGGAGCGTAAGCTGGCCGGCGTCGCGGGAATTCATCTGGTGGAGCCGTTATCGTATGTTCCGTTTGTGGAACTGATGCGCCGCGCGCACATTCTGCTGACGGATTCCGGGGGCATTCAGGAAGAAGGACCGTCGCTCGGCAAACCCGTGCTGGTGATGCGCGATAAGACCGAACGTCCCGAGGCCGTCGAAGCGGGGACGGCGGTGCTTGTGGGGACCGATGCAACGCGCATCGTTGCCGAAGCGGCGCGCTTGCTGGACGATTCCGCAGAGTACGCAAGACGCTCGCGCATGCACAACCCGTATGGCGACGGGCGTGCGAGCGCAAGAATACGCGACGCTGTTGTTGCTTATTTCACAAAGTCTTAGGCATTTGAGAAACGCTTCGCGGAGGGCTCCGTGACTATACTCGTGCCCGAAGGAGCGGACTCGCTTTGCGAACGCCTACATCGCAGCAGAGAACATCGCAACAGAGAACGTCGCAACAAAGAACGTCGCCCCAGGCAACATCGCAACTGAGAATGGGGGATTCAAGGACTTCACGCAGGCTCGCGTCGGTCGATAACCTGGTCCCGAATTCATTTCCTGAAGACGTAACGATGCCGGACGAGACGGAATACGGGCGCGGCGAAAGCTTGTTGTCGCAGCTGACTTCGCGCGTGGTCGGGCAGGCGCATGCCATGGGGAAGATTGTGCCGTATGTGCAGATGCATCAGGCGGGGCTTGCTCCGGAGGGACGTCCGGCGGGAGTGTTCCTGCTGCTGGGGCCGACGGGGACGGGAAAGACGCGCACAGTGGAAGCTCTTGCAGATGTCTTGCACGGCAGCGAAAAACATTTGCTGCGCGTGGATTGCGGCGAATTTCAAATGGAGCACGAGGTTGCGAAGCTGATCGGCGCGCCTCCCGGCTATTTGGGGCATCGCGAGACGCCGCCCATGCTTACGCAAAACAAGCTGACCGCGGCAGCGAGTGAGAATTGCAATTTGTCGCTGGTGCTGTTCGACGAAATCGAGAAGGCCGCCCCCAGCATGACGCGCTTGCTGCTTGGTGTATTAGACAAGGCGGCGCTACGGTTGGGCGACAACACGACGGTCAACTTCGAGCGGACGTTGATTTTCCTCACGAGCAACATTGGTGCGAGGGAGTTGCGGAAAGAGCTCGCGCCGGATTTTGGATTCGAGTCGATGACTCCGGCGCCTGCGGCCAAGGCATCGGCGGGCACATCTGCGAACGCATTGGCTACGGGCGATGATCCATCGGGCAGTAAGCTGGATCGGATCGGCGCAGGCGCGGTGCGCCGCAAGTTTCCACCGGAGTTCGTCAATCGGATTGATGCTGTGATTACGTATCGCCAGTTGGGCGGCAATGAACTGGTGGCGATCCTGGATCAGCAATTGGACGCGCTGGAACGGCACATTGAAAAGCGCCTGGATGACCGAGCGTTTTCGCTGCGCGTGGAAGAGAGTGCCCGGTCCTTTTTATTGGCGAAGGGAACGAGCACGGAGTACGGGGCGCGGGAGCTCAAACGAACCATATTGCGTTCTGTCACTCAGCCACTGGCGGCGCTGATCTCCAATGATGAGATTGAACCTGGGACGGAAGTTCGCGTGAGCAAGCGTCCGGAGTCGGACAAGTTGACGTTCGAAGTAGAGCCTTGGGAAGAGAACTAGCCGGCACCGCCGGGTGTTTCTAAAAACGTCGCGGCGGAGCGCTGGCTCCGTCGTTACAGGGATCGTCGCTGAGCGCGCGCTTCCGAAGAAAACTCTAGCGTGCGCGGCGCACGGCGCTGGTCGGGGCGCCCATGCTACGACCAGCGGGGAAAGCTGCTACGGGTGCCACGCTGGTCGTACGGCCGAGCGAAGGCGCGCTCATGGCGACGTACGCCGGGGCAATCATCGTACTGTAATACGTAGATCCGAAGGGGCTGTTGTACATGCCGCTGGCCGGCAGATAAGTGAACATTCCGAATCCGGGATTCCAAGACCAGCGACCGTTCTGCGAACCCACACCTTCGGTGTAGCCGCTCGACATGGGATTGCTGGCGACGCGCGCCGATTCCACGTTAGCTTCCGCAACGTATTCCGCACGGCGGGCGCTCCAGCGATAGAACGAATCCGTATCCTTTATGTCGAAGTTCGTTGCCACTGCTGCATCTGCGCCGAGCGCGACTTCGCGGCCTTTGTGAACCATGGTGCCGGCAACCGTGGCCTGGCCGTCATAGACGCGGAAGCGGGCGGGATCCGCATCGATGCGATAGAGCCCTTTGTGCGGCAGCACGACCGATGTGCGGGCGGCTTCGAACGTAATCGAGTTATTCGGCAGCAACTCCGCCACTTCAATCAGCGCCGAACCGGAAACCATCGCCAGGCGCGTATCGGACAAAGAGTTGGAAATCATCCGCACCGAGCTATTCTCGGACAGCCGCAGGAATACGCCAGGCGTGAGAAGAAGTTCTACCCGGCCCTCCTCGGTTGCGATGGTTTGATTCGGTTTCACTTCCGGAAATTCAGCGAACTTCGGCTGGATCGACTGGTTGTCGATCATGACGTCGCCCTCTACGTATTGCACGACGCCAGAGTGCGCGGAAATTACGGACTGCGCGTAGGAAAGCGCGGACACCGACAAAAAGGCGAGCAGGGCGGTACGCATAGGCTAATGATGCGTCTTTTCTCCTGTGGCGTCAAGTGGTTCCCCAGAACCTGAATTGGTTCAAGTGATGGCGCGCCAAGCCGATGAGTCGCACATGGCCTCGTCAATGGACGCCTTCGCGAAAGTTTGGCGCGACTCCCTGAATCAGCGGCATGCTCGGATGAAGCACAGCCGGTGGCTGCCCGTCGGCATTGTGGTGGTGGGAATCGCCGCTGGCGCGGGCCTGTATGCGTGGCTCGACGCGAATCGCGCAGCGGCGGACGACGTTCGTCTCCGGTCCGGTGTGGCTCATACGGAGGCTTGGCTCGGACGTGCGCTGGAAGGATATGAGGACGCCCTACGCGCCTCGGCCGCGTATTTGTCGGCGCGTGGCGGCATGAGTCCTTTGACCTGGCGTACGTATGTCGATCGGATTCATACGTTGGAGCACTACCCTGCGGAATCTTCGTTATTCCTTGTTCAGCCGGTGGACGATCCGGATGTGCCGGCGTTTGAAAAACACCAGCGAAGCCTTTACCCCGAGTTCAAAATTCATGCACCGCTGGATGGCGAAACCGAGCCCCAATATCGGCACTATGTCATTGTCGCGGTGGAACCGCCGTCGAAAAGCCCGGGGGTGATCGGCACGGACCAAGCTGTGGAATCACGGCGACGGGCCGCTATTGTTGCCGCTCGGGATCAAGGAACGCCGGTTCTGACGCTTCCTTTGATCATTCGCCGCGGAACGCGGATTGTGGATGGCCTGGTGCTGATGGAACCGGTCTATTTGGACGGCGCCAAAGTTGAAACGATCGAAGAACGGCGCGCGGCGTTCCTGGGGCTGGTGGGAACCACGTTTACCGTAGCGGAATTTTTTGGCGAAGCGGCCGGGGTTTCCAGCAATGAAGTCGCAATTACGGTTTTTCACGGCACGAACACCTCTGGGGCGGTTGTGTTTGGTCCTCCCGGCAAACCTTCTTCGCGCGACTTTGAAATCACACGCACGATTACGCTCGCGGGCACCCCGTGGACCATTGGCTGGAATCGCGGGCCCGGTTTCTCCACGGAAAGCCGCAAGCCTGCGCTGTGGGCCGGCGGCTGCGCGATGCTGGTGGCGTTCCTGCTGGCTGGTTTAGTGGCGAACCTGCAGTCCACCAATCGACGCACGGCGAGTATCGTTACGGAGCGTACGGCGGAGCTGGCGCGCGCGGTGGTGGAGGCGGATTCCGCCAATCACGCGAAGTCGGAATTCTTGGCGAATATGAGCCATGAAATTCGCACGCCGATGAACGGCATGCTGGGCATGACGGCGCTGTTGCTGCAGACGGCGCTGAATGGGGAGCAGCGCGAACTGGCGCAAACCGCCATGAGTTCAGGCGAAGCGCTGCTGACGATTCTGAACGACGTGCTGGACTATTCGAAGATTGAGGCCGGTAAGCTGGTGTTGGAATCCCGGCCGTTCGACCTGGAAACGGTCGCGGCGGAAGTGGTGGAATTGCTCTCACCCCAGGCGACGGATAAGGAGCTGGAGATGGCGATTCGCTGGCCGTCCTCTGTGCCCAGTATGTATGCGGGCGATCCGGCGAGGATTCGTCAGGTGCTGCTGAATCTTGCAGGCAACGCGGTTAAATTCACGTCGCAGGGGTCCATTCTGGTGGAAGCCGATTTGCTCGGCGTGGATCGCGGCGTCGCGGAATTGCGGATTCGCGTGCAGGATACCGGCATCGGCATCGCACCGGAGGCGTGTGCGCACCTGTTCCAGAAATTTTCTCAGGCGGATGCATCCACGACGCGCAAGTTCGGAGGAACGGGGCTTGGCCTCGCGATCAGCAAAGAGCTGGTGGAACGCATGGGCGGACAAATCGGCTGCGATAGCGTGCTGGGCGATGGCTCCACGTTCTGGTTCACGGTGCGGTTGCCGCTGCTCCACAAGGCACCCGAAAGTGTAGACAGATTCTTGCCGCTGGCGGACGCGCGGATTCTGATTGCGGATCCGTGGCCGCTTAGCCGCGAAGTTTTGGCCGAACATTTGCCCGCGGCAAAGCAGATCCACAAATTCGTGGGCATGGCGGAGAACCTCTTCGAGGAGTTGAAAGCCGGCCGTGAATACGATCTAGTGGTGCTGGAGGAATCCCTGTGGGTGCAGGGCGGGAACATTCTGCAGGATGAACTGGCGAAGTGTGCAGAGCGCAATGGCACGCGCCTGTTGATTGGGGCGCCGATGGGCCACCGGCACGGCACGGCCCGTTACGCACGCGCAGGATTTGCCGGCTGGATCTCGAAGCCGATTCGCTGGACACAGGCGGGTCCCGCGCTTCTCTCCACGTGGGAAGGACTGCGGAACAAACGGAACGGAATGGAAGAGGCTGCACCGGTTACGGAGGCAGCGGGACTCCTTTCGTTTCAGGCGGCAGCCTCAGCCGTGGCACAGAAACGCGTGCTCATCGCCGAGGACAACGCGGTCAATCAGCGGGTGGCGTGCGCGCTACTCAAGCGCGAGGGATACGACGTGGACATTGCGAACGACGGCAGCGAAGCACTGCACATGGTGGCGCATCGCCAGTATGCCACCGTATTCATGGACTGCCAAATGCCCATCATGGACGGCTACACGGCAACCACGAAGATCCGGGAGCTGGAACAGGTGAGCGGCGCGCACACGCCGATCATCGCAATGACAGCGCATGCCGGCTCGTCCGATCGTCAGCGCTGCATCGCCGCGGGGATGGATGATTTCATCAGCAAGCCGATCAGCGTGCAGGCGCTGCGCCGCGTGCTTGCCGAGATGGAAGCGAAGCGGTCGAGCCAAGCCGTTGTTCTCATGTCGGCGTTCTGAAATAAGACGGGCCCCCTGGCGCAGCAAGAACCGATGTAGTATCGGTGTGTGCACTATAGGCGCGGTCGACCCGCATCGTTTGTGCTCGGCGCGCTTTGCGTTGCGGCGACGTGCAATGCCGCAGCGCCCACGTTCTACGCCGACGTACTTCCCATCCTGCAAAATCGATGCCAGGAGTGCCATCGCGGCGGCGCCATCGCGCCCATGCCGCTGACCAATTACAAAGAGACACGGCCATGGGCACAGGCGATTCGCGCGAACGTGTTGGCGCGGAAGATGCCTCCGTGGTTCGCGGATCCTTGTTGCGGAACGTTCGCGAACGACCGCAGCCTCACGGAGGACGAAATCCAAACTCTGGTTACGTGGGCTGCCGCACGCGCACCGGCGGGCGATCCGAAAGATGCTCCGATGGGCCGGGTATGGCCGTTGGCGGCAGCGGGACTGGTAGCTCCCGATGCTGTTCTTGCGATGCCCACGTCGTTTGCCGTGCCGGATAAAGGATCCGTCGATTATCAGCGGTTCGTGATCGCGACGGGATTCAGCGGCGACCGCTGGGTGCAATCCGTCGCGGTGATGCCGGGAGCGCCCGCGGTGATTCATCATGTGGTGGTGTACATCCGCGAGGCGGGCGAGAAATGGATCGAGGGACCGTCCACTTCCGATTTGCTGGCGGTTTACGCACCTGGCTCAGGGGAGCTGACGTTTCCCGAGGGCATGGCCAAGCTGATTCCGAAGGGTGCGGATCTAGTGATGGAGCTGCACTACACGCCCAACGGTCATGTGGTGATGGATCGCACGCGTGTGGCCGTGGCGTTTGCGAAAGCGCCTCCGGCGCAACGCGTGATTTCGTTGCAACTGGTGCGCACGGACTTGCGCATTCCTCCCGGTGATCGGAACTATCGCGTCAATGTCTGGGGCACTCTGCCGAATGATGCGCTGCTGCTGGGCTTTTTCCCGCATCTGCATTTGCGCGGCAAGGCGTTCGAGTATGACCGTATTCTGGAAGACGGACGTCCCGAGCCGCTGCTGCGCGTGAGCCGCTACGATTTTCATTGGCAGCTATCGTACCGGCTGGCGAAGCCCCTACTGTTGAAGAAAGGCACGAAGCTTTCGGTGACGGCGTGGTACGACAACTCTGCGAATAATCCTTTGAATCCGGATCCCAGTGCCGAGGTGACATGGGGCGAGCAAAGCGCACAGGAAATGCTGGTGGGATTTTTCGACGTTGCAGTGGATCCTGCGGTGGATCGGCGAGCTTTTTTCATCCGACAGAATTGAGTGTGTCTCCTTCCGTGACGGGTTGTGGCACACTGATGGGGAGCCGTTATGTCCCTTGAAGTATTCCTCATTGCCATTGTCGTGGCGCTTGCCATTGCCGTTAGCCTGGTCGCGTGGGCTTTTCGCGGACGCACGAGGACTGTCGATCTATCGTCCGAACCGCCGCTGGCGGAAACCCTTGCCCGACTGGAGACGCAGATTCATGAGCTCGAATTACAACGCCAGCACATGCACGGGGGCCTGGAACATCATCTCGGCGCGCTCAGCAAAGAGACCGTTGCTCTTTCCCAGGCCATGCGTCAGCCGCAAGGGCGCGGGCGCTGGGGTGAGCTCACGCTGCGCCGCGTAGCCGAGCTTTCCGGAATGGTCGCCAATTGCGACTTCTTTGAGCAGGAAACGGCGGAGGGGCAGCGTCCTGATATGATCGTCCGTTTGCCCGGGGGCCGAACCCTGGCGGTAGATGCGAAGGTCCCACTGGCGGCATTTTTGGAGGCGGAGGGAGCGACGGGTGCAGAGCGCGATGCCGCGCTACAGCGTCACGCCCAGCAGTTGCAGCGCCACGTGAACACGTTGGGCGCTCGCGAATATTGGGCGCAGTTCCAGCCCGCGCCGGAAATGGTGATCTTGTTCTTAGCGGGAGAGCATTTCCTCAACGCCGCGTTGGAGCGCGATCCGGAGTTACTGGGGCGAGCCGTGCAACGGAATGTTTTGATCGCCACGCCGATGACGCTGATCAGCATCCTGAAGGGGATCTCCTACGGCTGGCGGCAGGAAACGCTGGCGGATAGTGCCGAAGCGGTTCGCAAGATCGGTTCGGAGTTTTACGATCGCCTGCGCGCGTTTGCTGACGTCTATAGCGATGCGGGCCGGCACTTGACGCGAGCGGTGGAAGCCTACAATCGTTCGGCCGGTACGTGGGATGCGCGGGTGCTTCCGTCGCTGCGGAAAATGTCGGAACTCGGCGTGGGCAGCGGGGCAGAGCCGCCGGCGATTCCTCCCGCGGATGCCGCGACACGACAGCCGCGGGCCCTGACCGTTTCCGGGCATCAATAATTCGAGCACCGCAATTCGATCGGTGCCGATGTCAGCAAAGGGGCAGGGACGATGTGGACCAGGCACCTATTTCTCAAGCTCTCTGCAAACAGCACGCTGCGCCGTTGGATGGAATCCTCGCCGCACGCACGGCATCTGACCGAACGCTTCATCGCAGGGGAGACGCTGGAACAGGAACTGGACGTTTGCGCCAATCTGGAGCAGCAAGGCGTGTGGGCGGCGCTCGATCATTTGGGCGAGAGTGTCACGACGCTCGACGAGGCAGCGCAATCCGCCGAGGCTTATGTGGCTGCGCTCGATGGGATTGCCGCGCGGAAGCTTGCGTCGGTGGTCTCCATCAAGATCACGCAGTTTGGGGTGGATCTCTCACCGGCGGCGTGTCTCGCGAATGTCGTCCGCGTGGTGGAGAAAGGCAAGAGCATTGGGAGCCGGGTGGAAATCGATATGGAATCCAGCCGCTACACGGACCGGACGCTCTATATCGCGGAGCAGGCTTCAGCCCTGGGTCCGGTGCGGTGCGTGATCCAGGCTTATTTGCATCGCAGCCGGGCGGACGTCGAACGCATGAATCGTCTGCGCATCCCGGTGCGGCTGTGCAAAGGCGCCTATGACGAGCCCGTTACCGTGGCATTCCCCAGCAAAGCCGATGTGGACGAGCATTACCTGCAGCTGATGAGGACGCTGCTGGACGACGGAACGTATCCGGCCATCGCGACGCATGATCCGCGAATGCTGGAAGCCACGACGGCCTACGCGCTGGAGCGCGGAATTTCGGCGGATCGCTTCGAGTTCCAAATGCTGTACGGAATCCGGCGCGACTTGCAACGTAAATTAGTGGAGCAAGGATATCGCTTGCGATTGTATGTGCCATACGGAACGGCCTGGTATCCGTACTTCATGCGCAGGCTGGCGGAGCGTCCGGCGAATGTGTTCTTCCTGGTGAGGAACCTGTTTCACTAACGAGCTGTTGCAACGAAAACTTATGATTCTGTCCGCTTCCTGATGGTCGCGGTTCGGTGCTGAGGCATGGCGCTGCTCACAAAGGCAGTGTTGAATCCCCGCCCTGACGGGCCGGGGTTATAACTCCGTTGTGCAATACTGGCGATCGTTCTTGCGAACGAAGTGACCGAGACAACTTACTAGGGCTTCGCGGTCACGGCGACATGATCCAGAATTTCGATCCCGAATGCGTCCACACCGAGTACTTTGCGCGGATGATCCGTCAGGAGCCGAATGGTGCTGAGTCCGAGATCCGCTAGAATTTGTGCGCCGATGCCGCTTTCTTCCTGTGGCGGAGCTTGTTCGTGCCGGTGCAGTACGGGAGTGTAGTGGCGCCGCGCGCCGAGTCCCGATTGGTGCAGGTACACGAGCACGCCGGCGTCTTCCTGTGCGATTTTTTCGAGCGAGCTTCGCAGCGTTTCGCGGCAGGTGCAATTCGTGGAGCCGAATACGTCGCCAAGCAGACAGCGCGCGTGCATCCGCACGAGAACGTTCTTCTTGCCGCGCACGTCGCCACGCACCAGCGCCAGGTGCGCTTCGCCGTTGATCGGGCTGACGTAGGAAACCGTTTTGAACGATCCGAATTCCGTTTCCAAACAACCTTCGCCGCGGCGTTCCACGAGCCGTTCGTTGGCCAGGCGGTAGCGAATGAGGCTGGCGACGGAAATCATTTTCAAGTTGTGGCGCTTGCAAAATTCCACGAGCTGGGGAACGCGGGACATGGTGCCGTCGTCGTTCATGATTTCGCAAATCACGCCACCGGGGCGCATGCCGCACATTTTCGCCAGATCCACGGCGGCTTCGGTTTGTCCGGCACGCACCAGCACGCCGCCTTGTCGCGCGCGCAGCGGGAACATATGCCCAGGACGCGCGAGGTCCTGCGGACGCGCATCGGGACGCATGGTGACTTGAATGGTGCGCGCGCGATCGGCCGCGGAAATTCCGGTGGTGACGCCTTCGGTGGCATCGATCGATTCGCAAAACGCCGTGCCGAAGCGCGATGTGTTCTTCGCCGATATCAAAGGTAAGTGCAGTGCGTCGCAAATTTCAGGGGCCAGGGCCAGGCACACGAGCCCACGCCCGTGCACGGCCATAAAGTTAATGGCCTCGGGCGTGATGGCGTCGGCGGCCATGGTGAGGTCGCCTTCGTTCTCGCGATCCTCATCGTCTACGACAACGAGCATTCGGCCAGCACGAAAATCCTCTAACGCCTCGGGAATGGAAGAAAACGGCATGCTGTTTTAGGATAACGAATCGGGAGTGAGCACCGGCAGGGAGAAATATCGCTGACCGAAAACTGAAAAGCGGCCCACTCGGTTGGAGAGGGCCGCCTTTGGATCGAAAACGCTGCTGCTAGCTGTGCGCTGCGGCGATTTTGCGGAGCGCCATCGCCATGGCGGCTGCTCCAAGCGTTTGCACCACCTGCGGATGGGCTGCGTAAATCTCGCTGATTTTGTCGACGACATTGGGAGCCGCATTGTGGACATGTTGCGCGAGTGCGGATACTTCGTCGGCCGGCACAGAGGAGGCTTGTGCGGGAGTCAACTGCGTTTGCCCGCCGCCGAGCAGGCTGCTGAGCGTAGAGCCCGCGTTCGCTCCCAGGAATTGGCTCAATACGGCGGGTCCCGCGGTGGCCAGCAGAGAGTTCAGCATGTTCGCCTGCTGGGCGTTGCCGCTGTTGTTGAAGAGCTGTCCTGCCATCTGCGCAAATCCCCCTGCGCCGCCGCTTCCCAACGCTTCGGTCAATCCTGCGATCACGGAACTCTGGGGCGCAGCCTGCGCCACCTGCGCATAGTGACCCGCCACATCGCCCGAAGGAGCCGCGGCGTTTGCGGCGTACTGTTGAAGGAGTCCGCCAATGCTGTCTAGTAAGCTCATGTTTTTATTTTCTCCTTGCGTTGTTTTGTACCCGTAGAACTATGCGCATGTCCGGTCTGCTCGGGCTGCTGTGTCCTTCGTCCAGCGTATGCGATTCGGACACGACAAGCAAATGAACAAAGCGTTTCACTGGCGGGGCTTTGAGCGAGGTTCATGGCGACTGTATTTTGCGGGAACCTGCGGCAAACTCATCGCGTATGATGTCGTATAGGAATGACACAAATGAAGCTCCGGCATGTCTTTCTGCTCGCTTTTTTCTCCGTTGCCGCTTTCCCGGCTGCCGCCGAAGTCACGTTCAGTGCGGACGTCGCGCCGATTGTGTTTCAACGCTGCACTGGTTGTCATCGTCCCGGCGAAGCCGCTCCTTTTTCGTTGATGAGCTATGACGATGTGGCGAAACGGGGCAAGCTGGTCGCTGCGGTGACCGCTTCGCGAATTATGCCGCCGTGGCAGGCCGAGCCAGCGTCCTACGCGTATAAAGATTCCCGAAGACTCTCGGATCAGGAACTCGCCACGATTCAGGAGTGGGTGAAAGAGGGGATGCCTAAGGGGGATCTCGACAAGCTCCCCGCGCTGCCGAATTTTCCGGATGGCTGGCAGCTTGGTCCGCCGGATCTTGTCGTGAAAATGCCGAAGGGATTCCACGTGCCTGCGGAGGGTCCGGATATTTATCGCTATATTCGTGTGCCGCTCAATCTGCCAGAAGAGAAGTGGGTGCAGGCGATCGATCTGCGGCCATCGTCCCGAAAAGTAGTGCATCACGTTCTTTACTTCGCGGACGATACTGAAGGCGCGCAAAAGATCGAGGCCGAAGAGGAAGCGAGCACGGCGAACCACGCGAGCATGAGATTCACGCGCGGGATGACTGCGCTGGGCGGCGTCGCCGTCGGCGCGCAACCGCACTTGTTGCCCGGTGGGTTGGCGTTGAAGCTGCCGAAGAATACCGATCTCATGTTCCAGTATCATTTCCATCCCACGGGGAAAGAGGAGACGGAACAGTCCACTATTGGATTGTATTTTGCGAAGAAGGCTCCCGAGCATACGCTCACCGGCATCCAACTTCCGGTGAGCTACGGATTCTTTTCCGGCGTGAGCATTGCTCCCGGAGAGAAGGATTACCGCATTCGCGATTCGTTCGTCCTGCCGGTCGATGTGCAAGCGATTAGCGTGGGCGCGCATGCGCACTACATCGGCAAGGTCATGAAGATGACGGCGACGTTCCCGGACGGTTCGGTGAAAACCCTGCTGGATATCAAAAACTGGGACTTCGCGTGGCAGGATCGGTATTTCTTTGAAGAGCCCATCCTGTTGCCCAAGGGCACGCGGCTCGATAGCGAAGTCAGTTGGGATAACTCGGATAGCAATCCGAAGAATCCGTCGCGCCCGCCGATTCAAGTGCAATGGGGCGAGCAGACAAAAGACGAGATGGGCGCGGTCAGCCTGCAGGTTTATCCGGCGTCCGAGGCGAATCTGATGAAGCTGCGGAGCACGTATCAGGGGCACGTGCGGGAAACGGCGCGTGAGCGGATTCGGAAAGATCCCACGATGATGGCCAAGATCCGCGAGATCATGGGGAACTAGCTCGGATGAATCTCTTTGCCCTGACGTTGCTGCTCGCGATGCACGATGTGAATGGCGTGGAGCGCAATCCGCTGCATGTGCATGTGGCGCACGCGAATGCGTTGTTCTTTATTTCCGACGAATGCCCCATCTCGAACGCCATGGCGCATGAGATCGCGCGCATTTGCGCCGATTACAAATCGAAGGGTGTTGGCTGTGATCTCGTTTATGTGGATCCCACGCTCACGGATGACAAAGCGCGCGCGCATGCGCAGGATTATGGTCACGGGGACTATCCGAAGATGGTGGATCGCCGTCATGAATTGGTAAAAGCTACGGGCGTTACGGTCACGCCCGAAGCTGCGGTAGTGAATCGCGAAGGAAAAGTGGTTTACCGCGGACGGATCGACGATTCGTTCGGTGCGCTGGGTCAGCCTCGGCGTGCCGTCAAAGATGCAGACCTGCGCAACGCGCTCGATGCGGTGGTGGCAGGGAAAGTCGTAGAGAAGCCCGAAACAAAGGCTCTCGGATGCTATATCAGCGACTTCCTGCCGAGCAGCCGCTGAGCGCGATTAATCTTCTGTTTCGTCGGTGCCTTCGCCGGATTGTTGCGTCCACTGGGCGAACCAGCCATCGGCGGCGATCAGTTCCGCGGGTGAGCCGTGCTGCAGGACGGTGCCATCTTGCATCACGTAGACGTAGTCGGCGTCCTTGACCATGGCATAGCGATGGGCGATGACGAACATGGTAGGTCGCGGAGTGATGTGTTCGAGCGCGGTGCGGACTTCGCTCTCGGTAGCGTAGTCGAGATTGGCGGTAGCTTCGTCGAGCACGAGAAGGCGCGGTTGATCGACCAGCATGCGTGCGATCTGCAGGCGTTGACGCTCACCCACGGAGAGGCCGAGTCCGCGCTCGCCGACTACCGTGGCGAGCCCGTCGGGGAGACGCTCGAGCGTGTGCCCTAATCCGGCAGAGATTGCCGCGTGGCGGACTTCGTCGTCGGTTGCCTGGGGGCGCTTATAGCGAATGTTTTCGGCCAGGGTGCCGCGGAAGACCGTGCCATCGGACGCGACCACGCCCACTGCCGCACGAACCGCCGCGCAGCCGGCCTGGCTGAGGGGCTCTCCATCGACGAGAATTTCTCCGGACCAGGGCTCCAACAGCTTCAGCAATAGATCCGCCGTGGTGGTTTTTCCGGCTCCCGAAGGGCCGACGACGGCGGTGATTTTTCCGGCTTCGAGCGTGAGATTCAAACCGCGCAACACTTCACGCCCGGGCACGTAGCCGAAGTGAACGTCGCGAAATTCTACTTTGCCGGGGCCCGGCTTGAGGGGATTGCCCGTCATCTCCACGGGTCCGGAATCGAGCAACTTTACGGCTCTGCGCAGCGATGTCAGGTTCTGTTGCAGACTCACGGCGAGGCCGTTCAAGGAGTCGATGGGCGAATAAAGCCGATCGAGATAAGCCGCGAACATCACCACATCGCCCGGGGTGAGGCGGTGGCGCAAGACCAGCCATCCTCCGTAGCCGAGCACGAGAGACTTGCTGAGATTGCTGAGCGCGTTTTGCGAAAGATAATAGCGTTGCGAAGTTTTGATGCGATTGATGTAGACGTCGTAGGCGGCGATGGAGGTCTTGCGGAGTCGTTCTTCTTCGCGCGCTTCGGCACCGGATAGCTTTACGGTTTTCACGGCTCCAATGGTGTCGGCAATGTGCGCGGAAATGTTTTCCCAGAGCTCGTAGTAAGGATCGAGATTGGAACGCATGCGCAGGGCGCTGCGGCGGGCGATCCACATATACGCAGGCAACAGGCAGACGGAGACCAGCGCCATCTCCCAATTCTGGGTGAGCATGATGGCGCAGATGCCGACCAGTCGAATGGCTTCGGGCGCGATCTGCTGCGAGAAGGCGTGGACCACGGGCGCGACTTGATCGCATTGGTCGATGCGCTTGGCGAGTCCGGCGCTGGCCTGGCGGTTGAAGAACGAGAGGGGCAGGCGCAGAGTGTGGCCGAAGGTATCGACAATGAGCTTGGATTCGATGCGGCTCGCCACGCGGGCTCCGTAATAGTTGGCGCGCTGCGAGAAATAGTACGAGACGACGCCGATGATGAAGAGCAGGATCACGGAGACGAGCAGCGTCTGTAGCGTTTGCTCAGGCGTGCGGGAGGCGACGACGCCGGCACCGTGCGCTACGGCGTCGGTTTGGGCGACGAACAATCCGGCGACGTCGTTGATGGCGCGACGGTAGACCAGCGGTTGAAGCAGGTCGAGGCCGGTGTAGAGAAACGAAAAAAGGCTGACGATTAGGAATTGCCGCTTATGTTGTTTCGCGAGGCGGAGAAGGAGCTCGAAAACCCTGCGACTGAACGGCGACTCGTTGGTGTCGGTAAGAGGATCCACTGTTGTTGATTATAGGAGGAGAAGTCGTCCAAAACGAGCGGGGGAAGAAATGTTTGTGGCTGGACACCGCAAGCGAAGATCTAAAAAAGAAAAGCCCCAAGCTCTTACGCCTGGGGCTGTCTTTGATGACGTTCCGTGAGAATGTAGCGTTCGGTTACTCGGTACGGTGGAAGAGCTGGATCACTTCGGCCGAGCCGAGGATGTGTCCGTCCATCGCCTTTTCAGCATCCGCGCGCGTCGCATCCGGGCCGAGATCGAGTTTGGTGTCGAGCGCGAACAGCTGATAGGTGTAGTGGTGGTTCGGTCCGGGAGGTGCGCAGGGTCCGAAGTAGCCGGCGAATCCGCGCGCGCCCTTCATCTGCTTCGCTCCGTTGGGCTGATCGCCATTCGGCACGCCTTCGGGGAGCTCGGTCACATTAGCCGGGATGTTGTAGATGAACCAGTGCGTGATGTCGTAGATGCTGCCTTTCGGATGCGGTTCCGGATCGTGCAGCAGAATCGCAAAGCTCTGCGTATTGGCCGGCGTGTTGCTCCATTGGATGCGCGGAGAAACGCCGGAGGGGGCGTTGCTGCAGGAAAATTTTACGGGCAGCGGTGCGCCATCACTGAGGCCGGGCAGGGATACGATGAGCGGCGGCGGAGGCGCGGCTTTCTTGTCTTGTCCAAAAAGCAGAGCCGCCGGTAACAGTGCGGCGCAGAGGATGAGTTTCTTCATGGTGCTCCTTTAATCGAAAGTTGTTCCTAAAAAAGATTGAGCCGGCGGTTGGTGTGCCGCACGGCTCAATTCGTTCCGTTCGAAACTGTGTTGCCCGCATTAGCCGATGTTGCGCATGCGGCGGGTCAGCACACCCGGCTCCATCCGCACAGGCTTGCGCTCGGAATGATCGAGCCGGCGAACCTGATCGCTGACGCAGACCAGGAACATCGGCTGACGGGAGTTCTTAAAGATATCGATGATGCGGTCCTGGTTATCGTCCAGGTAGATCGACTTGCCATCCGTCACCAGATGCATGGGCGCGGTGGAGTGCATCACATCCGCAAGACGGCGGCCCATTTCCTTTTGCAGGAAGCGCAGCACGCGGCGGATTTTCTGCAGCGAGAATCCTTTGCGGCGCAGTTCGGCGATCACCGTGATCTCGACGACTTCCGAGGCGAGGTAAACGCGGCGGTGTCCTTCATGGCGCGGAGAAACCACTTTGCGCTCATCCCACCACTGCAATTGGCGCAAGCTGACACCGGCGACGCCGGCCACCTCACTCGAGGAAAAAGTCCGCTCCGGCTCTGCGGAGTCCATGCGATTCTTTCGGGGCTTGAGGGAGTGTGCCATAGGGGGACTTATCGATTGTACTCGACTTGGAGGAGGTGTCAACAGGGTAACTTAATTTCTCAGAACTTTGTGCTGATGCCGGAGCCGCCACCGACGAACCAGACCACTTCGACTTGTGATCCTGGCGCGACGAGAGTCGTATTCCACTCCGGTTTGCGGACGATGGATCCATTGAATTCCACGGCCACGCGGGAGGGGTCCATGGCGAGCCAAACGAGGAAATGATCGAGCGTAAGATCGGCCGGTATTTCGCGCGGTTCTCCGTTTAGCACAATTTGGACCAGTTTTGTTTTTGAGATTTCCATGCGGCGAGATTGACAGAGCCTTTCCGTGATCATTATATTCAATACTTAGGCTAAAACCTGAGAACGCACGCAGCCGGGAGCGAGGTCGCTTCGGCAGCCGGCACCCGATAACATGCCAACTACCTATCCCGAATTGTATTTCCCGGTCATCGTGCAGGTGATCATCGCAATTGCGGTGGCTGCAGGATTGATCGGCATTTCCGCGCTGTTGGGACAGAGGCGCAAGAGCCCGTTGAAGGACACGCCGTATGAATCGGGCATGGCGCCGGTGGGTTCGGCGCGCGAACGCTTCAGCGTGAAGTTCTACCTGGTAGGCATGATCTTCATCCTGTTCGATATCGAAGCCGTGTTCCTGTATCCGTGGGCGGTGGTATATCGCGAACTGAAAATTTTCGGCTTCTTCGAAATGCTGGTGTTCGTGGTACTGGTGCTGGTGGGATTCTTCTACGTGTATAAGAAGGGCGCACTGGATTGGTCGAACGCCACGGAAGGCCGCAAGACGGAAGGCCGCAAGACGGAAGGCCGCAAGTAAGCGAACAGCCATGAGCGACACTTTGAATCCATCTTTAACTCATCCCGCGATTCTGGAAACGAAAGAAGCGTTCGGCGAAACGACGTTGATCGCCGATGCCGCGCAGATCGTGGATCTTTGCCAGTATCTGAAGCGCGAAAAAAAGTTCAATCGCTTGTGTTCGATTACGGCCGTAGATTGGAATCCGGCCGAGCCGCGCTTTGAAGTCGTCTATCACTTGCAAGAGTTGGACCCTACGCCCACGACCGCGATTCCGGTGGTGCGCCGATTGCGCGTGAAGATCCGGGTGAGCGGTACGAATCCCGAAGTCGATTCGGTGACCGGTGTGTGGCGCGCGGCGGATTGGTATGAGCGCGAAACGTTTGACATGTTCGGCATCGGCTTCCGCAATCATCCAAATTTGATCCGCATCCTGATGCCGCTCGATTGGGAAGGGTATCCTCTGCGCAAAGATTTCCCGACGCACGGTTACAAATACAGCTATAAGGGCGAGGAGGCGAAATGAAGCAACCACTGGTAGACCACGTCGCCACAATCCCCGCGTTGGAGGAACTTCCGGCAAGTCCATCCGCGCCACGGCGCATGACCCTGAACATGGGTCCGCAGCATCCGTCGACGCACGGTGTTTTGCGCATCGTCATCGAACTGGAGGGCGAGACGATCAAAACTGCGATTCCCGATATCGGCTTCCTGCATACGGGTATCGAGAAACAGTGCGAGTTTACGAATTGGGCGCAGACGGTCACGCTGACCGATCGCGTGGATTATCTTTCGAACCTGGCGAATAACCTGGTTTACGCGCTGACCGTGGAAAAGCTCCTGCAGCTGGAGATTCCGGCGAAGGCGCAGTGGATGCGCGTGATGCTGGCCGAAATCGATCGCTTGAACAGCCACTTGGTGTGGTTGGGCACGCATGCGCTCGATATCGGCGCGATGAGCATGTTCTTTTATTGCTTCCGTGAGCGCGAAGAAGTGCTGCGGTTGAAAGAAATGTTCTCGGGCCAGCGCATGATGACGAGCTATATTCGTCCGGGCGGGCTGGCGCTGGAACCGCCTCGTGGATGGGACAAGATGGTGGGCAAGTTTATCCGCCAGTTCCCCGGTCGCGTGGACGAATACGAAAACTTGCTGGATAACAATCCGATCTGGAAGATCCGTACGCAGGGCGTGGGATACATCTCGATCGAGGACATGCTCGATCTGGGCGTGACGGGGCCGATGGTCCGCGCGGCGGGCATTCCGCTGGACGTCCGCAAGACGGAGCCGTATTCCAGTTACGAAAAGTTCGATTTCAAGGTTTGCACGGCGACCGAAAACGACGTATACGCGCGGTATCGTGTGCGGCTTGAGGAAATGCGCGAGAGCGCGAAGATCATCGAACAGGCGATTGCCGGTATGCCGGAGGGAGCGTGGCAGGCCAACGCTCCAGGCGTGGTGCTGCCGGATCGCGAAAAGATGAAGACGCAGATGGAATCGCTCATCTATCATTTCAAGATCGTCACTGAAGGATACAGAGTGCCGGTGGGTGAGGTGTTCCAGGCGGTGGAATCGCCGCGCGGAGAAATCGCGTACTACGCCGTGAGCGACGGAACGCAGAAGCCGTATCGTTTGCACATGCGCACGCCGAGCTTTGGTAATCTCCAGGCACTACCGACCCTTTTAAAAGACACGCTGATCGCCGATTCGATCGCCGCGCTCGGCAGTATGGACTTTGTATTGGGAGACACCGACAGGTAACGCAACATGACTTTTTCTCCCCAGATTGAAGAACGATTCGCCAAACTGCTGAAGCGTTATCCGGAAGGCAAGACGCGTTCGGCCGTGATCCCGATGTTGATGTATGCGCAGGATGAAACCGGCGCGATCACCAAGGAATTGATCGAGGAAGTGGCCAAGCGCTGCGGTGTTACGCCGCTGCAAGTGGATGAAGTCGTGGGCTACTACTCCATGATGCACCGCAAGCCTCTCGGCAAGTTCCACGTGCAGGTGTGCACCAACATCAGCTGCCTGCTGGTGGGTGGCGCGGATTTGTACGAACACGCCAAGAAGAAGCTCGGCATCGGACATAAAGAAGTGACGGCGGATGGATTGATTTCGCTCGAAGAAGTCGAGTGTATGGGCGCTTGTTCGTGGGCCCCCGCCGTGGAAATCAACTACGATTTTCATCACCATGTCACGCCGGAGCGGTTTGATCAGTTGATCGCCGGTTTAAGAGATGCCGGTTTGAGGAAGGCTCAATAGTTCATGGCAAAAGTACTTTACAACGAACCGAGCCCGCTCGAAACGAAAGTGATCAGCCAGCGCTTTGGACTGGAAGGCTCTGAGACGCTCGACGTCTATCTCAAGACCAAAGGCTACGAAGCGTTCCGCAAAGCCAAGGAAATGACGCCCGAGGCGATCATCGAGGAAGTGAAGACGTCTTCCTTGCGCGGACGCGGCGGCGCGGGATTCCCGACAGGCCTGAAGTGGAGCTTCGTGCCGCGGACGCATCCGAAGCCGCGCGTGATCGTCGTCAATGGCGACGAATCCGAGCCGGGTACGTGCAAAGATCGTTTGCTGATCGAATACGATCCGCACCAGTTGATCGAAGGCATCTTGATCGCGGGCCTCGCGGTAGACGCGCACGTCGGCTACATCTATATACGCGGCGAGTATCGTTATTTAATCGAGAAGATGGATCGCGCGCTCGAAGAAGCTTACGCGCGCGGCTATCTGGGCGACAACGTCGCGGGCACGGGTTTCAAGTTCGACCTCTATACCCACACGGGCGCGGGCGCCTATGAGTGCGGCGAGGAAACGGCGCTGCTCGATTCGCTTGAAGGCAAGCGCGGCGTGCCTCGCATGAAGCCTCCGTTTCCGGCGGTGGCGGGCGCGTGGGCGATGCCGACGCTCCTGAACAATGTGGAAACGTTCAGCTCGGTTCCGGCCATCATCCGGGATGGCGGCGCGGCGTACGCGGCGCTGGGAACTCCGAAGAACGGCGGTACGCGGTTGCTGTGCATCTCGGGTCACGTGAATAAGCCGGGTGTTTACGAAGTGCCGCTCGGTTTTCCAATGATGAAGGCGATTAACGAGATCGCGGGCGGTGTTCGCGGCGGCAAGAAGTTGAAGGCCGTAGTGCCCGGTGGATCTTCGTGCCCGATTCTGAAAGCCGAGGAGTGCGACGTGGCGATGGATTACGACACCATCGCGAAAATCGGCAGCATGATGGGCTCGGGCGGCATGGTGGTGCTGGACGAAGACACCGATATGGTGGGCTTCGCGCTACGCATCATGCGGTTTTATGCGCATGAAAGCTGCGGCTGGTGCATTCCGTGCCGTGAAGGTACGACCTGGCTGCGCAAGATGCTGCAGCGTTACTACGACGGGCACGGCAGAAAAGAAGACATCGATATTATCGGTGAAGTTTCGAAAAATATGCTGGGCCGCACGTTCTGCGCGCTGGGCGATGCCGCTGCAATGCCGACCATTTCGATTGTCGAGAAGTTCCGCGACGAATTCGAAAAATATCTTACAAGGGAGACGGTTGCGGTTTAATCCGCGAGATATCCAATGGCCGAACTCGTAACCCTCACACTCAACGGACAGCAGATACAAGCGGAGAAGGGCACGCTTCTGATCGAAGCCGCACGCCAGAACGGCGTCGAAATCCCCGCGTTCTGCTATTACGAAGGTTATTCGCTGCAAGCCGCCTGCCGCATGTGCCTGGTGGAGGTGGAAAAAACTCCCAAGCTCCAGGTGGGTTGCACGCTGCCGGTGGCCGAAGGCATGGTGGTCCATACGGAATCGGAAGTGGTAAAGAAGGCGCGCAAGGGCACGCTGGAATTGCTGCTGACGAATCATCCGCTGGATTGCCCGGTCTGCGACAAAGGCGGCGAGTGCGAACTGCAAGACATGGTGTTTCGCTACGGCGCAGGCGAAAGCCGCTACGTGGAACGCAAGGTTCATACGGACGAAAAACAGTGGTCGCCCGTTGTGTTTTTCGACGCGCCGCGCTGCATCCTTTGTTATCGCTGCGTGCGAGCTTGCAACGAAGGTATGGGCGTGGGAGCGCTGGGCATCGGCAATCGCGGTGTGATCGCCGAGATTGTTCCCAATCAGCACGATCATCTGGAATGCGACGAATGCGGCGCATGCATTGATATTTGTCCGGTGGGCGCGCTCACCAGCGGCACGTATCGGTATCAAACGCGTCCGTGGGAAATGGAGCACGTCGGCACCATTTGCACGCATTGCTCCGATGGCTGCCGCACGACGCTCGGCGTTCGCAACGATAAGATCATTCGCGGGAACAATCGCGATCGCAGCGGCATCAACGGCGAGTTCCTCTGCGTGAAGGGACGCTACGCGTTCGACTTCGTGGAGCATCCCGAGCGTCTGCAAAGCCCCATGCAGAAGACAGCCAATGGATACGAGCCGATCTCCTGGGCCAAGGCCTTGGAAATTATCTCCAGCAAGTTTGGCGAAATTGTTCTGCGCAACGGCAAGTTTGGTGTGATCGGTTCCACGCGCACGACGAACGAAGAGAATTTCTTCCTCGCGAAGTTCGCCCGCCAGGGATTGGGCACGAAGAATATCGATCATCGCCGCACGGGAGATTTGGCGACGTTCTTCGATGCACTTTCCGGACACAACAACGCGTTGGCCACAACCAACGATTTGTACACGGCGAAAGCGGTGTTGGTGGTGGGCGCGGATCTTGCGCAGCAGCATCCTTTATTAAGCTTCCAGGCCCGCGCAAATTCCCGTCATCATGTGGCGCACATTTACGCGGTGACCACGGGCCCAGTGCGCGAAGACAAGTACGCTGCGGCGACGGTTCGCGTGGCCAAGGGCGGGGAACTGGCCGGGGTGGAATCGCTACGGGCGAAGCTTGCGGCTGAGGGCGATCTGGTGATCGCGTTCGGCGATGCGATCCAGGGCGATGCGCTGCGTAAGTTGATCGCGTTCGGCGATTCGCTGGGCATCCCGGTGAAATACGTTTGCCTGGTGGACGATTCGAACTCGCGCGGCGCGTTCGACATGGGACTTGTTCCGCGCGATGGTGGCTTGCCTCGCGAACAAATGCTGGCGGCCGCGGACCTCGACGCGCTGTGGATCGTGGGCGAGAATCCGTTGAAGGATACGACGCTCGGATCGAAGAACGCTTTCGTGGTGGTGCAGGACTTGTTCATGACGGAGACGGCCAAGCAGGCGGACATCGTGCTTCCGGCGGCGTCGGCTTATGAAAAGAACGGCACCGTTACCAACGTCTGCGGCGAAGTACAAAAGCTGAAGCAGGCCGTGCGCGTGATGGGCACGAAGACGGATCTGGAAATTTTCGGACTGATCGCCAAGGAAATGGGTTTGAACCTGGGCATCTGGCTTCCCGAAAAAGTCTTCGACGAAATTCGCAAGACGGTGCATGGGTATGACGTGCCGCTTCCGGTGCTGGCCACGGGAGGCGCGGCGCCGACGCTGCCGCTGAACGGGCGAGTTGCCGCGTTGCCGGGCACGATTCAATCGGCGAACGAAACATTATTCACGTCGGGTACTCTTTCGCGGTATTCGAAGATCCTCAATGAAGTGATGGAATCGCCCGGGGGACTGTACAAAGAATGAACTTCTTCATCCTCACGATCATCAAGGCCGCGCTGGTAGCGTTTATTCTGCTCACCGCGCTTGCCTATCTCCAGTGGCTGGAGCGCAAGGTGCTGGCACATATCCAGCTGCGCGTCGGTCCTCGCCGCGTGGGTCCGCATGGCTTATTGCAGCCGCTGGCCGACGTCGTCAAGCTGATTACGAAGGAAGACATGATTCCTTCACACGTCAGCACGGTCTTTTATATGTTGGCGCCGTTCATCGCGGTGATGTTTGCGCTGATCCCGATTGCCGTGATTCCTTTTGGCGGCGATCTCAATATTCCCGCGATGAATGTGGGCGGCATGACCATCGGCCCGATTCACTCGACGATGGAATTAACGGACCTGAACATCGGCGTGCTCTTCATTCTTGGTATTTCGGGAATGGGCGTGTACGGCGTGGCGCTGGCCGGTTGGGCCTCGAACAATAAGTATTCGCTGCTTGGCGGATTACGCAGCTCGGCGCAGATGATCAGCTA
>CAITIX010000403.1 GCA_903892565.1 uncultured Acidobacteriia bacterium
ACTGGCGCCTACCATCGAGCCCTCCACCGCCGCCATGAAGCGCTTGAACAAACAGTTCGATGTACACGTGTATCAGGACGCAACACACGTGTTTCTCTATCGTCAGGATCTGGGGAAGAACACCGCGGCTACGGAGGATGCATGGCCCAAAGCGATGGCGTTTTTCAAGAAATATCTGGCGATGGCGAACTAAAATGATGTTTCGCAACGTGAAAGGTTCTATGCGACGCAAATCGAATTTAACAACGATGACTTGGGCGATGACTTGGGCGTTGGGCTTCACGCTGGTGCTTGTCCAATCTGCGGTGCCGCAACAGACGCCCACGGAAAGTACGGCCACCGCGATCTCCGGAGTGATTGCCGACGGAGCGAAAGTACAGCAGGTCTGGTCTGGATTCGAAAGCGCCGATGGCATCGTCGGTGCTCCCGACGGCAGCCTGTTGTTCGCGCAACAGGTTTCAAGCCACATCACCAAGATCGACAAAGACGGAAAGATTTCTACCTACTTGGAAGACACAAATGGCGCCGGAGCTCTGGCGATCGACTACAAGGGCAACCTCGTCGACGTGGAGCGCATGAAGCAACAGGTGCGGATTCTGGCTCCCAATCGGAAGGTCCTGGCCGACGGCTTCGAAGGAAAACCGCTGGTTGCGTTACGCGATTTGTGCGTCGACAAACAGGGCGGCGTTTATATCACCGACGGCACAACGCCCAAGATTTCGGGCGTCTATTACATCAACTCTGCCGGAGCGATGAAGGAAATCGCGAACGATATCGAACTGGCGAACGGCATTCTGCTGAGTCCCGATGAGAAGACGCTCTACATCAGCAACACACCGTCGGAATTTCTCTTGGCATACGACGTCGGCCCCAACGGGACCATCAGCAATCGCCGGAACTTCGCCCGCTTGGAAGGCGACACTCGCAATGGTGGCGATGGACTGGCGATCGACGCAGCTGGCCGGCTCTACGTAGCCACGAACAACAACAAACCTCTCGGCGTCCAAGTCTTCTCGCCACAGGGGCAATACTTGGGCACGATTCCGACGCCGCGTCCTACAACCAGCGTCGCTTTTGCAGGGCCGGACAAGAAAACACTTTTCATTGTGGGCAGAGGCGCTGAAGGCCCTGGCAACCAGCAGTGGGCGCGATCCATTTACAAAGTGTCGATGGTGGCTCAGGGTTACTTGGGCCGCGCGAAATAGCACTACTTGCGCCTGAACAGGCCCGATTTCGTGTGCAATAGGCTGAACACCGGTTTACTGCGACGGTTCATTTGTGGAATGCTGACTGCACTATACTCAATAGCGCATTGTCGCGTGGAGGCTCCATGAAATTAAACGCAAAGCTACTAAGTTCTGGGATTGTCGTTGTCGGTTTGTTGCTCACCATGGGCAACCCACAGAAAGCTTCGGCCCAGCCCGCGCAGGTGGGACCCATAACCCAAGTGCAAGGGGCCGGAAACGTTCTCCATCTCATCGGCGATCTGGAAAAGAACCTGGTCTTTTACCGCGACACTCTGGGACTGACGATGAACCGCGGGCCACGCGGACCGGTCGACAATCCCACCGCCTATATCAAGTTGCTCCCCATCATCGGACCGATGTATCTGGCGTCGGATAACGCCATGTACCGCTCAGCCGAAGTCGCTCTTGCCAATAAAGACGTTCACCTGGAGCAGGAAGATTTCAAGGATGTCGGCACGAAGAATATTCGCCGCAAGCTCACTGATCCAGGCGCTACGCTGATGACACTCACGGTGCGCGATCTGGACGCGCAAGTCGCAAAGCTCGTGGCCGCGCACGCCGAGATCGTCACTCCCGGCGGCAAGCCGATGAACGTCAAGACAGCGAGCGGTGGGCAGCGTCAGATTGTGGTGAAAGATCCCGACGGTTATTTCCTGCTGCTGGCGCAAGCCAGCGACGCCGATAAGGCCTCCGCGCCCGGTGGAGGATCGCCCAACGTCACGGACATGAAGATGACGCTCACGGTGGAAGACCTGGATTACACACTGCATTTTTATCGCGATCAACTCGGCTTCCAACCGGGCGCGCCGACTGCCTTTGGTACGGGTGCTCTGGACGTTGCCGGCTTAAAAGGCGTGCAGTATAGAACGACCGAGTCCGTGATTCCCGGCACGCAGATGCATCTGGACTTCGTGGAGTTCAAAGGCGTGGCGCAGAAAATGTACCACCCGACCATTCACGACGTCGGCGCGACTCTGTTTCGACTCGGCGTGCCGGATGTGAACGTGCTAACGCAGAACTTGCGCAATGCGGGCATTCCGGTTGTGTCCACCACGGGTCAGCCGACCGGGATGTTCATCATGGCGCAAGCGCCCGACGATACGTTTATTCAGTTCTACAAGACGCGGTGAGCGCTCTCGGGCTCGCTTACCGCGTGTTTTGATTCATGAATGCGATCGCGCGCGGCCAGGAGTCGTTGAGTGCCGCGGTGTTGGCCGCAATCTCCTGGAACATGACGAAGGTGTGCGTGGCTTTCGGATACACGTGCGGCTCGTAGAATTTGCCGAGCTTCTTCATTGCGGCGATGGTTGGGTCCACGGGGCTCGTCACGCGCGCATCGTTCTCGCCGTAAAAACCAATAACCGGAGCTTTGATGTTCGCCATCTGCGCTTCCGTCGGCGGAGTACCGTAAAACACCACCGCAGCGCTCAGCTCGGGAACTTCCGCCGCGAAGCGGAAGCTGCTGCCGCCTCCGGCGCAGAAACCGATGGTCGCGCT
>CAITIX010000404.1 GCA_903892565.1 uncultured Acidobacteriia bacterium
AGTACTGGTCGGAGGATCAGATCTACCGCATCGATCATTACCTGGGCAAAGAGACGGTGCAGAATATTTTGGCGTTCCGTTTCTCGAACGGACTGTTTGAGCCTTTGTGGAATCGCAATTTTATCGACCACATCCAGTTCAGTGTTGCGGAAGCGGTGGGCGTGGAGGGGCGCGGCGGGTACTACGATCGCTCCGGTGTTGTGCGCGACATGATCCAGAACCATATGTTCCAGATGCTGGCGTATCTCTGCATGGAGCCGCCGACATCCTTTGCGCCGGAAGCGATTCGTAACGAGAAATCCAAAGTGCTGGATGCTGTTCGCATCATGGGCCCCGAGGAAGTACGCAAGAATACGGTGCGCGGCCAGTATGGCGCGGGAACGGATGTGGCGGCGAAGCCCGTGCCGGGCTATCGCGGCGAGCCGAGTGTGCCTCCGCAATCGGTGACTGAAACGTTTGCGGCGATGAAACTGCACATTGATAATTGGCGCTGGGAAGGCGTGCCGATTTATCTGCGCTCCGGCAAACGCTTGTGGAAGCGCGGCACGGAAATTGTCGTTCAGTTGAAGAGCGTTCCGGCGGTGGTCTTTCGTGGGACGCCGGTGGAATCGCTGGAGCCGAATCGTCTGATTTTCCACATCCAGCCAGATCAGGGTGTGGAGTTGCGGATGCAAGCAAAAGCTCCTGGGCCCGTGATGTCCTTGCAAAACGTAAACATGCGCTTTGATTACAGCCAGGCGTTCCGCGCTTCACGCGGCGTTGGCTACGAAGTTCTTCTATATAACTGCATGAACGGCGACGCGACGTTGTTCTCTCGCACGGACCTTGTGGAAACCGCATGGCGGATCGCGCAGCCCATTTTGGATTTCTGGAAAACAGAGCCGGTGGAGTATCCCAATTACGCGGCGGGCACGTGGGGTCCTAAGGCCGCATTTGACTTACTGGATCGCGACGGGCGCCGATGGGTAGAAATTCTAAATCGCGAAACGCTGGAGAAAGTTCCGCTCTTCCAGGGAGGCGATGCCGTCCTTTTGTCCTCCTTGATCATGGCGTTGAAACCCGTCGTGTTTCAGGCGGGCGAACAAATTATCCGGAAGGGAGAAATGGGCCGCGAGTTGTATTTGATATCGCGCGGCGAAGTGGAAGTTGTGGACAGTTCGGGAAATGTAACGGCGACCTTGGGCGAAGGGAATTTCTTCGGCGAGATTGGGCTGCTGCTTTCGGCGCCGCGCACGGCCAATGTCCGCGCACGTTCGCGCTGCGATTTATTTGTTCTGGAAAAGAGCGATTTTGCGCGTGTGCTGCGGGATCGTCCGCAATTTCTCAAGGCGCTTACGGAGATCGCGATGGAGCGCTACAACGTTACAGTATCCGCAGAAAGGATGCTGCAGGACTAGCGCGGCGCGGCCTTTTCCACGGGTGCAAGCGATGCGACGGTATACAAATCGACGAGATGCGCTTTGCCTTTGACTCCCGCGGCGCCTAAGCGCACGGTGGCGATCTGACCTCCGAGCATTTGCTGCGTGGTGTCGCTCATCAGAAGGCGGGTGTGCTGCTCTTTGTTCAAGCTTTCGAGCCGCGAAGCTAAGTTGACGGTATCGCCCAGCACAGTGAATTCCATCTTTTCGGCGGAGCCTACGTTGCCCACAACGGTGAGGCCCGAATGCAGTCCGGCACCGGTTTCAAATTGGCTGGGGGCGGTGACCATGCGTGTGGCGCATTGCACGGCACGAAGCGCATGATCGCCAGGGGTGGCTCCTTTGTCCTCGTCGCAGAAAACGGCGAGGATGCCATCGCCGATGAACTTGTTGACATGCCCGCCGTAGGTGACAATCAACGACACCATCATGGCCAGGTAGTCATTCAAAAGTTTGACCACCACTTCGGGGCCTTGCTCCTCGCACATCTTTTCCGTGAAGGCGGTGAAGCCGCGGATGTCGGTGAACAAAATCGTGACGGACAGGCGGCGGCCGGAGAGCGCGATGTCTTCGGCTTCGTCGAGAGAGGTGGCTACTTGTTGTCCGACAAAAAGAGAGATCGCACGGCGGAAGAGAGCGCCGCGCTGCTGTGTAATCCAGAATCGGTAGACGCCGACGCCGAGCGCGCAGATCGCGACACCGAGCAAAAGTTCGGAGGTGGAAAAAATCCAGCCGTTGCGGAACAGGATATGCGTGAAGGCGGAAATAATCGCGATCTCCGCGAGGAGCAACAGTGCGATGACGGTGTTCTCCAGCGAGATCACGATGGCCGCCGTGAGACCGCAGAAAAGCACGAGCGCGGCGAACATGGTTCCGCTGGGCGCAGGCCGCAGGAAGCGCCGTTCGATTAAGGTGCGTATGGTGTTGGCGTGAATCTCCACGCCGGGGGTGGACCATTCGGCTCCACGGAAGAGCGTGAAAAACGGAGTGTCCCGGCGATCGCCTTTGTCGTCTGTGCCGAGCAGCACGACCTTTCCTGCAAACCACGCTCGCAGTTGCGCCTTGTCTCCGCGCTTCGCCGCCGCTTCAACATCGGCCAAAGAGACACGCGGAAACGTTCCCGCGGGTCCGGCGTAATTGATGGCGATGGTGTTCTTGCGAACGGTGGGAATCTCGTGGCCGCCAAGCATCAAGCGGCCATCGGAGGATTCGACGTCGGCTCCAAGATATTTTTCGGCTACGCGCAAAGCCAAAGAGTGAGCGGGTGGAGCGCTAGGGTCGCCGTTCGCCGCGGTTGTTTCGATGATTTCCTGGTCGCGGATAAAATCGTCGACGTCCGAGGTGAGGTTCGGAAAGCCTGTTAATCCGAGGCCGGCCGCTGCGAGGTTGAGGGGAACCGGATCCGTCGTCTGATTCGTGATCAACTCGGGGACGTAGGCGCAGACGACGGGCATTGATGCGGTGGTCAAGGCAGCAGCCAGGATCTGGTCGTAATCCTTTTCCCACTTATTTACGTTGACGCCAAAGGCAAGGTCGAGGCCCATGACTCGTGCGCCTCCATCACTGGCCGCGCGAATGGCTTGCGCGTAGTGGGGATGCCAGAAAAGCATGGGCTCGGTAAACGTATCGATGGATTTTTGATCCATCAGGATGAGAACGATATTGGAAACGCGTTGCTGCCCGCGCACGATGAAATGCACGTCGAGAGATTTTCGATGCAGGAGACGAAAGAAGCTCAGGCGATCGGAAAACTGGGCGGCCGTTGCGCTCGCAATGACGATCAAAGCGCAAATGGCCCATTGACTCCGGCGCTTACCCATGTAACCTGCATCTTACTACGGCTGCTTAAGGGGCTCGCGTCTTTGATAGAGAATGTCGATAGAGAAGTCAGTTCTTGGGATTTCTCGGAAACTTCAGGTATGGCAGGCGCACGCCATCGATCGAGATTTGATCCGCACGACGCGCCGTGGGAGCTTCGAATCCGGCGGCCGCACCGGAAGTGACGAAATCGTCC
>CAITIX010000405.1 GCA_903892565.1 uncultured Acidobacteriia bacterium
GTCGCTTCCAGCAACATTTGCTCGGCATCCAATCCCTGAATCTGGAAGAAATCGGCGGCGAGTTCCGCTTGATATAACAAGCGCGCGTTTTCTAGTTGGGATGCCGAGGCCTGCGCGAGAGCGGAATTTGCCGCCACGCCCCGCCGAATGCTTCCCCAAACATCGACTTGATACGTCAAATCAACCGGTATCGTGTAAAGTTCGCGCTGACCGGAGCCCCCTCCGGAACGCGTGGCCGACGGTGCCGTGCCGACAAAAGGGAACAAGCCGGCGCGTGCGATGCGGACCGCTGCTTTGGCCTCGCGAAACTGAGCATCGGCGGCGAGCACATTTTGATTCGAGATATTTACTTGGTCTTCGAGCGCATCGAGCCGCGAATCGTTGTAAACGCTCCACCACTTGCCTCGCGGCGCTGCGTCATTGGGCTGGGCTTCCTTCCAGCCCGCCGGCAACGCTTCCTTAAAAGCCGGCGATACAGGAAAAGCGGGACGCTGATACTTGGGACCGATCATGCAAGCGCTCGAAAACAAGAGCAACACAGTCGTCGCGCAAACAGCGGCCCCGCACACGATAGATAGGCGAGCATTGCCGTGCCGCATCGCATCATTCATATCGAAGAGCCTCAATCGGATTCAGGTACGCCGCTTTGCGTGCCGGGTAATAGCCGAAGAACACGCCGACCAACGCGGAGAACAGGAACGACGTCAGGATCGATAACATACTGACCTGCGTGGACCATTGCGCGAAATGCGATATCAGCAGCGAAGCCGTCAGGCCGACGGCGATCCCTATGATTCCGCCCAGCACGGAAAGCGTCACCGCTTCCACTAAGAACTGCGAGAGGATATCGCCCCTCTTCGCGCCTACGGCGAGCCTCAGCCCGATCTCTCGGGTCCTTTCCGTTACCGAGACCAACATGATATTCATGATCCCGATGCCACCTACGATGAGGGAAACCGATGCGATCGCGCCCAGCAGGATCGACATGACTTGCGCCGAGGTTTCCTGAGCGGCAAACACTTCCGTGAGATTGCGGATCGTGAAGTCGTCGTCGCCCCCTGGCAAAATTCTATGGCGTTCGCGGAGCAGTTCCTTCACCTCCTCGATCGCTTGATTCATGGCCTGCGGACTTGTGGCTTGCACCATCAGGGAGCTAACCGCTTTGGCATTTGCCTTGTTCGCACCGAGAACCTTTTGCGTGGCGGTAGAAATGGGTAGCAGAATCATGTCGTCCTGGTCCTGACCCGTGGGCGACTGGCCTTTCGGTGTCAGCACACCGACCACCGTAAACGGTACGTTTTTTATAATCACCACTTGGCCCGTGGGATCGATATCACCGAATAAATTTTGCGCGACGGTTTCACCTAAAACAGCCGTCTTCGCGGCTGCATCGACGTCCTGTGTGGTGAAAAACAGACCGTATAACATCGTATAGTCGCGGATCGTCAAATAATCCGGAGTCACGCCCTGAGCATTGGTGGCCCAGTTGTTGCTTCCGTAGACCACCTGAACTCCGCCACGCACAGTAGGGGCAGTAATCGCGACAGACGGGCACTCCGCGGCGATGGCCTTCGCGTCGTCCTGCGTCAATGTTGCGACACCGCCGGAGCCGAGGCGAACGCCATTGGCGCTGATGCTGCCCGGCAGCACGATGATCAGGTTGCTTCCGATGCTCTGGATCTGCTGCTGAATCCTGGCGGTGGCGCCCGCGCCGACGCCCACCATGGCAATCACGGCCGCGACGCCGATGATAATCCCCAGCATCGTCAGCGCCGAACGCGCGCTATTCACACGCAGGGCCCTTAATGCAATCGTGATGCTGGTGCCGAGCGTATTCATACGGCAGCCTTTTGTTGGACGGGCTCGGCGGAAAGTTGCTCCAGGTCTTTGCTCGCATCGCGTGGCTTTTCGAGCCGCACATCCGCATGCAGTGTGCCGTCTTTGAAGAGCAGGTTGCGGCTGGCGTAGCTTGCGATATCCGGATCATGCGTCACGACGATCATGGTGATACCATCGTCGCGATTCAAGCGCTGGAAGATCGCCATAATCTCGATGCCAATTCGTGAATCCAACGCTCCCGTGGGTTCGTCCGCCAGGATGATCGTCGGATTATTTACGAGCGATCGCGCGATGGCAACGCGCTGCTGCTGGCCGCCGGACAACTGACTCGGCAAATAATTCTCGCGTCCCGATAGTCCCACGGCGAGCAAAGCTTTCATCGCCCGCTCGTGCCGCTCCTTTTCGGGTGTGCCGGAATAGACCAGGGGCAACTCCACATTTTCGGACGCGGCGGTTCGCGCCAGCAGATTGAATTGCTGGAACACAAATCCGATTTTCTTGTTTCGTATTTCCGCCAACTGGTCGCTGTCAAGATCCCCCACGCTGACTCCGTCCAGTTTGTAACTTCCCGAAGTAGGCGTGTCGAGGCATCCGAGGATGTTCATGAGTGTGGATTTGCCGGATCCAGACGGCCCCATAAGCGAGACGAAGTCTCCGTGTTCAATGACGAACGAGATGCCCTTCAGTACGTGCACGGGAACTGTCCCCAGCTGGAAATCTTTTACCAAGTCCTTGATTTCGATAATGGCTGCCATGGCGTTCCGTCAGAATCCGGGACCTCGTCCGGTCGGAGTGGCCGGAGCAGAGGCTACCGCCGTTCCCGTTTCCATCTCCGCGATAATTACTTGGTCTCCATCCTTCAAAGTGCCGGACGTGACTTCCGTGTAATTGCCGTCGGTTTCACCCGTCGTGAGCACAACCTTCAGCGGCTTCTTGTTCGCGTCCAGAGTCCAGGCAACTTTCTCCGGCGGGCTCTTGGCAGATCCTTTTTTAGTGCTGGCCGGAACCGCAGTGGCCGCTGCTGTCCCAGCCGCCGGATGATAACGCAGCGCGGCGTTGGGAACCTTCAGTACGTTCACGCGTTGATTCACCAGAATCTTCACATTCGCGGTCATGCCGGGGAACAAGCTCAAGTCCGGATTGGAAATGCCAATCACGGCATCGTAGGTAATCACGTTTTGAACATTGATGGGCGCTTTACGAATCGAAGTCACGTTGCCGATGAATGTGCGCCCGGGATACGCATCCACCGTAAACGTGGCGTACTGGCCCACGCGCACGCGTCCCACGTCCGCTTCCGAGACGTTCGTATCCACCTGCATCTTCGTCAGATCCTGCGCGATCAGAAATAACGTAGGAGCCGCCAAGCTCGCGGCAACCGTTTGTCCGACATCTACGTTGCGCGAAACCACCACACCGTCCACCGGCGCTGTGATCTTCGTGTGATTTAAGTCGATTTGGGACGATTGCAATGCCGCGCTAAACTGCTTCACTTGCGACTGGTTTGCGGCCAGGACCGAATTCGCCACATTCAATTGCGCCTGCGCAACCTTGAGGTTGTCTTCGGCCGCATGCTGCTGTGCGACTTGCGCGTCATGATCCGCCACTGCCGATTTGTATGTTGTCTGGGCGGTTTCCAGCTCTTCTTTAGCGACCGCGCCCTGCGTCACCATGATGACGCGGCGGTCGACTTTTACTTTGGCGTCCGCCTCAATGGCCTGCGCCTTCACAACATTTGCCACGGCGGCGGCGAGCGCGGAGTTCGCCGCTTGAATACCCGCCACGGCCTGCTGCACGACCGCTTGAGAATTGACTACGGCGGACTTCGCTGCATCCACGTTCGCCTGCGCTTGATTCACCTTGGCCTGGAACGGCGCGGGATCAATCTGGGCGATCAACTGGCCTTTGGTGACTTTCGTATTGAAGTCGGCGAATAGCGCCAGAATGATGCCGGAGACTTGCGAGCCCACTTGCACCGTCACCACCGCGTTCGGATTGCCGGTGGCGGATATCGTGGCATTAATATCCCCGTGCGACAGCGCCGCCGTGCGGTATTGGATGCTGGATCCATTCCGGAAGTACGCCCATGCTCCCAGCCCTACGGCAACGCACGCTGCCGCCGCGACGATGACTGCTGTTTTCCGCTGCATGCTCTCGTGCATCTTGGTGCACGCTTGTTGCCATCATAGCGCGAGACCCTCCGCTGTGTTGGTGAACGGAAACAGAAGCAATTTGGGCCTGATACGGGCAGATCTTCGTCCATCGACACATTCCTCAACACGGGAATCAACACCGCTCGCTGAAACCCTGGATGACCGCCTATGGTCAGGCGGCCTTATATAGTCGGCGCCACGCAGCGTCAACTGGACAGCCTTGCAGTGTCGCTAGTATGTGATCTGTCCGGTCTAATTCACA
>CAITIX010000406.1 GCA_903892565.1 uncultured Acidobacteriia bacterium
CGCGGAGTACTGCTGTGAGGTGTCCAACCTCCAGCTTCCCCCGCCGCTTTTTCAAAAGCGGACAGTTCATGTGTGAATTAGACCGGACAGATCACATACTAGCGACATGGAGTCCTCCGGCCCTTTGACACTGCCCGAACGCAATGATAGAGTTTTCGGGACTTTAAGAATGCCCGATCGGAGACGAAACTCCCAGCCGGGCCCGCAAGGATAAATTGAATGAGAAACCGTATCTTCGATCTGGGTTTCGCGGCGCTTCTGATCGCTGTGTCGACGACGCCGTCCATTGCACAAGAAGGCGCGAAGACTGCGCCGCTGAAGCGGACGCTGCCGATCGACAAGCCCTTCCATCCGCATGATCTCGCGGGGGTATGGACTCGCAGTAATACGCAACTGGGATGGGGCGGCGGTTCCACATGTCCCGATTGCGGCGATCGCGGCTTCAGCAACGACGTACCCGCGTTTACCGCTGCCGGACAAAAAGCGTACGACGCGAATAAGCCTTCTTACGGACGTTTGCTGGGGACGGCGGACGCGGCTGCGCATCCGGAAGAAGCCATCGGGCGGCGGCGCGCGGTTTCTCCCGCGAACGGGACGGATCCTTATCAATACTGCAATCCGATGGGCGTGACGCGCGCGCTGATTTATCCCGATCCGATCGAGTTCGTGCAGTTACCGGATCGCATCTATCAACACTATATGTGGGGCTACGGCGTTCGTCCCATTTGGCTTGATGGGCGCAAGCTGCCGGACGATCCGGATCAGGCGCGCTGGTGGGGCTACTCGGTGGCTCGCTGGGAAGGCGATGTCCTGGTGGTGAATTCCACCGGCCACGACGAGCGCACGTGGGTGGATCACTTCGGCTATCCGCACTCGGAGGGCATGCACCTGGAAGAACGCTATCACCGCACGAACTACAACACGCTGGAGCTGAATTGGACCATCACGGATCCGAAGTATTACAGCAAGCCGTGGGTGGGGCAAACCAAGCGTTTCCATCTGGTGACGAATATCAAGACCGTAGACGGATGGCAGGGAATGATGGAAGATGTGTGCGCACCGGCCGATGAGGTCGACAATTTCGACAAGCGTGTGCGCGATCTAACGGGTCCTGGTAAATAAGAAGTGGGGCAAGCTTCAGCTTGCGCGAGGCTTGGGCCTCGCAGTTTGGCGTTTCAATGAGTCTGGGAGGGCTGAAGCCCTCCGCAAGCTAAAGCTTGCCCCACGCGATTACTTAGCTTGCGCCGCGACCCTCTTGGGCTTGGGACGCCCATCCTTCAAGCTGGTGTAGATTGCTTCCACGAACATGTTCGTGGTCCATGCGCCGGCGTTGGCACCGTAGCGATCGTCATAATCCGCCGTGAGGCGCGCGGCCTGCACTTGTTCGAGCGTCGCACCGCTCTTGAGCATCGCATTGACGCGATCGCGAATCACGATGAGCATGTCGCGATATTCGGAGACCTCGTACTCGTCGCAGATGCGTCCCTTGCCCGGGATGATCAGCGTTCCGCCTTCGCCCAGGTGCTTGTAGACGGTCTTATCGAGAATATTGTTCAGCGCGTCGATCTCGCCGAAAATGCTGCCGCCGTTTTTGACGTCGATGAAAGGATACTGCGTGGTGGTGAAAATATCGCCAGTAGCAATCACATCGGAGCGGCGGAACTGGACGATCGTATCGCCGTCGGTGGCAGCGTTCGGTTCCCAGAACACTTCGACCGCTTCGTCGTTATAGTATTTGCGGCGGCGTCCTTCCAGGAAGGTATCGCTCGGCCAGCCTTCTGAATCCGTCGGCGCAGCTTTGCCGGTCGGGGCGCTCATGCGGTTCAAAACATTCTGATGGCCGATGATCGTGGCGCCAACGCCCGCGTCGGCAAACGCCTGCGCACCGGCGGAGAAGAACGAGCCGAGCACGCTGGGATCGGCTCCGGCGGCGCGAACCTTCACGTTGCCTCCGGTGTAGTCGGGATGGAAACTCGTGCTGACGATGAACTGCAAAGGCTTATCGCCAATCAGCTTCTTGATTTCGGCTACGACCTTGTCGGACAATTTGCCGGAGCCCGTGTCGACCACAAAGCCTCCCTGTTCGCCGACCTGTAGCGTGATGTTCGAGGTCTCACCGGCCAACAAGTAAACGTTACCCTGCACTTTCAGGACGTGGATTTGTCCATCGTGCGGCGTGGGGTCGACGGCTTTGCTGGTGTGCGGAGGCCCAGGCGCGGGAGACTGCTCGGCCTTGGCTACGGCTTCGAGTCCGCCGGAATCTTTCATCTTCGCCAGGTATTCGGGATACGTGGTCTCCGGACCGCCCAGCGCGGCCGCGAGCGGAATTTGATACTTCAACGAAAACTCGGTCAAGTAAGGATTTTTGCCGTAGAGGTAATTCGGACTTTGATCCATGGGACGACCGACCACCTGCTCGCCGTCGTCGCACGCGTACAGCCAGGCGTCGGGATTGCGCGTACTGCGCATCATATCCGTGGTGCGCATCAAGGGCTCGGCGAGATAAACGGGATCGGTCAGCACAGAAACGTACGTCAGGCGATCGCCGTGGCGGATGAAATGCTCCACCATGGTGGCTTGATCGCTCTGCGTCATGCCGTTGGCTTTGATCCAGTTGCGCTTCATGTGCGTGGTCGTCACCGTGAGCACGTTGCCATCGTACTGGCCAGTGGAGAATCCCAGAAACGTGTGCTGCGCGTAGGCGGGCGGATGCGGACGGCCGTCCATCCAAATGGTGCGCGTGCCTTCGGTGATTTGCCCGTACTGTTTGACGGAAATGAGTTTTTGCGTAAACGGATCGCGCTCTTCCCAGAAGCGATAGTTGCCTCCGCCGTGCAATAGGAAGTGAGGACTATACTGCGCGCACTGCTGCTGGCGCTCGGTCATGCGCGACGGATCCCAGGTCAACGCGTACAGGCGGCCCGCTTCGTTCAAAGGATATCCGCCGTAGGCGACGAGTGGGATGGTAGCGTTCGAATCCGTGCCCTGGTACACGTTGAACCACGCGCCGGAGATATCGAGTCCCGAAGACTGCTGGCCGAACGCCGCAGAGTGCAGAAGGACTACCGCACCCGCCATGAATACCGCTCGAAGTCGAAACATCCGGTTCACGCTCCCTTTGGAAAGAATCCATCAGATCATACTCAACGCGCTCTGCGGACGCAATGGTGTCGGCGCAGGCTCGCCGGTCGGCGTGCCGGTCGGCGTGTTCGTAGTTTGTCATTCTGTCCGGTTTGATTCACACGTGATCTGTCCGGTTTAGCCTACCGCCCCTTTGGCGCTGCGTCGGCTGGCCGACGGGGGCTTTCTTGTTTTGGTTCTTAAGAGAGAAAGAGAACTCGCCGGAGCGGTGGGAAAGTGGGA